>CACIWG010000007.1 GCA_902590245.1 uncultured SAR116 cluster alpha proteobacterium | reverse complement strand
TAATACAGGTTGTTCATTACCTTTAATTTTAAAAGTTTGTATGCCATTAGAACGAATAGCTGCAGCATGCTTTGGCTTACAAGAGTATTGATCTTTATTTTCAGAAGCAATTAAGCTATTATTAGAAAAAAAAGTTAATAAAATAGTTGTTAGCAAGTAAATAATTTTTTTCATTTTTATCCTATCTCAATATTTAATTTTACAAATTCTTTTTCTAGACTTTTAGAGGTATTAATTTTTTTATCAATAACATATTTTTCATGATTTATCTCAACCTCTTCCAAATTATATAAATAATTGACCATAAAACCCAAAGATTGTTCTAATCCTTTCTCAGAAGTGTCAGATAGAAAATTAATTCTTTCTAAAATTGCTCCATTTCCTATATGAAATCTTGCAACAGGATCATTTGGTAAATAATCTAATCTTTTGGAGATAAAGAAATATTTTAAAATACTTTCGTTCAATATAATTTCATTTTTTTGAATTTTAGTAGTAGATAATTTATTATGCATTTTATCAAACAAAGTCGTATCATTCGATTTTAACCACTTACTAAATCCTGGGACTGGTGACAAGGTCACAAATTTAGATAAATTTTCAAAATTATTTTGTAAATCTTTGGCAACCTGCTTTATTAAAAAATTGCCAAAAGAAATTCCTTGTAAACCTTTTTGGCAGTTGGAAATTGAATAAAAAACAGCTGTTTTCGCTTCTTCACTATTAATCATTGTCCTATCAGGATTAAGAATTTGGTTTATTTTTTCAGGTATATCTTCAGTTAAAGCTACTTCTATAAATATTAAAGGCTCATCTTCCATAGCTGGATGAAAGAATGCAAAGCACTTTCTGTCTTGTGGCTCTAACCTAGATCTTAATTCGTCCCAAGATTTTATTTGATGAACAGCTTCATATTCAATAATTTTTTCTAAAATATTAGCAGGTGTCTCCCAATCAATTGGTTTTAATATCAAAAAACCTCTATTAAACCAATCCTTGAATAAAGATGATAAATCAAAATCAATTTTTTGAAAATTTGGATGTTTATCTAAAAGTTCAAGCAACTTTTCTCTTAATCTTACTAAGTTGATCGTTCCATGTTGAGTTGAATTCAAACGTCGGAATATCTCTGAGCGTTTTGATTCAGAAATCTTTTTTATGTCTTTGTAAAAGTTGTATTCTTTTTTCTTATTATAATTTTTTAAAACTTCTTCTATTGAATTAATTTCTAAATCATAATCTTTTTCCAAATATTCAAAAAAACTAATCAATGTCTTTTGATCACATTTACTTAAAATGTCCAATAGTTCTTCTGAATAATTTAATGCTGAAATCTCTCCTTTAGCATCATTGACATTTTCTATATATTCTAAAAGAGACTTGTTTTGTTTTTTTTCAAAAAGAGAACTAAAATTTTTTTTTCTATTCTTTTTATCAAATAAAGTATTTACTAAATCGCTAAAAAAACTAAATTTACTCATGTTTATAAATTTTCTTTTAAGTACTCTCTTGCCTTTTCAACTCCAGCTTCTCTAATAGGTATTTGTATTAAATCTAAACCCATTTCGACTCCACTTAATGTTCCTAAAAGACTTATATCATTAAAGTCACCTAGATGACCAATTCTAAAGACTTTACCTTTTAGTTTGGATAATCCATTTCCCAAGGACATATTAAAATTTTCTAATATAATTTTTCTTAACTGATCAGCATCTTTGTTTTCAGGTACTAATACTGCAGTTAACACATCAGAAAACCTTTCGTAATTTTGACAATAAACTTCTAAACCCCATGCCTCAACAGCTATTCTAGTAGCTTTTGAATATCTTGCATGTCTTTTAAAAACATTAGTAAGTCCCTCTTCATGAAGCATATCAATAGCTTCTTTGAGTCCAAACAGCAGATTTGTAGCAGGAGTGTATGGAAAAAAACCTGTCTTATTACATTCTAGATGTTCATTCCAATCCCAATAAGATTTTTTAAAAGTTGATTTGTTTGAGACATTAATTGCTTTTTCAGAAATTGCATTAAATGATAGCCCAGGTGGCAGCATTAATCCCTTTTGAGATCCTGAAATAGTAATATCAACACCCCATTCATCATGTTCATAATTTATAGATCCTAAACCGGAAATTGTGTCAACCATTAATAATGCATCATGGTTTAAATCATCTAAAATATCCCTAACAGCTTTTACATTAGCAACACATCCTGTTGAAGTTTCATTATGAACTATACAAACAGCTTTAATTTTTTTATCAATATCAATTCTTAATCTTTTTTCTATTTCGTTAGGATCTAAACCTTGTCTCCAATCTGTCTTTAAAAGTTCTACCTGAAGACCTAATTTTAGTGCCATATTATTCCAAAGAGATGCGAAATGTCCAGTTTCAACCATTAAAACATTATCTCCATCATTTAATGTGTTAACTAAAGCAGCTTCCCAAGCTCCTGTTCCTGATGCTGGAAAAATAATAACAGGGTTCTCTGTTTTAAAGATTGTCTTGATACCACCAAGACATTTCAATGCTAACTCTGAAAACTCTGGACCTCTGTGATCAATTGTAGGATAACACATAGCATTCAAAATTCTATCTGGTACATTAGATGGTCCAGGCAATTGTAAAAAGTGTTTACCAGGTTTGTATTTTCGATCACTCATTATTAATCCTTGTTAAATCTTTAATATTATAAGAATATATATATATGTATTAAATACAAATAACACCTTTTTTAAAACATAAGATTTTAAATGCCAAAAGATTTCGCACCAGTACCTCTTTCTGAATTAAAAACCCTTACCAATGGAGAATTTTATGATGACGAATTTTCAAAAGGAAGGTATTCAACAGATGCATCAATTTATCAAATTCAACCCTTAGCTGTATTTATTCCTAAATCTAAAGATGATGTAATTAAAGCAGTTAATTTTTGTCTTAATAATAATATTTCAATTCTTCCACGTGGAGGGGGCACTTCACAATGTGGTCAAACAGTTAATCGTTCACTTGTAATTGATAATTCAAAATATTTTAATAAGATTATTGATTTTAATGAAAACAATAAAACTTGTACTGTCGAACCAGGAATTGTTTTAGATGAACTTAACAAATTTTTAAAACCCTTTGGTCTTTGGTTTCCAGTAGATGTATCAACATCTAGTAGAGCTACCATTGGAGGAATGGCTGGAAATAATAGCTGTGGTGGAAGATCTCTTAAATACGGAATGATGAGAGATAATGTATTGTCAATTCAAGCAATACTGAATGACGGAAAAGAATATTGTTTTGGTGATATAGATATTGATAAACTAAAAAATAATTCTAATTCGAATGTTTTTAACAATAACATTTTTAAATTGTATGAACTGGTAAAGAAAAATAAGAATGTAATTTTAAATGATTTCCCAAAAGTATTACGAAGAGTCGCAGGATATAATGTAGATGCTCTTTTGCCAGATGCTATGTCCTACAGACCAAATGGTAAAAAAGGTGATGGTATAAACCTATCTCATTTTCTAGTTGGATCTGAAGGGACCTTGGGATACTTCACAAAAATTAAACTTAAATTATCAGAATTACCTAGTAAAAAAGTAATGGGAGTATGTCATTTTCCTTCATTTTATGAGTCAATGGACGCTGCTCAGCATATAGTAAAATTGAATCCAGTTTCAGTAGAATTAATAGATGACACAATGTTAAAATTGGCCAATGATATTCAAATTTTTAAGCAAACTGTTAAAGATATTGTCGTGGGAAATCCAGCATCATTACTCGTTGTTGAGTTTGCAGATAAAAATCAAACTAAAAACTTAGATAAATTAAATGAATTAGAAAAAATGATGCAAGACCTTGGTTTTAGTTGGGATAGTAAAGCTAAAACCGGAGGAGTTGTAAAAATACTAAATGACAAAGATCAATCTCGCCTTACAGAAATGAGAAAATCTGGATTGAATATAATGATGTCTATGAAAAGTGAAGGTAAACCCGTTTCTTTTGTAGAGGATTGTGCTGTAAATCTTAAAAACCTAGCTGAATATACTGATGGTTTAATGAAAATTTTTGAAAAATACAATGTGCACGGCACTTGGTACGCTCACGCTTCAGTAGGATGTTTGCACGTCCGCCCCGTTTTAAATATGAAAATTAATGAAGATGTTAAAAAAATGAGAATGATTGCAGAAGAAGCTTGTGCCTTAGTTAAAAAATTTGGAGGCTCTTTTTCAGGTGAGCATGGAGATGGGATTGTTAGATCAGAATTCATTGAAAAAATGTTTGATAAAAAAGTTAATAATATTTTTAGACAGGCAAAAGATTTATTTGACCCTAATAGAATTTTTAATCCAGAAAAAATAATAGATGCACCAAAAATGGATGATAGAAATTTATTTCGATATTCTCCTGCTTACTCAGCCTTAGACATAAAAACGGTTATGGATTGGTCTTCATGGCCAGGAAAATCTGATGGTTTTCAAGGCGCTATTGAAATGTGTAATAATAATGGTTCATGCCGTAAATTAGAAAATGGAGTTATGTGTCCTTCGTACAGAGTGACTAAAGATGAAAAAGATTCACCACGAGGAAGAGCTAACACTCTTAGATTAGCTTTAACTGGTCAGTTTAAAAATGATGCACTTACTTCAAAAGAAATGTTTGAAACTATGAAACTTTGTGTTTCATGCAAAGCATGTAAGAAAGAATGTCCCACGAGTGTTGATATTTCAAAAATGAAAATTGAAATAGAAAGACTACGTCACGAAAAATATGGGCTTTCTTTATCACAAAAATTGGTAGCATACTTACCAAAATACAGTAAATACCTGAGTTATTTTTATCCAATTTTAAAACTTTTACAGAAGTTAAAGATTTTAAATTTTATTAATGAGGCTTTCTTAAATATTTCAGCAAAAAGAGATATTCCTTTAACTAAAATGAATTATTTTAAAGATAATGAATTAAATTCTGAACTTGATAAAAACATGACAAATCCTGTAATTGTTTTTCCTGACAGTTTTAATAGGTTCCATGAACCTGAAAATATAAGAGCTGCAATAAGGGTTCTAAAGAAATTGGGTTTTAGTCCATTTCTTCCAAAAATTAATAATAAAAATTTATGTTGTGGTAGAACTTTTCTAACTTATGGATTAATAGACAAAACAAAAAATGAGTACGAAAATATTTTAAAAACATTTTTGCCTTTTTTAAAAAAAGGCATTCCAGTTGTTGGATTAGAACCATCTTGCATTTTATCTTTCAGAGACGAGTTGCCCTCTTTGATAAAAAGTAAAGAAGCGCTTTTACTTTCACAAAATAGTTTCACATTTGAAGAACTCTTATTTAAAAAAATATCCAACTTCAATTTTAAACCATACAATTATAAAGTTTTACTTCATGGACATTGTCACCAAAAAGCCTTTGATGTTGTAAATCCAATTGTAGAAATTTTGAAAAAAATTCCTAAAATTCAGCTGGAAAATATAGAAACAAGCTGTTGTGGAATGGCCGGTTCATTTGGGTACAATAAAGAAACTTATGAGGTATCAATAAAGATGGCAATGGCGAAGCTAATACCTTCTATTTTAAAGTATAAAAATCCAACTGTTATAGCTGATGGTACTTCGTGCCGAGCTCAAATCAAAGACCAATCTGAAATTAAAGCTGTTCATATAGCAAACTTTTTAGAACCATTAATTATAGAAAAAATAAATTAATTATGAAAATTAAAACAACAAGTGCTCATTGGGGAAGTTATTACCCTCAAGTAAAAAATAATAAGCTTATATCTCTTGATCCTTACGAAAAAGATGAAAACCCCTCTTTAATTTCAGAAGGCATGATTGATGCTGTAAATGATAAATTAAGAATTCAAAATCCTTGCGTTAGAGCTGGTTGGTATCATGATTATTTAAATGAAAGTGAAAATAATAATATAGCCTCTGATAGAGCAAGAGAAACAAGAGGAAATGATGAATTTATTGAGATTTCATGGGCAGAGGCTATAGATATAGTTTCAAAAGAATTAAATAGAGTTAAAAATATTTTTACTAATAAATCTATTTTTGCAGGATCTTATGGTTGGGCATCGGCAGGAAGATTTCATCATGCTCAAAGTCAATTACACCGTTTTTTTAATTGTTTTGGTGGTTATGTAAAATCCGTAACCACGTATTCTTATGCAGCAAGTGAAACAATCATTCCACACGTGATAGGAATGTCTTATAGAAAATTTTTAGATCAACATACTGATTGGAATAGTATTTCAAAGGATACGGATGTTATCTTAATGTTTGGTAGTTTGCCATTAAAAAACTCTCAAGTGACTTCAGGAGGTGTGGGCTTTCATACAACAAAAACTTTTTTAAACAAATGTAAAAAAAGAAATGTAAAATTTTTTAATATAAGTCCTACAAATTTTGAGGCTGATAAATTAGTTAATGCCGAGTGGTTAAAGATCAGACCAGGCACCGATACAGCCTTTATGCTTGGTCTTGCTTATTTGTTAGAAAATAAAAATCTATGTAATAGAGAATTTTTAAAAACACATTGTCATGGTTATGATAAATTTAAAGATTATCTTCTTGGCACAAATGATAGAATCAAAAAGGACCCTGAATGGGCTCAAACTATAACAGGACTTGATAAAACAGTTTTTTACAAAATTATTGATATAATTCAAAATAAAAAAGTTCTTATTTCTGGCTCATGGTCACTTCAGAGACAACAATATGGTGAACAACCACATTGGATGATAGTTGTTTTAGCAGCCATGATAGGACAAATTGGTCAACCTGGTGGTGGTTTTGGTTTAGGTTATAGTGCTGAAAATGGAATTGGAAATCCCGTTAAACATTTTAAATGGCCTGCATTGGATCAATTCAAAAATAAGATAACAGATTTCATCCCTGTCGCAAGATATTCAGATATGTTACTCAACCCTGGAAAAAACTTTACATTTAACGGTCAAACATATCAATATCCAAATATAAAATTAGTTTACTGGGCTGGAGGTAACCCATTCCATCATCAAATGAATTTATCAAAATTAAGAAAAGCTACATTTAAACCTGATACAATTATTACAAATGAAATATGGTGGAATAGCCTTGCAAGACATGCTGATATAATATTACCAACTACAACAACACTTGAAAGAAATGATATTGGTTTCAGACATTGGGAACAAACCGTTTCCCCAATGCATAAGGCGATAGATCCTATAGGAAATTCAAGAAATGATTTTGATATATTTTCTTTAATTTCAGAAAAACTAGGTTTTAAAGAGCAATTTACAGAAAATAAAAATGAAGAAGAATGGCTCAAGACTTTGTGGGACGAGGCAAAAGAAAGTGCTAGAGAAAATAATTTTTATCTTCCTGATTTTGATCAATTTTGGAATGGAGGATTCTTTGAAGTTTTAAAACCTACACACGAACAAATATTAATGGAAGATTTTGTAAAAAAACCTAAACAATTTCCTTTATCAAATCGATCTAAAAAAATTGAAATTTTTTCAGATGAGGTAGATAGTTTTAACTACTCTGATTGCCCAGGTCATCCTAAATGGTTAGAACCAAAGGAATGGCTAGGTTCAAATTTAACAAAAAAATATCCATTACATGTAATTTCTGGTCAACCTGAAAATAGACTACATAGTCAACTTGATAACGGTAAACATAGTAAAAAATCTAAAATCCATGGAAGAGAACCACTTTTAATAAATCCAAATGACGCAAAAATAAGAAACTTGAAAAATAATGATGTTGTTAAAGTTTTTAATGATAGAGGTGCATGTTTAGCAGGTATAAGAATTTCTGATGATGTAATGGAAGGGGTTGTATTTCTTCCAGTTGGTGCTTGGTATAATCCTGCAAATGATGATGACACATTTTGCATTCACGGGAATCCTAATGTTCTAACTGATGATATTGGTTGTTCATCTTTAAGCCAGGGTCCATCGGCTCATTCTACTCTAGTTGAAATACAAAAATGGGAAAAAGATTTGCCTTTTATTACAATATTTGATGCACCAATAATAAAAAAACTATAACTCTAGAGCATCTAATCGAATTTTAGCGATTTTGTGAACTTCATTTATTGCAGTTGAAAACTCTTCTTGATAATTATTTTTTACTCTATTTTTCATTGATTTGATTATATCTGATCTATTAAGACCTTTGACGGCTATTATAAAAGGAAAATCGAACTTTTCTTTGTATAATCTATTTAGTGATTTAATTTCTTCATATTCCTCTTCAGAACATTGATCTAAACCTGCAGATTTTTGTTCAGCTTGAGACGACTGAGTAAGGCTAGAAATTTCATTTTTTTTTATACCAAGTTCAGGGTGAGATCTTAATAACTTTAATTTTAAATTTTCAGAACTATTATTTACCTCATTTTTCATTTTTAATTTTAATTCATGTAATGTATTTGGAACATTAAAATTATTTTTAATTATATTTTTAATTACCCAATCAGAATGCTCATATATTGATGCAAACAAAGTTATAAATTCAGATTTTTTAAAACTTTTTTTTTCAAAATTGATATTTTCGTTTTCCATTTCTTTGCCTTAACATATATGATATAAAAATTTATGGCTGGTTTAACTACACATGTATTAGATACGAGCATTGGCAAACCTGCAAAAGATATTCTAATAGAATTATTTTTTTTAAACAATGAAGTTAAAAATAAAATTTTAGAATGTACTACAAATAAAGATGGTCGTGTTGACAAACCTCTACTAACTAATGAAAATTTTAAGTTTGGAAATTACCAACTAATTTTTCACGTAAAAGATTATTTTTTAAAAAATGAAATTGTAAATTCCAATTATTCTTTTTACGACAAGATTAATATTGATTTTTCAATTAACGAACAAAGTCATTATCATATTCCATTATTAGTTTCTCCATTTGGTTATAGCACTTATAGAGGAAGCTAAAGTGTCTTATATTTTTCTTGAATGGACTGAATTTTTAGTTAGGTGGCTACATGTGATTGCAGGAATAGCGTGGATTGGATCAAGTTTTTATTTTATTGCTTTAGATTTAAGTTTACTAAAAAGAAAAGATATTCCTAAAGAAGCTTACGGTGAAGCTTGGCAAGTTCATGGTGGAGGCTTCTACCAAATAGTAAAATATCTTGTAGCCCCAGATAAACTTCCGTCTCAACTAACTTGGTTCAAATGGGAGGCTTACGCTACTTGGATTTCTGGATTTTTACTTTTAATTCTAATTTATTATATTAGTGCTGATCTTTATATGATTGAAATTGAAAAATTTGATCTTTCAAATTTAGAAGCAATCTCACTTTCATTAATTGGAATTATTTTAGGATGGGTTTTATACAATTATATTTGTAAGAAAACAGTAAATAAAAATAATATAATGCTATCAATCTTCATACTTCTAGTATTTACATTTTTTAGTTGGTTATATTTTCAAGTTTTTTCACACCGAGGAGCTTATATGCAAATTGGTTCGATGTTAGGAACTATAATGGTAGCTAATGTTTTAATGATTATAATTCCTGGACAAAAGAAAGTAGTTCAGAGTTTACTCGAAAATAAAAAACCTGATTCAATTCACGGGATAACTGCAAAACAAAGATCTTTACATAATAATTATTTAACTCTCCCTGTGATATTTATAATGATAAGTAATCACTACCCAACAATATACGCTACTGATTATTCCTGGATAATAATTTCATTGATAATAATTACTGGTGCATTGATTAGACAATTTTTCAACATAAAACATTCTGGAAAGAAACCCCCTTACTTACTTTGGGTTCCTGTATTAATGATAATTCTATTTTCAGTGTATTTGTCTGAAAAAGGTAAGCCTAACCTCGCAAATATTGATGAAAGAGCAAATGCAATCATAGATCAAATTCCAAAAGATCTTAAATTGGCATCAGAAGAAATAATTATTTCTAAATGTTCTATGTGTCATGCACAAGAACCACTCTGGGAAAATATGACACACGCTCCAAAGAAAATTCATCTTGAAAATGTAAATGATATTATAAAACATATTGATAATATTTATTCACAAGCAATTGTATCTTATGCAATGCCTCCAGGAAACATTACTGGCTTAGAAAACTCTGAAAGAAAAATATTATCGAAGTTACATAGATTTGTAAAAAATCTTTAGTCTATGTAATTATTCGTTTTTTAAATAAATTTTTGTAATTTATTTTCTAAACTATTTGATAGTTATGACAATAAATGGATTTGGTTCTTATCCCACTGAACTTCAACGTTTTGACCAATTTCAAACTTTTCTTTATAAAATTTTTTATCCTTTATAAGAATTTGTAACTTACTTGACTTATTTGAACATATTAATTTTACATTTTCACCCTGGAATTCTAAATCATCAAGTACCATAGTGTTATTATTTATTTTAGAAGTTTTAGAAATTTTGATTTGATCCATTCTAATTGCAAATTTTTTCTTGTTGAGAGAAATAACGTTATGACTACCTACAAAATTAGCTACAAATTCATTTTTTGGTTTGTTAAAAATTTTATAAGGTGAATCATTCTGTTCAATAAGTCCATTATTCATAACAACAACTATGTCAGCCAATGCCAATGCTTCTTCTTGAGAATGAGTTACATGAATAAAAGTAATACCAAGTTTTTTTTGAATATTTTTGAGTTCTGATCGCATTTTAATCCTTAGAAATGGATCTAACGCAGATAGGGGCTCATCTAACAATAAAATTGATGGACTTGTAATCAGAGAACGAGCAAGAGCAACTCTTTGTTGTTGACCTCCTGAAAGTTGATGTGGATATCGCATTAAATACTCATCCATTTGAACCATGTTTAAAATTTTTTCAGCACTCTCATGTCTTTGCTTTTTTGTTTCTCCTTGTATTTTTAATGGAAAGGCAACATTATCAAGACAATGTAAATGCGGGAAAAGAGCATAATTTTGAAACATCATTGATGTACCTCTTTTAGATGGAGGTAAACCATTTATAATTGTATTACCTAATAGTATATCACCATCTGTAATTTCTTCATGACCAGCAATCATTCGAAGAGTTGAAGTTTTTCCACATCCTGAAGGTCCCAACAAACAACAATATGATCCAGCTTTAATTTTCAAATCAATGTTATTAACTGCTGTGGTGTTATCATATTTCTTAAGCAGTTTTGCTAATTCTAAATCTAAAGGTTGAGACATGATTGTTTATAACCGATTCGAAAATGTAGTCTTAAAATTTTTTTTATGAGCATGATTAGATATTATAATAATCATAACTTAATTTCATTAAACTATTTATGCAAAAAAATTAATCATTTAATAAAAAAAATCTACAAGATCCTCGTTAATGATTAAATTAGTGTCAACATATAATATATTTAAGCTTTACAAAGGAGTCGATATGTCTAAAAAAATGAACAAAAAAATAACTAGAAGGAGCATGCTTAAGTCAACAACTGCATTGGCTGGAGCAGCTCTTGGTTCTGGCTTAATAACTGGATTTCCAGCGATACATGCTTCTGGTACTCCTACTATTCGATATTTGGGTACCGCTGTAAACATGGGATCAGAACCTGAAAAAAAATTATTTGAGGATACTGGAATCAAAGTTAAATACATTTCTAAAACTACTGATGAAGTTGTTAAAACAATTCTTACACAACCAAACAGCTTTGATATTGTTGATTCTGAATATTTTAGTATGCCCAAACTTGTACCATCAGGAAGTCTTTTAGGTATGGATACAAATAGGATTAAGGAATGGAGTAATGTAGTAACTGCATTCACCGAAGGTAAAGTAAATGGAAAAACTATTGGTGATCAAGGAACTGCTCCAAAGAAAGTTTTATACCTTAAAGGCCCGAATTCTACTGAATTTTCTAAAGAACCGACTAGATACGCAACTTTAATACCAACTGTATATAACGCTGATACTCTTGGTATCAGACCAGATCTTATCAAAAGACCAATAAATACTTGGGCTGAACTATTAAACCCAGAATTTAAAGGTAAAGCTTGTATTCTTAATATTCCATCAATTGGAATTATGGATGCAGCAATGGTTGTTGAAGCAATGGGTGAATATACTTATCCAGATAAAGGTAATATGACAAAAGCTGAAATTGACTTAACTATGAAAATTTTCACTGAAGCAAAAAAAGCTGGTCAATTTAGAGCATTTTGGAGCGACTTTAATGAAAGTGTTAATTTAATGGCTTCAGGAGAGGTCGTAATTCAATCAATGTGGTCTCCGGCAATAACAGCTGTAAGATCACAAGGTATTCCATGTATTTATCAACCACTTAAAGAAGGTTATAGAGCGTGGGCAGCTGGTTTTGCACTACCTTCAACTGCTAAAGGAAGACAAGCCGACATATGTTACGAATACATCAATTGGTTTTTATCAGGCTGGATGGGAGCTTACTTAAACAGACAAGGCTATTACTCCGCTGTTTTATCAACTGCAGAGAAAAACATGAAAGCATATGAGTGGGATTATTGGATGAACGGCAAACCTGCTGCTCAGGATATACTTTCACCGACTGGAAAAAAACTTGCGTCTAAAGGTGAGATAAGAGACGGTGGATCTTATAATGATCGTATGGGTGCAGTTGCTTGTTGGAACGCTACCATGGATGAAAACAAATACATGGTTAGAAAATGGAATGAGATGATAGCTTCCTAATTTTAAAATGTAGAGAGTAATTTTATCATTGCTCTCTACATAATTTCCATCTAAAAAATAGATATGAAAATCAATAAATATTTTTTACTAGCTTTTCCATTTTATCTAATTTTCATATTTTTTTTTATAATACCTCTTATTTTAACTATCATAGTAAGTTTTTGGGATTATACGGAGTACTCCATAATTCCTGATTTTATTTTTGATAATTATAAATATATTTTCAATAAATGCTTTGAATTTTCAAACGACCTCTGCGTTACTTTCAAAACTTATTTATCAACTTTTTATTTTTGTTTTATGGCATGGTTTTTTACATTAATTATTGGATTCACCGTCGCTTATTTTTTAGTATTTCATGTCAGATCAGTAGGAATGCAGATTGTCTTGTTTTTAATATGTACAATTCCATTTTGGACTTCAAATGTAATAAGAATGATTTCGTGGATACCACTTCTTGGAAGAAATGGTTTATTCAATTCTTTTTTGATCTCAACTGGTGTGATTGATGAACCTCAAGAGTGGTTTTTATATTCTCATTTTTCTGTCATTTTAGCTTTTGTACACCTTTATACATTATTTATGATTGTGCCAATATTTAACTCCTTAATAAGAATAGACAAATCTCTTATCGAAGCAGCTTATGATTCTGGTGCAAATGGTTTCCAAATTTTGACAAATATTATTATTCCACTATGTAAACCCGGCATTATAATTGGATCAATTTTTGTAATAACTGTTGTAATGGGTGATTTCTTAACCATTGGAATAATGGGAGGACAGCAAATAGCTTCAATTGGAAAAATCATTCAAGTAGAAATGAGTTATTTACAATTGCCCTCTGCAGCCGCTAATGCTGTTATTCTTCTAATGATTACACTACTTTTAATTTGGACTATGACTAAATTCATAGATATTAGAAAAGAATTATAAATGTTAAATAAAAAAGGAAAATCTTACTATTTTTGTTGGGGCTTTTTTTTAGCTTTTGTAATTTTCTTGTATGGACCCACTTTTACTATTGTGGTTCTCAGCTTTCAAGGTCCCGAAGGAGGATTAACTTTTCCTATGAATGGGTTCTCATTCCATTGGTTTCATAAGCTTTGGGAAGGAGGAGGTTATGTCGATATTGGCTCAGCATTCAGGAGATCAATATTGCTAGGTCTAATTTTAATGGTTCTAACAGTCTTACTTTCTGTATCCGCTGGAATGGCTTTTAGAAAAAAATTTTTTGGAGCAAATTTTTTATTTCTTATAACAGTTTCAAGTTTAATCGTACCATCAATTATTTTAAGTCTTGGTATTGCGCTAGAATTTAGACTTCTTGACGAAACCTTAAAATTTTTAGGAGATAAATATAGTATTCAATGGATAATCAATGATTTCCAAACAACATTAAATATGTATTCTAGCGGGCTTGGAGCACAACTTACTTGGACACTACCTTTTGGTTTATTAATTATGTTTGCGATTTTTAATAGATTTGACAAATCATTTGAGGAAGCATCAATGGATCTTGGTGCATCGTCTTGGCAAACGTTTAAATTTGTTGTTTTGCCTATCATAGCACCTAGTGTAATTGGAATAGCGCTTTTTGGTTTTACATTATCGTATGATGAATTGGCTCGTTCATCACAAGTTATGGGAGCAACAAACACATTGCCACTAGAATTAAAAGGTCTTACAACGACAGTTACTACTCCTGTTATTTATGCACTAGGCACTTTAACAACAGGAATTTCTTTTCTTGCAATATTCATTGCAATAATTTTATTTATGATTATGAGAAAAAAATAAAAGAGAGATTATTATTTTGAAAAAAATTTGCGTAATAAACCCAAATACATCAAATTTGATGACAAACAATATCGATAAGGTTGCAAAATCTTTTGCATCAAATAATACAAAAATATTTTCAATTAATCCTAAATTTGGTCCCGAAAGCATTGAAGGTTACTATGATGAAGCCTTTTGCATTCCAGGTATTATATCTGAAATAAGAGCTAATCCTGAATATGACGCATACATTGTCGCATGTTTTGATGACACGGGATTGGATGCATGCAGAACCATTACAGACAAACCAGTTATTGGCATAGGCGAAGCCTCTTATCATGCCGCAAATATGTTAGGTGGTCATTTTTCAGTAATTACAACTCTAAAAAGATCAATACCAGCATTGAAAAAGAATTTAAAAAATTATGGACTTTATGATAATTGTGTTTCTTTAAGTTCCGTTGATATACCAGTTTTAGAATTAGAGAGTAATTTGAAATTAACTGAGCAAAAGATTGAAGAAAAAATTAAAGAAATTTTAGATAATTCTGATACTGAAATTTTTGTTCTAGGATGTGCTGGAATGGCTGATTTTGCTATTAAAATGAAAAAAAAATATAATATTCCTGTTATTGAAGGTATTTCAGTTTCTGTTAAATTCGCAGAATCATTTATTGATTTAGATTTAAAAACATCCTCTCGAAATAGCTTTGCAACGCCAAGAAGTAAGAAATTTACTGGTATATTTAAAAATTTTGAAGTTTAAATTATTATGAATGTTACAGTTTTAGATCATCCATTAATCAATCACTATATGACTATTATTCGAAATAAAAATACATCGAGTAGTGAATTTAAATCTTTAGCTAAAAAAGTTTCTGTTTTGATGGGATTTGAAGTGTTTAAGGAATTATTGGTAAATAATCATAAAATTGAAACACCAATTGAAAATTATAGAGGTATAAAAATTCATGAGCCATACCCATGCCTTGTCTCCATCTTAAGAGCAGGCTCAATTATAGTTGATGGTTTATCTGAAATTTTTCCATATTGTTCAACAGGTTATATAGGTATTTTTAGAGATGAAAAATCATTAAGACCTCAAACTTATTTCGAAAAGTTTCCAAAAAATATATCAAAAAGAAAAGTATTTTTATGTGATCCAATGCTTGCTACTGGAGGAAGTATTATTAAATCCATCCAAATTTTAAATAGTTATGATTGTAATGACATATCTATAGTTACTCTTTTATCAAGTGAAATTGGTATAAAAAATGTTGTTACAAAATATCCTAATTATAGGATTTATACTGCACAGAAAGACTTTGATTTAAATGATAAAGGTTTTATTGTTCCTGGATTGGGTGATGCTGGCGATAGATTGTATGATACTTAATTAAAAACAATTCAAACCACCTTCTAATTCTAAAAACTTTGAAACTTCTTCTATACCAACTTTATTCTTCATTTGACCGAAAATATAAGGTAAACCATCTCTAGTCTTTTCAACATCAGTTTTCATTTCTTCAAGATTAACATCTACATATGGTGCCAAATCAGTTTTATTTATAATTAAAAGATCAGATTTTTTTAAGGCAAGACCTCCTTTTCTTGGAATATCACCTCCCATTCCAACATCAATAACATAGATAGTTAAATCTACAAGTTCCGGACTAAATGTTGCCGCTAAGTTGTCGCCTCCAGATTCTATCAAAATCAAATCTAGATCTGGAAATTTATTTTTCATTTCATCAACTGCTAACAAGTTTATTGATGCGTCTTCTCTTATTGCAGTATGAGGACATCCACCAGTTTCAACGCCTTTTATTCTTTCAACAGGCAAGGCTTGTTTTTTCATTAAGTATTCTGCATCCTCAACGGTATAAATATCATTTGAAATTACAGCCATAGATATCTTATTTGATAATGCATTACATAAGCCCTCAGTTAAACTAGTCTTACCAGCTCCTACTGGGCCTCCAATACCTATCCTCAATGGACCATTGAAACTTTTCATGAAATATAAATCCTTGATGTTAATTTTTCATGATGAATACTATGTAGATCTAAATTAAAAGTTATCCCACCGATATCTTTTAATTTTAATTTTTTAGAATTTTTAAAAAAATTTTCAACAATAGATGTTGATTTTAATAGGCAGTCCTGTCCAATTTTTTGTCCTAGTGGGATATGCTTTACACAAATATTTATTAAATTTGAAATAAATGACTGAAAATAAAACGTAATAAGTTTATCAAAAGGGATCTTGAAATATAAACCAGCTTTTCCAATACATATTGGATAGGATAAATTTGATTCTAAATCAAAACCCCACGTTTCCTTGAGTATTTTACTAAAAGATTTGCCTAAAGAAATTGTTTCAAAATATCTCTCTTTGCTCGCTGCATTAGCTAGAACGATATCATTTAATTCATAGCCTTCATACGTTTCTTTTATATAAATAAAATCATTTTTTAAAGTACCATGATTAGTCAGTACATCAATACATTTCAAAATATCTTTTTCATCTTTAATATATTTATTATCTATCATAGCTTCTAATCCGTGAGAATAGGCAAATGATCCTATTGGAAAAGATGATGAAAACCATATCTGTAATATTTGATTCTGTTTGATATCATCTGAAAAATTAGTGTCTATGGCCATGTGTTCTTCCAATTCCGTAGGCTCCTCCCTCAGGATCAAATGCTTCTAGAACTACTTTTGTTTGCCCATTTAACCTCAATATCATTTCTTCAATGACTTTATCATTCTGAATTAAAATTCTATTTTCTTCAATTTGACATGGAATATGTCTATTTCCAATATGCCAGATTAAATGCATTAAATTATTACCCTTAATTTCTAAAAGTTCTTCTATTTTATATCTAACATTTATAAGTAAACCACTATCTAGCTTGAACATATCGTCTTTTTTAAGTGATATTGTATTTTTTAAATCTACAAGAAATTCAATACCATTATAAGATGTTAATTTTTTTCTTCTTAAAAATCTCTCATCATAAGAAAGTTCAATAAAATCTTTATGACTATCAACGCCTGTATTATGTAAAATTGAATTACAAATTTCCATGACTTAATACATAAAATATCTTTGTGCCATTGGTAAAATGTTAGCAGGTTCACATGTAATTAATTTTCCGTCAGCCTTAACTTCATATGTTTCTGGATTAACCTCGATTTTTGGACATGTGTTATTAAAAACCATATCTTTTTTTGATATGTTTCTGGTATTTTTTACTGCTACAAATTCTTTCTTGGTATCATTATTTTTCAGAATATCGTTTTCTAAAGATAATTCACTAGTAAATATAACTGAAGATTTTTCTAATGATCTTCCAAAAGATCCAAACATTGGACGCGTATATACTGGTTGAGGTGTTGGTATAGAAGCGTTAGGATCTCCCATTTGCGCACATGCTATACTGCCTCCAATTAAAACCATTTCTGGTTTTACTCCAAAAAATGCAGGATCCCACAATACTAAATCACCTCTTTTTTTCTCTTCAACACTTCCAATATACTTTGAAATTCCATGTGTAATTGCTGGATTAATTGTATATTTGGCAATATATCTTTTAACCCTAAAGTTATCATTGTCTCCTTGTTCTTCAGGTAATTTGCCTCTTTGTACTTTCATTTTATGAGCAGTTTGCCATGTTCTTATAATTACTTCACCTACTCGGCCCATTGCTTGACTGTCTGACGCAATTATTGAAAATGCGCCCATATCGTGAAGAATATCTTCAGCAGCAATCGTTTCTTTTCGGATTCTGCTTTCTGCGAATGCAACATCTTCAGGTATAGATTTGTCAAGGTGATGACAAACCATAAGCATATCTAAATGCTCTTCTATTGTATTAACAGTATATGGTCTTGTTGGGTTGGTAGACGATGGTATAATATTTTCTTCACCACATACTTTTATAATATCTGGAGCATGCCCACCACCTGCACCCTCAGTATGAAAGGCGTGAATAATTCTTTTATTGATTGCTTTAAGTGTATTTTCAACAAAACCACTCTCATTTAAGGTATCAGTATGTATCATTACTTGTATATCAAATTTATCGGCCATTGATAGACAATTATCAATTGCTCCTGGAGTGGTACCCCAATCTTCATGAAGTTTTAGAGCACAAGCACCTGCCATGAGTTGTTCCTTCAAACCCTCTGGCAATGATGAGTTACCTTTACCAGCAAAACCTAAATTCATTGGGAAAGCATCTGAGGCTTGAATCATTCTTTGAATATGCCATGGACCTGGAGTACACGTTGTTGCAAGAGTTCCATGAGCTGGTCCAGTTCCACCCCCTAACATAGTAGTTAATCCTGAATGCAAAGCATCATCTATTTGTTGTGGGCATATAAAATGTATATGACTATCAAATCCTCCAGCAGTTAAAATTTTACCTTCGCCTGCAATAACTTCTGTGCCAGGACCAACGACTATATCAACATTTGGTTGAGTATCTGGGTTTCCACCTTTACCAATTTTATTTATTTTTCCGTCTTTTAACCCTACATCTGCTTTATAAATTCCTGTTACATCTACAATCAGAGCATTAGTGATAATTGTATCTACAGCACCATCTTTATTAGTTACTTGAGATTGCCCCATTCCATCTCGAATTACTTTTCCACCACCAAATTTTACTTCCTCGCCATATGTTGTAAGATCTTTTTCAACTTCTATAAATAGTTCTGTATCTGCCAACCTTATTTTATCACCGGTAGTTGGTCCATACATATCAGAATAAGATTGTCTGGTAATTTTCTTCATTTTAAAGAGCCCATTATTTTTTTATTAAATCCATAAATATTTCGACCTCCGAGGAAATCGATTAACTCTACATCCCTAGTTTGCCCTGGTTCAAATCGAACAGCTGTACCCGATGGAATGTTCAGTCTTTTTCCTCTTGATTTAAGTCTGTCAAATTCTAAAAATTCGTTTACTTCTTCAAAATGATAATGACTTCCAACTTGAATAGGTCTGTCTCCTTTATTAGAAACTTTAATTGTAATAGAATTTGATATTTTATTTAACTCTATAAAACCTTCTTTATTAATTATTTCACCTGGTTTCATTTATAAATCCTTATCGTATTGGATGATGAACAGTTACCAATTTAGTGCCATCAGGGAATGTTGCTTCTACCTGAACTTCATGTATCATATCCTTAATTCCCTCCATACACTGATCTTTCTTAACGACATGAGCACCCTCTTCCATTAAATCAGCTACTGATTTGCCATCTCGTGCTCCTTCAATAACAAAATCTGAGATGATGGCAATAGCCTCTGGGTAATTAAGTTTTACACCTCTCTTAAGCCTGTCTTTAGCTACCATGGCAGCCAAACTAACTAATAACTTTTCTTTTTCTCTAGGTGACAATTTCATCTAAAATTTCCACATTTTTGGTAATTCATTATTATAAAAATAAGGCAATATTTTTTGAAGAGCAATTCTTAAATCGTAATTATCTTCAGAAACCGATCTTATGATGAATTTTTCATCCCAAATTGAAATAGCCATATCAGTATTTTCATGATTAAGTAAATTCTTATCAATTGTTTCTGCTTTATTAATAAGTGATTCTCCATAACCAAATATAAAATTAAAAGCACAATTATTTGAAAGGGCTGATTTGTTTTTAAAATAATCTCTTAAAACGCCTTTAAAATTAACAGTTTCAAAATGCTTAATTTTATCATTAATTTTAATTTCCCAATGATCAGTAATTAAAATATTTTTTATATTTTCATTCATTGATCTTCTTCCAAAAATGATGGTTTCACAAATGAGTAAATTTGAATTAGTTTTTAAATCAAAATATGAATTTCTCTCTAACTTCGAGTTATTAAATAATATTAATTCTTGAGGCATCCAAAATAGCGTACTTGAATCATCAACAATTACTTTATTTTCTACTCTTGCAGGATAACCAAAACCAGAATATATTTTTTCAGCTGCTTGGGTTGAAATACAAATCTTTGAGTTATTTAATTTAAAATTAGTTACAAAATTATCACCCGATGTTAAACCTCCCGCTGTGTTTAATGTTACTAATTCAGTAGTTGAATTATCATTTTTAGGAATAAAAGATTTTGCACAGCCCTTTTGGAAAAATTTTTTTAATTCGTTATTTTTTACTTCTACATCAAGTTTTCCAAACGACTTTTGTGAATTATTATCATGCATTAAAATAATTTTTCCTTTGCATTTAAAATTATATCAAAACATGTTAACCTTATATATCTTTATGACAATCTTTATATCGAGTGATAAATGAATAATTTAGATACGCTAATTGAAAATGGTTTAGTTGTTACTGAAAATAAAATTGGTCACCTAAATATTGGAATTAAAGATGGTAAAATAGCTTATCTTGGTGATGAAAATCTAAATGCAGAATTTAAAATCAATGCCAGTGATCTAATTGTTTTACCTGGAGGCATTGACCCTCATGTCCATGTAGATCAGCCATCAGGAGATGATGTCATTATGGCTGACAATTTTCAATCAGCAACAAAATCTGCAGCTGCAGGTGGAAATACAACTATTTTACCTTTTGCCATGCAAATAAAAGGACAATCCTTACGAAAATGTGTTGAGGATTACCATAAAAAGGCTCAAGGGAATATGTATATAGATACCTCTTTTCATTTGATAATTAGCGACCCAACTCCTCAAGTTTTAGGTCAAGAGTTACCGGCCCTGTCAAAAGATGGCTATACGTCTTTTAAAGTATTTATGACATACGATGATTTAGTTTTAAACGACAAAGAATTAATTGAAGTTTTTGACGTTGCAAAACAATTAAAAACCTTAGTGATGGTTCATGCAGAAGGTTATGACTCTATAAAATATTTATCAGATAAGTTTGAAAAAGAAGGAAAAACAGCGCCTTATTATCATGCTCCTACCAGACCACAAATTGTTGAAAGAGAAGCTACACACAGAGCTATAAGTCATGCTCAAATAGTTGATATTCCACTTATGATTGTTCATGTTTCAGGAGAAGAAGCGCTAAACCAAATTAGATGGGCAAAAGATAAAGGTATAAAAGTTTTTTCAGAAACATGTCCTCAATACATTTGTCTAACTGAAGATGACCTCAAAGGTTTAAATATGGACTTTGAAGGTGCAAAATATGTTTGCTCTCCTCCGCCAAGAGATAAAAAAAGTCAAGAAGCCATTTGGTCAGGGTTAATCGATGGTACATTTGAAATATTCTCCTCAGATCACTGCCCATTTAGATTTAAAGATAAACAAGGGAAAGATAGACCTGGTGCAAGAACTTCATTTAAATGGGTACCAAATGGAATTCCTGGAGTAGAGACAAGAATGCCCATTTTGTTTTCAGAAGGTGTTACAAAAAACAAAATTAATCTAAAAAGATTTGTAGAATTAACTTCTACAAACCCTGCTAAGATGTATGGTATGTACCCTCAAAAAGGGGTTATAAAAGTTGGTTCAGATGCGGATCTTACATTTTGGGATCCAAATTTAAAAAAGAAAATTTCTCAAAATGATCTTAATCATGGTTCTGACTATACCCCATATGAAGGATTAGAAATAACTGGATGGCCAGTTCAAACTTGGTTACGTGGTAATAAAATTTTTGATAATGGAGAGTTTACTACAGTAAACAATCTTGGCAAATATATGAGCAGAGATTTCTCATCATTTTAAGGAATTAGTTATGAATGAAAATATTTTAAAACTTGTAAATCTAGCATCACCAAAATTAGGTACTAAAATCATCGATTTTTCTGATGATTTTTTTGGTGATGTTTCAAGAATGCTCAATGATAAAGAACCTGTTTTTATTGAAGATAAATATGATGACCATGGCAAATGGATGGATGGATGGGAAAGTAGAAGAAAAAGAACTGAAGGCAATGATTGGTGTATTATTAAATTAGGTTCACCTGGAAAAATCAGTGAAATAGAAATTGATACAGCATATTTCACTGGAAATTTTCCTCCTTATGCTTCCTTAGAGGGTATTTATTCAAATGAAAATCCAAACTTTGATGATAATTGGATATCTATTTTAAAAAAATCTGAATTAAAAGGAGACCACTCTCAAAAATTTGAAGTAGAATCAGAGATAGTCAATTATGTAAGATTTCAAATTTTTCCTGATGGCGGTGTTGCAAGGTTAAGGCTTAATGGAGAAGTAATTTACAACTTTGATATAAACAAAAAAAATGACTACGAACTTTCTTCTCTAAATTTAGGTGGAAAAATAATAACTTACAATAATGCTCATTATGGGGATGTATCTGCTTTACTTTCTAGTGGAAGAGGTAAAACCATGGGTGATGGATGGGAGACAAGAAGACGAAGAACTCCTGGAAATGATTGGATTATTATTAAACTAGCTCACGTTGGTATCATAAATAAAATAGAGATTGATACTGCACATTTCAAAGGAAATTATCCTGATAGAGCTTCAGTGCAATGTGCTTTAGTTAAAGATAAAATGACTGATGATGAGATAATTGATATTTCTTCAAATTGGACAGAAATTTTGTCTTCACAAAAATTAGAGGCAGACAAAATCCACACTTATTTAGACTTAAATCAATGCGGCCCAGTAAATTATGTTAAACTAAATATTTATCCAGATGGAGGTGTATCCAGACTTAGAATTTTTGGAGATTTGTCAAGTTGAATGAGCTGCCAATAGAAACTGTTAACCAAGAAGCATTTTTACCTTTTGGAGATATAATAGAAAAAACAAATTCAAACAAAAAACTTACTATTAATCAAGGTACAACTATTAGACATAGTGAAATTTCGAAATTAAATCTTAATACAAATAATGGTGAGAGTTATATTTCAATTTTTTCTGGCGAACCAAGAAAATTTCCAATTGAAATAAAAATATTAGAAAAACATCCCTTAGCAACACAAACTTTTTTGCCTATTCAAAATTTTGATTGGTTAGTCGTTGTAGCAGAAGAAAAAAATAATGCTCCAAACCTTGAGAGTTTAAGGTGTTTTAAAATTAATTCTGAATTTGGCGTAACTTATAAAACAAATGTATGGCACCATCCTCTTTTAGTTCTTAAAAAGCAGGATTTTTGGATAGTTGATCGTATTAATGATAAAGAAAGTAACAATGAAAATTTAGTTGAATTTAATTTTAATGAAAATGATTATGCGTACATAAATTTAAATGCTTAGCAATCTTTTACTTGCTAATTTATGATTTTCAAGTGAAATGTTTAAATCAAAATTTTTCATATGTCCGGTTTCAGCTATTATCGAGCCATTACATATTGTGTATTTTGTTTTAATTGGGCCACAAAATATTAATGCAGCTATTGGATCAGATAATGTTCCAGACATATCAATCTGATTTAAATCATAGATAGCAAAATCTGCTGCTTTTCCAATTGAAATTTCCCCAATATCTCTTCTGCACAATGTTTCTGCACCGCCTTTAGTAGCTATTTTGAGAGCCTCTCTTGCTGAAAAACTTTCAGCACCATGTTTTACTCTTTGAAGAAGCATAGTTTGTCTTGCTTCAGCAAGTAGATGTCCGCTGTCATTTGAACTAGATCCATCTACACCTAACCCCACTTTTACTCCTAAATCTATCCAATCTCTCACAGGAGCAATTCCACTAGCTAATCTCATATTCGAAGTTGGACAATGAGCAATACCTGTACAAGTTTTTGAAAATAATTTTGATTCTGATCTACTTAACTTTACACAATGCGCATGCCATACATCATCTCCTAACCATCCTAGATCTTTCGCATATTCTCCAGGAGATTTATTAAAATGTTTCATAGAATATTCAATGTCTTCATCATTTTCAGCTAAATGGGTGTGAAGTGTAACATTATAACTTCTTGCCATTTCAGCTGTTATTTTCATTAGATTTTCACTCACTGAAAATGGTGAACATGGAGCAAGTACAACTCTTAGCATAGAAAAGGGATCAGGATTATTAAACTCTTCAACTACCCTTTGACAATCTTTCATAATAAAGTTTTCATTCTCAGTTAGGCTATCCGGAGGTAATCCTCCTTTACTTTCTCCCACACTCATAAAGCCTCTGGCAGCATGAAAACGACACCCCACTAATTTTGCTGCTTCAATCTGATCTTCTAATTTACTTCCATTGGGAAATAAATATAAATGATCACTTGTTGTTGTACACCCTGTTAAAACCATTTCTGAAATTCCAATTAAAGAAGAAATGTAAATATCGGAGGGAATTATATTTTGCCATATTGGATACAAACTTGTAAGCCAACCAAACAAAGGCTTATTTTGAGCTGGTTTATACACTCTTGTAAGATTTTGAAAAAGATGATGATGTGTATTTATAAGACCAGGAATTACTATTAAATCATTTGCATCAATTACTTTATCTATATTTTTAACAATATTTTTACAATTACCTACTTCTTTAATAACCCCATTTTCACAAAAAATTGAAACATCTCTAAGTTCATTTTCATTTTTGTCCATTGTAGCTACAAAGGAAGCATTTTTGATCAGTAAAGTACTCATAAATTAAATTTTAAAATTTAAAAACTATTAATCATACTTGATAAGTCATTGATTGAATACTTTTAAAAGTTCCATCGGGGTGATTGGACTATTTAAAGTTGAAGTATTTGATTTTTTCCCAGAATTTTCTATTGCATTTTTTATAGCTAAAAATTGAGATATAGCTAAAAGTAAAGGTGGTTCTCCAACCGCTTTTGACCTAAATATTGTTTTTTCTTCATTTGGACTATTTTTAAGAAGTCTGACTTTAAATTCCAGTGGTATATCTCTACTTCCTGGAATTTTGTATGTTGAAGGCCCAATAGTAAGATTTTTTCCATCTTCATTTGAATATAATTCTTCGCAGGTTAGCCATCCTAGTCCTTGTATAAACCCTCCTTCAATCTGACCAATATCAATTGACTGATTAAGGGATTCTCCACAATCTTCTATTATATGGGCTTTTAAAATTCTATTTTCTCCAGTGTCTATATCTATTAAAGCTTCGGAAATTGCAGCTCCCCATGTATAATAAAAATATGGCCTACCTTTTAATTTAACTTGGTCCCAAAATATTTTAGGCGTTTTGTAAAATCCAGTTGATGATAATGAAACCCTATTTTCCCAACATTTAAAGCAAAGCTCTTTAAAAGAAATGCTTTTATTACCATAAAAAACAAGATTATCTCTAAACAATATATTATTTCTTTTAACATTAAATAACTTTATAACTAAATCTTCCATTCTATTTTTTATAACTTTAGATGCATTCCACGCTGCCATACCATTAAGATCCGATCCAGATGATGCAGCGGTTGCAGATGTATTTGGAATCTCTGAAGTATTGGTTGGGCTTAGGAAGACCTTGTCTAAGGTTACACCAAAACATTCCGCAACAACTTGGGCTACTTTAATAAACAAACCTTGACCCATTTCAGTTCCACCATGGTTTAATCTTATTGACCCATCCATATATACATTAACAAGAGCACCTGCCTGGTTTAAAGATGGTTTATTAAAAGAAATTCCAAATTTAGCTGGCATCATTGCTATCCCTTTTCTAAGAGATTTTCCATTTTTAATTTGGTGTTCATTAAATGTTTGTATTTCTCTAAATCGTGAAGAAAAATTACTAAATTTTTCGATCTCATTTAATATTTTTTGCAACTTTGAATTTTTAACTAATTGCCCATATGGTGTTTTAAGACCATTTTTTTTGTTATAATAATTTATTGCTCTGACATTGTTTAGCGGCTTTTTAAGATATTTTGAAATTTCGTCTAAAATATTTTCAATTGCAAGCATACCTTGAGGACCACCAAAACCTCTAAAAGCAGTATTTGAAACTGTATTTGTTTTACAAATATATCCTTTTGCAAAAAAGTTTTTAAATGAATAACAGTTATCTAGGTGAGTTAAAGCTCTAGTCATAACTGGACCAGACAAATCTAATACATTGCCACCATTACTTAATAAAATAATTTTTATTCCATTAATTTTTCCATTTTCAGAAAAACCCACATTATATCTAACTTGAAAGTCATGTCTTTTACCACTAACCGTCATGTCAGTTTTTCTGTCTAATCTTAATTTTACAGGGTGTTTTAATTTATAAGTTGCCAAAGCACTTATACAAGCAAAAATTGTCGCCTGACTTTCTTTGCCGCCAAATCCGCCACCTAATCTTCTAGTTTTTGATTCAACTTTAGCATAAGGGATATTTAATACTTTACTTACACCATGTTGGACCTCGGTTGGATGTTGAGTACTTGACCAAACAGTCAATTCGTCATTCTCACCGATTGATGATATAGCAACATGTGTTTCAAGATAAAAATGATCTTGCCCACCAATTGTGAATACTCCTTTTAGTTTGTTAGAGGAGTTTTTTATACTTTTATTTGCATCTCCATTTTCAATTACTTGAGGTTTGGCAAGAAAGGACTTTTTTTTAAAAGCATCATTTACATTTAAAATTGGCTTATTATTTTTTTTTGTTTTAACTTTAACTAATTTCGAAGCATATTTAGCTTTTTGGAAACTGTCAGCAACAACAACTCCAATCGGTTGACCATAATAGCTAATTTCTTTTTCTGCTAATATAGGTTCTCCAGAAAAAATAGGCCCTACATCATTTTTTCCTGGAATATCGTTTGCGGTAATGAAATAAGTTTTAAAAGGTAACTCTTTTAACTTAGAAATATCAATCTTCAAAATAGTTCCGCAAGCAATGTCAGACGTGACGAGTGATGCATGCATCAATTCAGAATTTTTAATCAAGTCATCTATATAAATAGCCTCACCTGAGACTTGCAAGGAAGCCGAGTCATGATGAAAATCTTTACCAACATTTATTTTTTTTTGATAATTCATTAAATTTTAATCCATTATAGATTGTAAATTAACTTTATTAATTAAATGATTTTTGAGTTTTATAAAAACACCTTTGAAGGTGTTGATTCTATATTCAGAAGATCCTCTTAAATCCGAAATTGGATTAATATATTGTTTTATATTAGCAATTAAAGTTTCAAAAGATGTATCTATACTTTTTCCTATTATTTGCCTTGATATATTTTTTAATAAGACAGGTTTTTCAGCAATTCCCCCAGCAGCAATTTGAAACTCTTTTATTATATTATTCTCTAACACATATAAAATACATACTGATAAGGTTGATATATCCTGATCATATCTTTTAGAAAACTTCCAACTTAACAATTTTTGATTTTTTTTTGGTAAATGAATAATTATTTTTTCAATTATTTCATCTTTGTATAATATATTTTTTCTATAACTTTTGAAAAATTTTTCTATTGGTATTTTTCGTTGTCCTTTTGTGCTAAATGTTATTATTTCTGAACTTAAAGTTAATAATATTGGAGCTATATCTCCAATCGGGCTTGAAGTACAAATATTTCCACCGATAGTTGCTTGATTTCTTATCAAAGGAGATCCAAATCTTTTAATAATTTCAATTATTTGTGGAATTTTATTTTTTGCAATTTTTAAAAATTCCTCTAGAGAAACACATGAACCTAAAATTATCTTATTTTTATCGATCGAGACCTTTTTCAATTCATTGACATTCTCAAGACAAACGAGATTACTTTCCTTTAAATCGTAAATTTCTCTTTCTAAATTAAGATCGGTACCTCCAGCAATAAATTGAAAATGATCTAAATTAAATAAAATATTTTTTAACTCTTTTAGATTTTTAGGATGAAAATAAGTGCTATTTCCTATCTTTATCTTTGGTGAAGTTATTACATCATTATAGGTTAGTTTTGGAGGAACAAAATTTTTTACATCCATTAAAGCTCTTATTATAGGCACATATCCTGTACATCTACATAAATTTCCAGATAAAGCATCATGAATGGTTTCATAATCTATTTTCTCATTTTCATAAAAAATTGAAGTCCCAGCAACCACAAATCCTGGGGTACAATAACCACATTGAGAAGCGTGATTTTTTACAAAAGATTTTTGAACAGGATTAAGTTTCTTTGAAGAACCAAGTCCTTCAACTGTTATAACATTTTTTTTGTAAAGTTGACCTAAGCGAACTAAACAAGAGTTGATAGGTTTAGGGAACTTATCGTTTTTATCATAAACTAAAACAGAACATGCACCACAATCCCCCTCATTACATCCTTCTTTTGTTCCTTTAAAAGGGGTATTATCTCTAATCCAATCAAGTAGATTTATATCACAATCTAAACCATCAACTTTGAATGTAATATTGTTGACCGAAATTTCATTATAATTTTTAATTTCCAAAATTTTTCTTGCTCCATGTGCTTTATGATCCAAATTGAGATCGATGAGCCCAAAATGTAAACTTTTTCTCTATTAAAGCCATAATAGCATACATACCAATTCCCTCAATAGCTAGTGCAACTAGGCCTGCGAATACTAAAGGAACCTCAAAATTTGATTGTGCAGTTAACATCATGTGGCCTATTCCAGAATTAGCAGCTACAGTTTCTGAAATAACTGATCCAACAAAAGCTAATGTAATAGCAATTTTTAACGATCCAAAAAAATATGGTAATGACCTGGGAATACCAACTTTGGTCATGATTTGGTAACGATTAGCACCTAAAGCTCTTAATACATCCTCTAGTTCAGGTTCAATTGTAGCTAGACCAGTTGCAACATTAACAACTATTGGAAAAAATGAAATTAAAAATGCGGTTAAAACTGCAGGAACATCGCCAATACCAAACCATAAAACTAGTATTGGCACGACTGCAACTTTTGGAATGGAGTTAAAACCAACCATTATAGGGTATAAACCTGCATAAATATTATTAGACCAACCAATTAATATTCCTATCATTAACCCAAATATTATTGCCATTCCAAAACCAACGAATGTCGTATAGAAAGTTTGAATTGAGTTCTCAATTATTGCATCTGAAAACTCTCTAAATGCGTCCATAATATCTATGGGACTTGGCAAAAAATAAACTGGAATTTTAAAAATATAACAAGATATTTCCCAAAATAAAAAGAATATAATCATGTAAATGGTTGGGTAATAAATTTGTTTTTGAGATTGTGATAAGTTTTTCATGATCTGTTATTTGATATTTCTTTTCTAAGATTTTGAGTTAACTTTACAAATTTTTCACTATAAGTAATTTTTAAATCTCTTTTATGTTTAAAATTTACATTATGAACATTAGTAATTTTTCCTGGTCTTGCACTCATCACAAATATCTTATCTGCTAAAAAAGCAGCTTCTCTTAGATCATGTGTCACTAGAAGGGTAGTGAATTTATGATCTATCCACAAATCTCTTAAAACACACCATAATTCTTCTCTTGTAAATGCATCAAGAGCAGCGAAAGGTTCATCTAAAACTAATAATTTAGGTTTGTGAACTAGAGCTCTACATAAAGAAGCTCTTTGTTGCATTCCACCAGACAGCTGCCAAGGATAAGAATCAATAAAATCACCTAAACCTACAATTTCTAAAAGTTTAATTGCTTCTTCAATATTCTCTTTTTTTGATTTATTTTGTTTTAAAATTTCAAATGGTATTAAAACATTTTCTAATGTTTTTCTCCATGGCATCATAACAGGGTTTTGAAAAGCCATGCCAACAAAATTTTGTGGTCCATTAACTTCAGAATTATTAATTTTTACATTTCCAGTTGTTGGTTTTATCAAACCTGATAAAATTTTCATTAATGTAGATTTTCCGCACCCTGAAGGGCCAACAACAGCTGAAAAAGAACCGGACTTAATTTTCATATCAAGTCCGGATACTGCTAATAAATTGTTTATTTCATAATTTACTGAAACATCATTAATTTCAATAAATTCATGTGCCATTTAGATTATAGCTTTCTTTTAAAACTATCTGGTAAATAACTGTCATCAAATACTTTAGATCCATCCATTTTAGTCTTAAAGCTATATGTCTCGCTTAATTGTTTGATGCTTTCATTTAGTCTGTTCATGTCAACACTTCCAATTCCATTAGCTTTAACTGCATCAGTTACAATATTATCTCTAATCGCCATTTTCAATCTTGTAGTTTCAGTTTTTGCTTTTGCAATTTTGTTATATTTTAAAACATGTGGAATTGTTGAAGCTGGATCAGCAATCATTTCTTTCATTCCTTTAATAGTTGTTGAAAGAAACGTTTTTACAATATTTGGCTTTGCTTTAGCAAAATCTGTATTGACAATCACTGCATTGCCATACAATTTTAATCCATAGTCAGCCATTAACATTAAACTAATATCATCTTCAGACACACCTTTACTTGCCAAATTTATATATGAAGAGAAAGAAAAACCAGTAATTGCTTGAACCTTTCCAGAAGCTAACATTGGTTCTCGAACTGGAAAGCCAACATTTTCAATTTTAACTTTACTAGCATTTATATTGTTAGCTTTTACAAAGGATTTCCATTGGGCATAAGCACCATCTGGAGCAGGAGCTCCAAGAATTTTACCTTCAAGGTCTTTTGGCTTTACCACACCAAGACTTTTTCTACCTATTATTGCAAATGGAGGTCTATCATATACCATCATAATAGCTTTTACTTTAGCTTTTGGGTTTTGGTCTAAAAATTTAATTACTGAATTAATATCTGCAAATCCTAATGGATATGTTCCTGAAGCTACTTTCGGAATTGCGTCTCTACTTCCTTTTCCAGAATCAATTGTTACATCTAAACCTGAACTTTTATAATATCCTCTTTCTTTACTCGTTAGAAAAATCGCTGATGGTCCCTCAAATTTCCAATCAAGTGAAAATTTTATCTTCTCATTTGCATTAGCTAAACTGGAGATAAAAAAGATTAAAGTTGAAATAAATATATTAAATGCTTTCATAACATTCTCCTTTCGTAGGATAACTCTATAATTAAGAGATTACTATAGCACCATAAATCTAAATTGAAAAAACAAATGATTAAAAATTGATCAAATTAATAATTACGAAATTTATTTTGATTTGAATAACAAACTTAACTATGTATTCGGTATCCATGTATTTGTAGTCTTTATTTCAGTAAATGTTTGAACATCTTGATTAATTTCAATTTCAACACTTTTTGGTTCGTTATCAAATTCACCCTGAATTTTTACAATATCTTGTGGACAAGATGAAAATACAACATAACAATCCATCTCTGCTCTTAAAGTAATTTTATCACCTGGACTGGTTACTGTAGGTAAAGTTTTTAATGTTTTTTTATCCTCTTGTACCTCTATATTCATAAATATATTAAATGATGCAAGTATAGGTTTATTATAATTAATTTCATATTCTTTAAGGGCTTCAACAAGATTATCGCAGCAATTTCTATGATATTTTTTTACACCTAATAATTTATATCTTTTTTCATCGCATGCTGCCATGAAAGTATCATGAATGCCAGGAGATGTATCTTCAACAATAGTAAGAATTTTATTTCTATTATTGGTAACAAACGTGTCACCTAGTATAGGATTTAATCTTTGAGACCAGACCCTGCTAGCTTCCATTGACATGTATTCATTTGTATTCGCTTTATTAAAAGCCCAACAATCAACAACTTGTGTTCCATATGTATTAATAACAGATATAGTTTGTGATTTATTTAAAATGAATGCTTTGCCATGACCAGCTGGTATTTTTGTTTTTTCTATCATAAGTATGCCTAATCTAAATTAATAGATTAGGCTTTATTTTTCAAATTTATAATGATGGCAACGGTGGTAAATCTTGACCTAACCATTTATTAGATATTTTGTTGAGATCTCCACCTAATTTTTTATGAAGTATAAAAACATTTACCCATCTTAAAAGATCTTCGTTTCCTTTTTTTACTCCGATAAAACAAGGGCTATCTTTAATAATAAACTTTCTTTGCAAATCAAAGTTGGGATCACTTTCTGTTATAGATGCTGCCGCTGTATTACCAGAGACTAATACCTGAACTTGCTTTGACTTTATAGCGCTTAAAGTTGCAGCATTATCTCCAAATCTAGTGATTTTTGTTCCTTTAGGAGCTCGTTTAGTCAATTCTAAGTCTTCTAAGGTTCCACCTGTAACTCCTACAGTTAAACCATCTAAATCTGCATATGAATTGATCTTAATAGAGGACGGTGCAAATACACCAGAGTAAAAAGGAGCATAAGCACTTGAAAAATTTATTGATTTCGCTCTCTTTGGATTTGCACCCATTGTGGATATAACTAAATCAACTTTATCAGTTTCTAAAAAAGGGATTCTTTGTTTAGATACAACTGGAACTATCTTTAACTTCACACCCAAATCTTTTGCGATTAACTTGGCAACGTCGACATCATAACCTTCATGCTCGCCAGATTTTCCAACAGCACCAAATGGAGGAAAAGCTTCAGGTACTGCAATTTTTACCTCACCTTTTTTTAATATATCACTTAAATCTGCAAATGCAGAACTTAAAGTAAATGTGAGGAATACAAAAAATAATTTAATTAATTTTAACATAATTTCTCCTTTCACTAATTTAATTATTTATTAATATTTTTTTCTCTAAATGCTTTGCATAAACAGCTAGAGGATAACAAAGACAGAAATACATTACTGCCATAATTGGAAAGATTATAAAAGGTTCTGATCCTGGAACAGGAGCATTTGCCCATCTCTTTCCTAATAACATAAGATCTTGAAATCCTATGATATAAGCTAAAGAAGTTCCTTTAATTATCTGTATTAAAAAACTTATAGTTGGTGCCACACTATATTTAAAAGCTTGAGGTATAATTATCAAAACTAAGCTTAGTGTAAAATTTAAATTTATACTTTTTGCTGCTTCCCATTGACCTTGAGATACAGCGATAATTGAACCTCTCCAAACTTCAGATAGATAGGCTGATGTGAAAATAACTAAGGATAATGTAGCAGCTATCCAAGGATCTATATCATACCCAAGCAATCTAGGAACTCCTAAACCTGACAAAAATAAAAGCATTAAAAGCGGAACAGATTGAAACAACCAAACATAAGAAAAACTTAATTTGTTTAAGAGCTTATTTGGAATTATTCTTAAAAAAGTAATCAAAATTCCTAAAATTCCACCACCTACAAAAGCAATTAGTGATAAGTATATCGTAAATCTACAAGCTGCAATTAATTGGGATATAATGATACCTTCAGGCTTACCTAAAATGTTTATTAATAAACCTTCCATTACAAAGCTCTTTTACCAAGTGAAATTTTAAAAATTATTTCCAAACATGATTTGTAAACTAGAGACATAATTATATAGAGAAAAGTAAGTACAATAAATATTTCAAATGATCGAAAAATCCTACTGTCTATAAAAAGTCCAGCATGTGTTAAATCTGTAACTCCTATCTCGGATATTATACCTGTTGTTAGAAAAATAAATATGAATTGGCTAGATAATGATGGAAACATTTTAATAATAGTTTGTGGCAATATTATTTTTCTAAAAACTATATTTTTGTTTAGATTTAAAGCAGAAGCAGCTTCAATTTGTCCTTTAGGTGTTGACTCGTAACCACTTCTTAATATTTCTGCAAAATATCCTGAGAAATTAATTGTTAAAGCTAATAAAGCGTGACACCAAAAAGGCCATACATAACCAAAAAGAGCTGGTAGGCCAAAAGTTATAAAAAATATTTGTACAATCAATGGAGTATTTCTTATGAAATCTACATAACAAGTACTTATTAAACTTATGCCGAAAACTCTCCAATAAATTAAAGCTGCTAATATAAAAGCAATAACAAATCCGAATATACCGCCAAATATTGTTAGAGCTGTGCTTACCAAGATGCCATCAAGTAATAGAGATAAGTACTCTTGAGATCGATAAATTTCAAAAAATCTTAACTCAAACATATGCACACCAAAGAGGTTATACTAATGTATAATAATGTTAATGTGATTGCTTTTTATTCAACATTTTAATTATTTTAATTATTAAATCGTTTTTGATTAAATTTTAATCAATAATATTTGCTAAAATTAACAATTTATAAAATAGCATTTTGAAATCTATTTAAATCTTCAACACCTAAACTTTTTGCTCTTAACGTAATTAAATTCCATGCTTCTTGAGCAATAGGAATTCCGTTTTGTATTCTATCTTTATAGATTTTTTTTTCGTTATCACCAGGTATCATAACTTTTTCAACACCTTCAGCTGGAGGTGATGATCTTACAAAGTTAGAATAAGCCTGAACTTCTTTTGAGAAATAATCTACATCAACAAACTTTTCGACATCTATGTAAATAGAAAGCATACCGTTTGCAAATGGTCTAATATTTTTATGATCTATTGCACACGTATCATTACTTGTGAGTGCCCCACCTAAAATCTCCATCATAAAATTAATACCTGAACCTTTATGCATACCAAATGCTGTTATTGCACCATCTCCTTTATCTGGATTTGGAACGTCATCTGGTCCAATTTTACCGTATAAAGCTTCTGTATTATTTGTAAGATTTCCTAAGTTGTCGATTAAAGCGCTCATAGGTAATTTTTTACCACCTTTTTGAGCAACTAAAGCTTTGCCCTCAGCAACAGTAGATGTTGCCATATCTAAAATTACATGTTCTTTTCCTTTTACAGGAATTCCAATTGATAGTGGAGATGTACTTCCTCGTCTATCTGAACCACCATAAGGAGCTACTAACAAACTACCTCTTACATTAACAAAATGTAAAGAAACACAATTTTTGTCAGCAGCTAATTCTGACCAATCGCCAATTCTGCCAAGGTGACCTGAATTTTTCAATCCAATGAGAGCGATTCCATGATTTTTTGCTCTATTAGTACCCTCCTGAACAGATTTTTCACCCATGATTTGACCAAAACCCTGATTAGCGTCTATCAAAGCAAGAGATCCAGAATCTAAAATTAAAGAATGTTGTTTATTAGGAAAAACTTTCCCTTCATCAACCCAATCACAATATCGAGGAACTCTCACAATTCCGTGACTATCGTGGCCTTTTAAGTTTGAAAGGCATAATCTTTTAGAAATAAGATTTGCTTCTTCTTTAATACAACCTTTTTTTTCAAAAATCTCAGATATTAATATTTCGGCATCCCTGACATTTACTCTAAATTGATTATCCATTTAACGAATTCTTTCCATTTAAATTTTTTTTAATTATGTTACTTAATAACTTTCCGTTAATAACTTAGAGAAATAAAATATTAACATCAATAAAATATATATTATACACACTACTTATTGGCTTTATTGGCGGAAGTATTTTCAACTATTTATTACTTCCTCTACCATGGGTTTTAGGGCCAGCGTTTTTAGTAGCAATCTTTGCTTTATTTAAAGTCAATGTTTTAATACCACCAAAATTTAGAAATCCATTTATTGGTGTCCTCGGAGTTTGGTTGGGAGGATCTTTTGATTCCTCAATTCTTGATAATGTAGAAACATGGTTTTTCACCCTACTATTGTTAGCTCTATATATACCTTTTGCATTTTTTATAACATTTCTAGTACTTCATAAAATTAGAAAAATTGAAAAACCAGAAGCATTTTTTATTGCTTCACCTGGTGGACTTCTCGAAATGGTTTTGGGTGCTGAAGAATGTGGCGCAGATTCTAAACAAGTCGGAATAATACATATGATTAGAATTTTCTTAACAGTGTTTACAATTCCATCATTAATTTTGATATCGTTTCCAGGGTCATTTAAGAGAGAAGCTATTTGGCCAATGATGGATTTAGATTTGATTAATTTAATTATTTTATTCGTGATAGTATATTTAGGTATTTTTATTGGTAGGATTACAAAATTACCTGGCCCTAGATTATTTGGACCACTATTGTTAAGTGCAATTATAAGCATTTTTGAAATTTACAAAATTGAAATGTCTATAACTGTGGTAATTTTTGCACAGTTGGTATCGGGAAGTTTCTTTGGTAGCAATTTCAACGGATTAAGTTGGAAAATTGCTGGAAAGTATATTGGTCATTCAGTTTCGGTTGTTATAACTTTAATTATATCATTATTACCTTTCATTTTGATTATAAAATTAATTTCAGAAATAACACCAGCTGCTATTTTTCTTGCATTTGCTCCTGGTGGTGTAAATGAAATGGGATTACTAGCTTTTTTGTTAAATATTGAACCAGCATTTGTAATTACACACCATTTATTTAGATTGTCAGTTGTAGTAATAATTTTAGGATTGGCACAAAAATTTTTGTATCCAAAATTTAAATTAATGGTAAAACAAAGGAATTAACATGTAGGAGGTATCTTTGATAAAAGGATTAATTGCACCCATTCTATCCCCATTTAATAATGACTTAAAATTTAATCAAAACATGTATAATGACCTTGCTCATGATTTACTTGAAAACGGATGCTCTGGGTTAGCTCCTTTTGGTACAACTGGTGAGGCTTTATCTTTGAGTAATAAAGAAAGAATGAATGCACTAGAAGGGTTATTAAACAGTGGTATTAAAGCTGATCAACTAATTCCTGGTACAGGTTTATGTAATTTTCCAGATACTGTGATGATTAGTAAACATGCTCTAGATTTAGGTTGCCATGGCGTTATGACTTTACCACCTTTTTATTTCAAGAGCATGAGTGATGAAGGTTTATTTGAATATTTTGAAAAATTAATAGAAGAAATTAATCACAGCAAGCTTAAGATTTATTTATACCATATACCTCAAGTTTCTGGGGTAGGACTTTCAATTGATTTAGTATCAAAACTTAAAAAAACTTATCCTGACATTATTGTTGGAATTAAAGACAGTTCAGGCGACTGGGAAAATACAAAATCTCTATTAGGGATAGATGACCTTATTGTTTACCCAGGTGCTGAGTTACCAGTAATTCAAGCAATAAAGCTTGGAGCTCCAGGATGTATATCAGCTACTGCAAATTTAAACGGGGGTGATATATCAAAAGTTATAAATTTTTGTCATGATAATGAATGGGAAAAAGCTGAAGATTTACATAAAAAGGTTACAAAAGTAAGGTTGTTGTTTCAAGATTATGCTCCTATACCTGCACAAAAAGGTCTCTTAGCTAAAAAAACAAAAATTAGTGAGTGGTTAAATGTTAGACCACCGTTGAAATCTATCAATGATGATAAAGTATCAGAACTTGCTAATACGTTAAATAATGAGTTTGGTTATTCATATTAGTTTAGGAACTCTTTATGACTAAAAATCAAATTAAAGGTCAATGTCATTGTGGAAAAGTAAAGTTTTCTATTAATTGTGAGTTAAAAGAACTTAGAAGATGTAACTGCTCTCATTGTAGAAGAAAAGGTTATGTAATGACGACTGTTAATAAAGACGAATTTAATTTAGAAAGTGGAAAAGATTATTTGAGTATTTATCAATGGAACACAAAAATTGCTAAACATTTTTTTTGCAAAATTTGTGGTATAAATACTCATAATAAAAGAAGAACAAATCCTAATGCTTTTGGAGTTAATGTTGGTTGTTTAGACGGATTTTATATGTCTTGGATTCAAAATGTTTCTGATTTTACAAATGGACAAGAGTTCACACTTGAAGATCAAAAGCAAGGGGAAGCTTCATTACAGAAAAAAAAAATTTTAAAATTTTGAATAATCAACCTTTTTATTTTTGTCGATGTAAGAATTTACATCTGATAATGGATACTTAAGACCAGACGCACAGTTAAACAAAACAACTTTTTCATTATTAGAGACTAGTCCTTGTTTTAAAGATTTTTTAAGAGCTGAAAAAGTTGCAGCACCTTCGGGACACATTAAAAGTCCATCTTGCTTAGATATAAAATCTCGGTCATTTAATATTTCTTGATCAGACACTGTGATAGAAAATCCATTACTTTCATTTAAAGCTCTAATAATTAGAAAATCTCCAACTGCTATTGGAACTCTAATTCCGGAAGCTACTGTTTTTGGATTTTCCCAGAGATCTGCAAATTCTTTATTTTCTTTCCATGCTTTATAAATTGGTGCACATCCATCTGATTGAACAGCAACCATTCTTGGTTTTTTTGAGATCCATCCAAGTTCCTCTAATTCATTAAATGCTTTCCACATACCTATCAAACCAGTTCCTCCACCAGTTGGATAAAAAATCACATCAGGTAACTCCCAGTTAAATTGTTCCGCCAGCTCAAGCCCCATAGTTTTTTTCCCTTCTATTCTGTAAGGCTCTTTTAAAGTTGATACATCAAACCACCCAGTTTCTTCCTTTCCTTCAAATACTATTTTTCCACACTCATTAATAAAACCATTTACAAGATAAGTGTCAGCACCAAGAGCATTGATTTCTTTAATATTTATTTCAGGAGTATCCTCTGGACAAAATACAGTACATTTAATATTTGCCCTTGCACAATAAGCAGCTAATGCTGCCCCAGCATTCCCATTAGTTGGTATAGCCATATGTTTTATACCAAGTTGTTTCGCCATTGAAACTGCTAAACATAAACCTCTCGCCTTAAAGGAGGCTGTTGGTAAATAACTTTCATCTTTGACAACAAGATCACCGCTGAAATCAATCTTCTTTTTTACGTTGTTCAGGGTTACCAAAGGAGTTAAAACTTCATTTAGTGATACTCTATTTTCTTTTTCAACAGGTAGTAAAAAACTATATTTCCATAATCCATTTAAATTTGTTTGACTAATTTCTGGTTTGGTAATTCTCTCTTTAATTTGGTCTAAATAATAATTTACTAAAAGTGGTTTACCTACTTTAGAAAGGTTATGTATCTTACTTGCATCATATTTTTCTCCAGTTAAAGAGCAAGATAAATGACTAACAAATGTTTGATTTAAATCCATTATTTGATCATAATTATCTTGATTAAAATTACTACCAATTAATAACTTTTCAATATATACATATAACAAATTCTAAGATATATGAGATGAATATTGCAAAATAAATACTATCTAAATTTGAACAATTTGTTAATAAATAAATGGTTATTTATTAATATATTATTTTCTATATTTATCTTATGTCCAATAATATTTCTAATAATTAATTCATTTGCAAATACTTTAGATGTTTGGATTCACCTTAAAAATACTAAGTTATTTTTATACATTTATAACACTATAATACTAGTTTTTGGAGTTGGCATTTTATCAACATTTTTGGGAGTATCATCAGCTTGGTTGACTACACAATATAATTTTTATTTCAAAAAATATATTGAGTGGCTTTTAATTTTACCCTTAGCTATCCCAGGATATATTGTGGCCTATGCTTATACAGATTTTCTTGAATACAGTGGTGCTTTTCAAACTTTTATAAGATCATTATTTGGATTTTCTAATCCAAGTGAATATTATTTTCCATCTATTAGATCTCTAGGAGGAGCAATTTTTATATTATCTTTTTCTTTGTATCCTTATGTTTATCTCCTGGTAAAATTTGCATTTAATACTACTCCAAAAAATCTAATAGAAACTTCTTTATTAAATCAGAAAAATCCTTTTTATAATGTCATTTTACCTTTATCAAGGCCTGCAATAATTGCTGGATCAGCATTAGTCATAATGGAAACCATATCAGACTTTGGTACTGTCGATTACTTTGCTGTAGAAACACTGACATTAGCAATGTTTAATCTCTGGTTAGGTATGAACAATTTAGAAGCCGCCTCACAAATTTCATTAATAATTTTTTCATTTGTAATAATTATTCTTTCTATTGAGTTAATAAATAGAAGAAATAAAAGATTTGATAGTAATGTTATTAGTAATGAATATGAATTTTCTAAAAAAATATCTCGTTCTCAAAAACTTTTAATTTTATTTCTTTGTTTAATTCCCATTATTATTGGTTTCATTATACCTGTTTTAATTTTGTTAAATTTAACTCTCTCCAATTTTGATTTTGATGAATTATTATACTCTCTTATAATAACAAAAAACTCTTTTCTAATTGGTTTTTTAGGTGGAGCAAGTATTGTCATATCATCATTATATTTTTGTTTATACAAATTGTATGACAACTCCAGAGTATCTAATTTTCTACTACCCATTCTAGGTTCTGGATATGCTTTTCCAGGGGTTGTTATAGCTCTTGGAACTCTTTTCTTTTTAGGAAATTTACAGTTTCAAATTAATAGTTTTCTTAATTTTTTTGAATTTAATTTAAATTTTTCATTTATTGGTGGTTTTTTTGGTTTAATTTTAGCTCTTACTGTAAGATTTAATTCTATTGGTCTTGGTTCTATAAACACCGGGTTGTCTAGAATTCCTAAAAATTTAATTGAAGCTAATCTTACGCTTGGCCAATCATTTATTCATGGAACAAAGAAAATTTTATTACCTTTACTTAAATCATCTATTTTAATCGGCTTTATACTTACATTTATTGACATTATCAAAGAATTACCAATTACCTTATTGCTAAGGCCTTTTAACTTCGAAACCCTTACAACTCATATTTATCAATATGCTAGTGATGAAATGCTTGAAAAAGCTGCTTTACCATCACTAATAATTATAATTGCTAGTTTATTACCCGTTTTAATAATTTATAAAACTTTTATTAAAAAATAATTTGTCATTATAATTTATTTAATTTTAATTAATTCTATTGTATAAAAAAACATGGCTGAATTGTATGATAAATGCTTAAAAGTTGGACTAAGAATGACTTTACCTAGAAAAGTTATTCTTGAAGTCATTGAAGCTTCAGAAGATCATCCAGATGTAGAAGAACTTTACAGAAGAGCTGTTGAAAAAGACAGATCCATCTCAATTGCCACTGTTTACAGAACAATTAAATTGTTTGAAGAAGCTGGTATAATTGAAAAACTTGATATAGGCGATGGAAGAGCGCGATATGAGGAAGCTGGTGAACATCATGAACATCTCATTGATGTTGAAACTGGTGAGATTATAGAATTTCAAAATGAAGAATTAGAAGAAATGAAGCGTCAAGTTGCATTAAGTATGGGTTATGAATTAGTTGATCATAGACTTGAATTGTTTGGAAAAAAAATAAAAAAATAAAACAGTTTTTATCAATTTAAAAAATAGGTTAAAAGAGATCCACCAATTATTAGCCAGATTATTCCTTTAATTAAAAAAAATAAAAATGCTCCTATACCAATGTATTTAAGATTTCCTTTAATATTAAACAGTCTGTCCACCATTTATTTGGATTTCTGTTCCGTTAACGTATGAAAAAGATTCTGAACACATTGAGAATATTACAGAAGCTACTTCTTCGGGCTTTCCAAATCTACCCATTGGAATTTGTTTGATCAAATGTTGAGAATTTTTTGTAATCATACTAGTTTCAATTTCCCCAGGAGCAATAGCATTTACTCTAATATTATATTGGCTTAAATCAGATGCCATTTCTCTAGTCAATGATTTAAGTGCTGCTTTTGAAGTGGCATAGGCTGGACCTGCAAATTCATGCACCATATCACTTGCAATCGATGTAATATTTATAATTACTCCATTTGCTGATTGAAGATTTGGAATTAAACTCTTAGATAAAATTATAGGTGAAAAGAAATTTACATTAAATACTTTTTGCCACAAATTTATATCGGTTTCGTCAAAATTAAGTCTATTGTTTTTTTCATTTTTAGGGGAAATAGCCGCATTATTTATTAATGCTTTAACAGGTTTGCCTTTTAGTAAGGCTTGTAAATCCTTAACTTTTTTTCGTAAATCATCTAAATCTTCTAAATCTATTTGAAAATGATCTGTTTTATTTTTTTCCCATGGACATTGAGGGGCAACTTCAGTTCTTGAGCAGGTGATAACTCTCCAACCTTCTTCCCAAAACTTTTTTGAGGTAGCATGACCTATACCTCTGCTACCACCTGTCAGAATAATTATATTTTCGTTCATATAAATATACTATAAATGGTTATCATAATGATATGATAACCAATTTTTTTAAAATTACCAACCTACTTTATCTATAATTTCTTGTGCTTTTGGTGCATTTTTAGAAAGAGTAGTAATATTAATTTCATCTGATTTGAAAGAGCCCCACATTGTAATTTTTCCTGATGGTTTAATATTTTTATTTACAGGATATTCATAGTTTATTTCAGAATATATTTTTTGTGCCTTTTCACTTGTTAACCATTCTAAAAATTTTAAACTTTCTTTTGAATTTTTAGAATGCTTTGATATTGCACCTGCTGAAACATTAATATGCTGCCCCCTATCATTCTGATTAAAAAATATGATATCAGTTGCATCAGCCCATTTTTGTTGTTCAGGGTTTTTTGTATTAAATTTCATCAATCCAAAATAGTAGGTATTCATTAAAACAATATCACATTCTCCAGAAAAAATTGCTTTTGCCTGAGCTCTATCGTTACCTTGTGGCTTTCTAGCAAAATTATTTACTAAACCCTTAGCCCATGTTAAAGCTTTTTCATATCCATTGTGACTTATGATAGAGGATAGCAAAGCTCTATTATATGGATGACTCCCTTTTCTTGTGCATATTTTATTTTTAAATTGAGGATTAGCTAAATCTTCAATTCTTTTAATTTCATCTTTATTAACTCTGCTTTTTGATACACCTATTATCCTAGCTCTAGTTGATAAGGCTACCCATTTATTATCACTATCAACCAAATGGTCTGGAACATTATTATTTATCGCTTTTGAATTGATAGATTTTAACAGATCATAATCTTTTAATTCTGTTATTCTTGATATATCTACTGTTAATATTATATCTGCTTTTGTATTTTTTCCCTCAGAAAGTAATCTTTGAGCCATCCCTTTTTTTAAATGTAGAACATTAAATTTGATATTAGTTTTTTTGGAATATTCATCGAGAAATGGTTTTAATAAAAATGGTTTTCTATATGAATAAATATTAAGTTCATTTGCAATGGCAAAAGATGAACCTAACAACATAAAAAGAGAATTGATTATTATATATAATTTAAACATAAAGTTATCCTTGATAATAGTTATCGTTATGAGAACAATTATCATTATTAATATCATTTTGTCAAATAAATTAAAAAGCGCCTATCAAAATTCCTGTAGAAAGCACTAATCCTCCTCCAAAAACAACTTGAAAAATTGCTTTAGAAAAGCTTATTTTCATATACTTGTTTTGTATCCATGCTATTAACCACAGTTCAAAAAATACAATAAAAATTGCTATAACTGTTGCAGTGTAAAAATCATTTATCAAATATGGTAAAGCATGACCTAACCCACCTAAAGTTGTCATTATTCCTGAAGCAAGCCCCCTTTTTAAAGGTGAACCCCTACCTGATATAACTCCATCATCATGAACAGCTTCAGTGAAGCCCATAGATATGCCAGCTCCTAATGAAGCTGCAAGACCAACAAGCAGTGTTGTATTAGAATTCATGGTTGCAAAAGCAGTTGCAAATATCGGAGCTAAAGTTGAAACTGAACCATCCATTAAACCGGCAAGACCAGGCTGAACCCATGTTAATATAAATTGTTTTTTATCTTTTTCTAATTCATTGATGGCAGATTTATTAGAGTCTAACTTTCTTGCTCTCTCTATAGCTTTACCTTCATGCTTAGATTCAATAAATGCCAAATCACCAAGCAATTTCCTTATACTTGGATCTGACGTTCTTTGAGCAGCGTCAAAATAAAATTTTGAAGCATCATTTTCCATTTTTCTAATTTCATCTCTAGCAGTATCTAGTTTTAAATTTTCAATTAACCAAATTGGTTTTCTTTTATAAAATCCAGATACGTGCTCTCTTTTAACTATTGGAATACTACTTCCAAATTTTTTTTTATATAAATCAATTAATAGTTTTCGATGCTCGTTTTCTTCCTTTCCCATTTCATCAAATAACTTGGCTGTTTCAGGAAATTCTTTTTTAAAAGTATTAGCAAAATAAAAATAAATCTTAGAATCCTCTTCTTCAGCGTAAATTGCTAAAGCAAGCACATGTTTGTCAGACAATTTGGAAAAATGTGTTTTATTAAATTTAAATTTGAACATAATAAGAAATCAGATAACTCGATATCATTATTATATTATATAATGTAAAATTTAATTTATAAAATAGGTTAAAATAATGAGCATAACTTTTAATATTGCAACATTTCAAGGTGATGGTATAGGACCTGATGTTATTAATTCTGCAATAGAAATAATTGAAAAGGCATCTAATGCAGTTAGTGGCTTAAATTATGAATGGAACTATATCGAAGCTGGAGCTAGCTATTATCAAAAGACTGGAATGGATGTAGAGCCTGATGGAGAAAAAAAAGCATCTGAAGCAGATGCAATTTTTTTAGGTGCAATTGGATTACCAACTGTAAGAAAAAAAGATGGAACAGAAATAGCACCACATTTAAGATTTAGAGAAAAATTTAATCTCTATGCAGGAGTTAGACCTGTAAAAGCATATAGGAATACACCTCAACGATTAAGCGACAAAAAAGCTGAAAAAATTAACTTTGTAGTACTAAGAGAATGTACTGAAGGTTTATTTTATACTGCTGCGGTTCATAATAGAAATAAAATTGCAAATAATGATGAAGTCGAAGACATCATGAGAATAACAAGAAATACAACAACTAGACTCCATAATTTTGCATTTAAGCTAGCTGAAAAAAGAAAACAAAAAGGAAAACTAGGAAAAGTAACATGCGTTGATAAGGCTAACGTCTTTAAATCTCAAGCATTATTTAGAAAAATATTTAATGAAATTAAAGATGATTTTCCAAACATAGAGGCTGACACTTGTTATGTAGATGCAATGGCTCTTAATCTGATCCGACAACCATGGGAATATGATGTTATGGTAATGGAAAATATATTTGGCGATATACTTTCAGACTTGGGTGGGGGCTTAGTTGGTGGTATGGGCATGGCATCTTGCGGAGAAATTGGTGATGATCACGGTCTATTTCAACCGGCCCATGGAAGTGCACCAGATATTATGGGTAAAAATAAAGCAAATCCACTTGCAACAATTTTAAGTGGATCAATGATGTTAGAATATCTTGCTGATAAAAAAAATTACCCACAAGCAAATGAAGCTGCATTAATAATAGAAAATGCTATTGAAGAAGGATTTAATAAAAATTTGTTAAGACCATTCGAATTTGGAGGAGATATGTCCACTACTGAAATAACATCTCAAATTTTGAATTTAATTAAATAAAGAAAGGTTTTATTAACATGTTTGTTATAACTGTAGACTTTGAAATTAAAAGTGAATTTGTAAATGAATTCAGAAATAGAGTTTTGCAACAAGCAAAAGATTCATTAAACAATGAAGAAAAGTGCTTGATATTCGATGTATGTTTTGATGAAAAAAATACAAACAAAGTCTTTCTTTATGAAATTTATCAAGATAGAGATGCTTTTGATTATCATCTTAAAAGTGATCACTATTTAAGCTTTGATAAAGATGTAAAAAATTGGGTGACAAAGAAAACAGTTAATCAATTAATTAAACAAAACTAGTGAGGTTAAGATGCTTCTTGGGGTAATAGGTGATGATTTTACCGGCTCTTCAGATATAGCAAATAATTTAAAAAAAGCTGGAATGTCAGTTGGCATGTATTCAGGAGTGCCTGACAATAAAATGAAATTAAATAAGTATAATGCTGTTGTAATTGCCCTTAAGACAAGAACAATCCCAATAAAAAAAGCAATTTCAGAAAGTGTTAAAGCTTTAGAATGGTTGAAATCTAAAAAGTGTAAAAAAATAATTTTTAAATACTGCTCTACTTTTGACTCCACAAAAAAAGGTAATATAGGGCCTGTCATTGATGCAATTATGAAAAACTTAAATGTTGAATTTACCATTGCTTGTCCATCTTTTCCAGATGCAGGAAGAACATTATATCAAGGCCACATGTTTGTTAATGGTGTACCACTCAATGAATCAGGAATGGAAAACCATCCACTTACACCCATGACCGATAATAACCTTGTTAGATGGTTAAACTATCAAACAAAAGGAAAAGTAGATTTAATAAATTCCGTTACAATCAAAGAAGGTGCTAAATCAATAAAAAAAAGAATAACTGAATTAAAAAAAAGTAATGTGAAATACGCAATTACTGATACTCTTGATAATCAAGATTTTGATTTAATTTGTAGTGGCACAGATAATTTAAAATTTCTAACAGGTGGCTCAGGTATAGCACTAGGTCTTCCAAAAGTTTTCAAGAAAAAAGGTATGCTTAAAAAAAGCAACTCTAAGTTACCTAATGTTAAAGGAAACACAATCATTCTTTCAGGCTCTTGTTCTTTGGCAACTAATGAACAAGTAGAATTATATAAAAAAAGTAATCCTTCTTTGTTTATTTCACCAGAGGAATTAATTAAAAACGAAAATTATCACAATGAGATTATTGAATGGATATTGAGACATAATAAAAAAAGACCTCTTATTTATTCAACAGCTCTTCCTAAAAAAGTATCTTTTTATCAGAGAAAGTTTGGTTCAAAGATTTCATCTAAAATAGAAACCCTTTTTCAAAAAATTATTAAAAATATTTATAAATATAATTTTAATAAAATTGTATGTGCTGGAGGTGAAACCTCAGGCGCTATTGTTAAAGCATTAATGATTAAAGAACTTCAAATTGGTGAAGAAATTTCAGCAGGTGTGCCTGTTATGTGGGAGCCAGAAAAGAATATTAAAATCACTTTAAAATCAGGGAACTTTGGGCAGAAAGATTTTTTTTCTAGAGCTTTAAAAAAACTATAAAATTATATTTTTTTGAATTTTGAAAGCGCTTCTATAAATGTTAAACCTTTCTCCATTTCTAACATTGCTTGATTATCATCAGCGCTAAATTTTTCAGCATTTGAAATTACATTTTCTAATTCTTCTAGAGGAATACAAAGAACACCTGTTCCATCAGCTACAATTATATCACCTGTTCTCACCTTCACTCCAGAACAAATAATTGGCTCCCCAATCGATAAAACTTTTATCCTAGTTTTTCCTGGGGTTGGAACCATATGCCTTGAAAAGGCAGGAAAGTTAAACTCAATTATTTCTTCTCTATCTCTTATCCCTCCATCAACAACTAATCCACCAATACCCTTTAATTTTGCAGAATAAGAAGCCATACCTCCCCAAGTAGAAACTGGTGCACCATTATTTGCTACAACAATAACATCTCCTGGATTTGCTTTTTCGATCATGTGACCCACTTTAAAATCTTCAGTTTTAAATGAACCAAAAGGTCCAGTTGTTTCTTGAACTGTAAGTGCCTCACCTACAACCCTCATTCCAAAACCTGCAGGTTGTAAATTATACATTATTCCTTCAAACCCAATATCATCCAACACATTTGCCAATGTTGGAGTTGCTAATTTTGTTAACCTTGATTTATGTTCTTTTGTAAATTTAACCATCAATTGAGTTTATGTGATTTAAACATTAAAATCAATTAACCCACAAATTTACCCTAGTCATATTCAATAAATTATTTATATTATTATTATGACTTATTTTAATTTTCCACATATTGAAGAAGATGATAATCTTAAAAACCTAAGAAATGATGTAAAAAGTTTTTTAAAAACAACATTTAACTCTAACAACATTAAACCTCAAGCTGATGCCTGGATGTATTCTGCAAACCCAGAGTTTAGTAAAAAACTTGGTGAAAAAGGATGGCTTGGAATGTCATTCCCTAAAAAATACGGCGGTCGTGAAAAAACAATGTTGGAAAGATACGTTATTACTGAAGAACTTTTAGTTGCCGGAGCACCTGTTGCTGCTCATTGGATTGCAGATAGACAAAGTGGGTCACAAATTATTAGATACGGAACAGAAAAACAAAAGAAAGAAATCATTCCTAAAATTTCATCTGGTGAATGTTTTTTTGCCATTGGGATGAGCGAACCTGATTCAGGATCTGACCTTGCTTCAGTGAAAACTTTTGCAAAAAAAACTGCCGATGGTTGGGAGTTAACAGGCAGAAAAATATGGTCAACAGGAGCCCATTTGTCACATTACATGATTGTTTTAGCTCGAACAGAAAAACTTGATGAGAAAAACAGACATTCTGGTCTATCTCAATTTTTAGTAAATTTAAAATTACCAGGTGTAGAAATTAATCCAATTGAAGATATGACACACCAAAAGCACTTTAATGAAACAGTTTTTAATAATGTTAAATTAAATAAAGATGCCCTTTTAGGTGAAGAAGGTATGGGTTGGCAACAAGTTGTTGGAGAACTTGCTCTTGAAAGATCTGGGCCAGAGAGATTTTTATCTCATTATATTTTATTAGATAACTTTATTAGTGAATTCAGATCTAAAATGTCTGAAATGGGTATTACATCATTAGGTAAAATCATATCAGAATTACAAACATTAAGAATGATGAGTTTTTCAATTGCTTGGATGATACAAGAAAAAAAATCACCAGATGTTCAAGCAGCTTTTGTTAAAGAAGCCGGCAACGTTTTTGAAAAAAAATTAATTGAAACGATTAGAGAAATGTCAAACTTGATTCCTTTTGAAGAATGGTCATCTAGTCTAAAAAGTTTATTTCAAGATGCTACCCTTAGAATACCAGCGAATTCATTAAGAGGAGGCACATCTGAAATCATGCGAGGTATAATCTCAAAACAACTTGGCTTAAGATGAAAGATGAAGTTAAAATAATTTTAGATATTTGTGATAAAATATTGCTTAAAAATGTAGATCATCATCTCAGATTAAATCCAGAATCAAATTCAACTCAATTTAAAACTTTAAAAGATGAAATCATATCAAGTGAGTTAACAAAGTTACTTGTAAAAGAAGACTTAGGTGGTGCTGGCATGACACTGAATGATATTATTCCGATAGTACAGTTGTCAGCTCAATATGGTACACCTATACCTTTCATTGAAACAATAATAAGTAATTTTTTATTATCAGAATTAAATATAAAACCTGAAAACGATTTTATAACACTGACTAATAAAACTGAAAATATTATAATAAAGTCAGATAAAATATCTGGAACCTTTAAATCAATACCTTACTTGAATTTAGCTGAGAAAATTTTAGTAGAAACTGAAATTAAAAATCAAAAATATATCATTTTGTTTAAAAAAGGTGGAAAATTAAAACTACAAAAAAATTTTTTATCAGAGCCAAAGTTTGATCTTGATGCTGCAGAGTTAGAAATCATTTCTATGATGGAAAAACCTGAACAAATAGACGTACAAAATCTTTTAATAAATGTAAGGTCAATTCAATCATTTGGTGCTATGGAAAAAATTTTAAAACTTTGTATTGAATATTGCTCTCAAAGAAAACAATTTGGACGTACATTATCTAAATTTCAGATGATACAAAATCACATTAGTGAAATTGCTTTAGAGGTGGCAGCAAGTGGTGCGTCTCTATCTACTTTAAAAAATAATAATAAAAATTTTTATAATCTCAAAAGTACTGCTATCCCTAAAATAAGAACTGGAATAGCATCAGGAAAAGTTATAGCCTTGTCTCATCAAGTTCATGGAGCAATGGGATTTACAAAAGAATATGAACTTAGCTATTTCACCAAGGCTTTAAATAGTTGGCGAAATGAGTTTGGGAACGAAATATATTGGCAAAATATTCTTGGCAAACTATTTCTAAATCAAAATAAAAACCTTTGGGAATTTTTAAATCATTAAAATTAAGTATTGGAGAAAATAGATGAGCAAATCAGTTTTATGTGAAGAAAAAGATAATATTTGTTTAATAACTCTTAATGAAGAAGATACTAGAAATGCCATTTCTCCAGAAATAATAAAAGAATTAGTAAGTATTTTAGAAGAAATTGATAATAACAAAAAGATATCATGCGCAATATTGACCGGAGCTGGAAAAAGCTTTTCCTCTGGTGGAAATTTACACGAAATCAATGAAATGACAGAAAATAACAACATGTCATTAAGAGATATTGAAAATTGGTATAGAAATGGAATTCAAAGAATTCCTATGACATTCAACAAAATAGATGTGCCAGTTATAGCAGCTGTTAATGGGCATGCAATAGGTGCAGGTAATGATCTCTGCACAATGTGTGACATCAGAATAGCATCAGAAAATGCCAAATTTTCTGAAAGTTTTTTAAGAATTGGAATTATACCTGGTGATGGAGGCTCATGGTTTTTACCAAAAATAATTGGCCTTTCTAGAGCTACAGAAATGATATTAACTTGTGAAGTGCTTGATGCACAAAAAGCTTTAAATTGGGGACTAGTTTCACATGTTGTCCCTCAAGAAGAATTACTAAACAAAGCATATGAAATAGCAAATAAAATTATTAAAAACCCGCCTCAATCAATTAGAAGAGCTAAAAGACTATTAAGATTATCTCAAAACATTAATTTAAGTACCGCTCTTGAAATGGCTGCAAGTCAACAAACCCTTCTTCAAATGACAAATGATCATAAAGAAGCCATTCAAGCATTAATTGAAAAAAGGGATCCAAATTATAAAAACTCATAATCAATTCACATGAATTGTCTTGGAAAGATATATTCTTTTACTACACCATCTTTAAAGTTTGAATTAACATAATCGGAGCTTTCGTAATCTAAAATTATACAACCTGCCGTTACTAAATTATAAGGAAGTAATTTTTTGTTCTTGAAAGCCATATCATTAATTAATTCACTGAGAACAGGATTATGTCCGATTACAACACCAGTTTGAATGCCTGAAAAATTTTGTTTTATCAAATTTAAAATATCAATTTTAGAACCACCATAGAGAATTTCTTCATTATAAGTTAATTGAAAAATACTTTTATTTTGAAACCATGAAAAAAATATTTCTTCGAAAGTGAGCTGAGCTCTTTTAGCTGGAGAAATAAGAAATTTATCAGGAAGATTTATTTTTTTTTTCAATTCTCGCGAAATGATTTCGCAAGACCTATAACCTCTTTCATTAAGTCCCCTTTCAAAATCAGAGTTAAAAGAACTCCAATCAGACTTAGCATGTCTTATAATAATGATTTGAGGCAAATATTTAGCTTTTTCTTTCTAAGATTGAAACATAGTTAGCAACAGCAGAACCACCCATATTAAAAATACCACCTAATGATGCGTCTTTTATTTGCATATCTTTTGCTTCACCTACTAGTTGCATGCAAGCCATAACATGCTGTGAAACACCAGTTGCACCTACAGGATGCCCTTTTGCTTTTAACCCACCAGATGGATTGATTGGTAATTTTCCATCTTTATAAACAGTACCTTCTTCTAAAACTTTATAGCCCTCTCCCCTTTTAGTTAATCCCATTGCTTCATATTCAATTAGTTCTGCAATTGTAAAACAATCGTGTGTCTCAACAAAAGAAAGGTCCATTAGATTTACTTGAGCATCCGACAAAGCTTTCTTCCAGGAAAGTGAAGCTCCACGAAATTCAGTTTTATCTCTTTTACTCATTGGCATTAAATCATTCATTTGAACTCTGGCCTTAAAACTAATTGCTTTTTCAGCTTCTAAAGATAACTCGTCATCCGCTATTATAAGTGCTGCTGCTCCATCTGAAATCATTGAACAATCACTTCTCTTTAAAGGTGGTGCAACCAAAGGATTTTTTTCTGACACTTTATTACAAAAATCAAAACCTAAATCTACTTGCATATGTGCGTATGGATTCACAGCACCATTTTTATGATTTTTTGCTGCAATCTTTGACAGATATTTAGTTTGATCTCCATATCTTTGAAAATAAGTATCAGTTATTTGTGCAAAAACACCTGCAAAACCACCATCTATTTTATCTTCTTCTTTTCTGTAACTAGCTCCAAGTAATATATCACCTGCTTCTTTTGTAGATCTATCAGTCATTTTCTCTACACCAACAACTAAATTTAACTTTGATCTTTTGGCTTCAATACTATTTAACGCAGTATGAATTGCAGCTGAACCTGTTGCACATGCATTTTCAACCCTAAGTGATGGTACATGCTTTAAAACTTCGCAATTAATTGCCGGTAGAGCACCATGAAAATCCTGCTTTTGAAAACCATTATTAAAAGTGCCTACAACAATATTATCAATGTCTTTTGGATCTACTTGTGCATGAGATATAGCCTCAGAAACTACTTCTGCGATCATATCTTCGGTAGATTCCGTGTCATTTCTACCAAATTTATTGTGCCCCCATCCAATTATATTTCCCATTTAAAAAACCCCCTATTTTAATTGTTCTGCTAAAATCTTATAAAATAAATTAATAGTATCGTGCGGATGACTTATCATACCATCATGACCTGCATTTAAATCATAGACTGGCCATCCAAAATCTTCCACCCTTTTTCTTGATAACTCTAATGGCTCATATAATGGATTTATGCATCTTATATAACAAAGTGGTAAACCATTTCCAATTTTATTTTTTAAACTTAATTTTGATTGAAAAGAACTTAATGGCATTGGCGTCAATTTATCTTTGAGAAATAAAGATTGCTTAATATCAAAAATTCCAAAACTTTCAGCACTAGGTTCTGGTATAGAGATCCCATTATCAAATTTTTCTGAAAGTTGAATTCTTTTTTTAACTATTTCTTTTGGCAAAGTGTCAAAATGAGCTTCTCCATTTAATAAAATAATACTGTCAAAATAAATTAAAAGTTTAATCTTATCTTTAAGTCTATCAGCCAAACCAGAAAGGATACTGCCTGCGAAACTATGACCTACTAAAACCAAATTTTCTAAATTTTGATAAATAATATGGTTTTCAACATCTTTAATAAATGTATCAATTGTAATTTGATTAGAAATTAAATGCTTTCTTTCGCCTAATCCAGTCAAATTAGGACATGAAACTTTAAAATTTTTCTCAGACAACTTTGAACTAACATTCTTCCAAGCCCAACTTCCATGCCATGCTCCATGAATTAATAAAAAATGTAATTTATTTTCCATAAATATATTATACGTTGTTTAAAAAAAAATTATATGATTTAGTAATATAACTATATCATTTAAAGATGGATCAATTAAAAATAGCAATTTTTGGGAGTTCTGGTGCAATTGGGTCTGCCCTTTGTAAAAAATATATACAGCAAGAAAATGTCGAAAAAGTATATTGTTTTTCTAGGCAAATAACTGAAGTCAAACACGAAAAGGCTCACTGTTTTATTTTAGATTATCTAGACGAAGAAAATTTATCTACCATATCAAGTGAAATAAATTTTTCATTTGATATTATTTTAATTTCAATTGGAGCACTTTTAAATCCAGAGAAATCCATAAAAGACCTAAACGTAGAAAAATTTAATAATATGATTTCTGCTAATACCCTGCCAACTTTATTAATTGGAAAATATTTCCTTCCAAAATTGAATAAAAATAGAATTTCTAAATTCGCATCTCTATCTGCTAGAGTTGGAAGTATCAGCGATAACTTTCTAGGTGGTTGGTATTCATATAGAGCATCTAAATCAGCTTTAAATATGATCATTAAGAATTTTTCAATTGAGATAAATAGAACAAATAAAAATAGTATAATTTTTGGTTTACATCCTGGGACAGTCACCTCAAAACTTTCAGATCCTTTTAAAAATAAAAATAAAAATTATTTCAGTCCTGAAACTTCAGCTGATTATCTTTACAATGTTATAGAAACAAAAACTAAGAATGATAGCGGAAAAATTTTTGATTGGAATAATCAAGAAATATTACCATAACTTTGCTTTGGAATATTTTCATTTACTAAATATTTTTTCCAAAAATCTTCGGAATAATTAGAAAATATTTTTAAAATCAAATAAACGCATAAAAGAGTTAAAATACATCTTAACAATAGTGTGATAAATATATTTGCGCCCATTAAACTTACTAATCCAGTATCTTCTATTACACTGTGCAACATTCCAATTAGAGTAATAACGCCGAAGACATCTTTATATTTTATTTTGCCGGATTTAACTTCTTGAATTAAAAGACCTCCTCCAAATCCAATACCAAGAGTTACTCCAACTACAGCAATCGTTGATGCTCTTTCTCCAACTCCAATTAAATTAAGGAATGGCTTTAGTGACAACTCTATAAGCCTTTGGATGCCAATATATTTAAAGAATTCTATTAAGATGACAATCAAGACTATTATTATAAATATAATGAAAAGGGTTTTAATTTGATTAAATACCCAATCTAACAAAATAGGTGAAGGCTCAGAAAATGGAATAATTATAGTTGCTTGAGAACTTAATAAATTTGTAGCATTTAAAAATTGATGTAACATAACACAAAAAAGAAATCCTAAAATTAACCGTACAAATATAGTTGCTCTAATTCTGACGCCTGCTCTTCTGCATATTAACGCTTCTATAGGTAATGAATGAGCAAATAATATTAACAATCCTAAAACACTTGCCTGAGCACTAGTTAAACCATTTTCTAGTGGCAAACCTGCTAAAACTGCTAGACCTGTATAAGGGCTTGTGAGAATTGTTGTTGTAACAACTATACCAATTTCTTCAGGCAACCCTACTAAGAACATTAAAGGTGATAATAAATTATTTAAAATATCAACAAACCCAAGTTCTTGTAAAATTTTGACAATTATTAAAGTAGGTATCATTATACGAAAGAGTTCGTAAGTAATTTCAAAAATATTTTTAACAATATCTTTTGATTTTTTTATACTTTTATCCAATTGAAATTGCCTTTCTATTCTGCCAGAAGTCTGACTTATAAATGATATATATAACAATGATCAAATTAAATAAATTCCAAATTATGCCATTCATAAATGCAAAATAATATGATGCTGTAATGTCAAAAATTTCTCCAGACATCCATCCTCCTAATGACATTCCTACAATTGTAGCACCTATAACAAGTCCAACTCTTAATCCTGCTTCCTTGATTGGCAAATATTTTCTAATGATTATTGCATAAGCAGGAACAATTCCACCTTGAGATAATCCAAACATTAAAGAAACAACATATAAAGAAATTTCGGACGAAAACGGCAAGAAAAATGTTAACGAAACCATTTGTAAAAATGAGCCTAATAATAATGTTAAAACAGGTCCAATTCTGTCAGAAATCATTCCAAAGACAATTCTACTTATCATACCACTATAGAGCATGACAGCTAAAATTTCCGTGCCAACTTGAAGGCCAAAACCATTATCCACACACAAAGCGACCATATGAACTTGTGGCATAGCCATAGCAACACAACAACATATACCTGCAAGCATTAACAATACTTGTATTTGATTGTTTGAAAGATCTAGCCTTATATCTTTATACCTTTGCTTCATATCATGAGATTTACTTTCATCTACTGAAGCATTTTTTAATAAAAGTATAAGTGGTATCATAATAAATAAGCATATTGATATCCAAAAATGTGCGGCTCTCCAGTCAATGAATGTTAAAAAATAACCAATTAATAACGGCCATGTTGCTCCTGCTACATAATTTGCACTAGCAACTATGGATAGAGCAAAACCTCTTTGTTTATTAAAAAAATTTGATATATCTGCCATAGCAGGACCAAAAAAAGCCGATGCCGCAAAACCCATAAAAAATTGTAGAATTAGAAACTGCCAATAAAATGGAAAAATAGAATAAAAATAATAAGATGTAATTAGGACAAATGTGGCTAACAAAATTGGCTTTTTAATACCAAACTTATCGTAAAATTTGCCAATTATGACAGTACCAAAACCAAAACCAATCATAGTAAAGGCGTATAACAAACTTGAAGTTCCCCTATCAAGACCAAATTCTTTTTCTATATCAGGAATAAAAACTACAACTGACCACATTCCTACTGTACCTATTAGAGCAAGAATAAATAATATTGTTGCCCTAAACCATGCGCCTCTAGAATCAGAAACTATTAAATTGGGCTTAACTGAATTAATCATTGAATTTATTTATATTAAATTATGTTTTTGTCTTTAAGTGACTTAATTTGATCTTCGTTAAGGTTTAATTCGGTTTTTAAAATTTCATTAGTATGTTCTCCAAGGAGTGGAGGTGCATATCTATAAGAAACAGGTGTTTCATTCATTTTTATAGGATTTGAAATTAATTTTAATGGTTTTTCTCCAGTTTTAGAGTGCTCCATTTCCATCACCATTTTTCTAGATATCACGTGTGGATCATTAAAAACATCTGAAAGATTGTTTATAGGACCACAACCAATTTTTGCTTTTTCTAGTTCACTTAACCATTCATTAGAAGTTTTTCGTTTTGTAACTTCGTTCAGTACTTTAGTAACATGTTCTCTATTTGATACCCTTGATGCATTTGTTTTAAAACGATCATCTTCAAGTAATTTGGTTTCGCCAGCTAATTCGCAAAAACGTTCAAATGTTGGATCATTTCCAATTGATAATACAATGTAGCCATCAGAAGTTGGCATAACTTGATAAGGAACAATGTTAGGGTGTTGATTTCCTAATCTTTCAGGATTTTCATCTGTTGAAAGATAATTCATACCTTGGTTAGCTAACCAAGCTACATGTGTATCTAACATACCAATATCAATGAATTGTCCTTTTCCTGTTTCAGTTTGATGCCTAACAGCAGCTAAAATACCTACAGAAGCAAACATGCCAGCCATTAAGTCACCAATTGGAACCCCTACTTTCATTGGTTCACCATTAGGTTCACCTGTAAGAGCCATAACTCCGCCCATTGCCTGAATAAGACCATCATAACCAGGTCTAGAAGCATATGGTCCAGTTTGACCAAAACCAGTTATTGAACAAAATATTAGTCTTGGAAATTCATTTTTTAGATCATCATAAGACAAACCATATTTAGCTAAGGTTCCTGTTTTAAAATTTTCAACAAGAATATCAGAATTTTTAAGAAGTTTTAGAATAATATCTTGGCCTTCTTTTTCACTTAAATTTATTGTAATAGATCTTTTATTTCTATTAGCACCACAATAATAAGCACTTAGGTCAGTCTCATTTCCGTTATCATCTTTTAAATAAGGTGGTGCAAAACCTCTGGTATCATCACCGGCGCCTGGTCTTTCGACTTTTATAATTTCAGCTCCTAGATCTCCTAGCATTTGTGTACAATAAGGGCCAGCTAAAACTCTTGTTAAATCTAATACTCTCAAACCTTTTAATGGACTATTCATAAAAATACCCTTTTAATCAAATTTTAATTTTCTATACTTTTTTTTAATAATTAAGTATGTGTATAATTCATGAGCTCACAATTTCCTACAAAAACTTCAGAAATAAAAGAAAAATTTGATAAATTTATTAATAAAAATTTAATTGATTATAGTTCTAAACGAAATTTTGATTTGGGTTCACCTCATACAAATGTATCTACTCTTTCACCATATATAGGTAGAAGGTTAATGTCAGAAACAGATATTTTGGATATTGCGTTTCAAAAGTTTAAACCAAATAAAATAGAAAAATTTGTTCAAGAAATTTTTTGGAGAACATATTGGAGAGGATGGCTTGAACTTCATCCAATAATCTGGAATGAATATGAAAAAAAAATACAAGATATAGAACCTCCTAAAAAGACAGGCATAAAATGTTTTGATTATTGGACACAAGAATTAATTGAAACTGGCTATTTACACAATCATGCACGTATGTGGTATGCAAGCATATGGATCTTTACACTAAAAAAAGATTGGATTGATGGCGCGATTTTTTTTCAAAAAAATTTACTCGATTGGTGCCCTGCTGTAAATACATTGAGTTGGAGATGGGTGGCAGGATTACAAACTATTGGAAAAAATTACATTGCACGTGCAGATAATATTTATAAGTTTACAAACTATAAATTTAACCCTGTTAATGAACTAAATGAAACAGCTTCTCCCCTTGAAAGTCAATCAAGCTTAAATCAACAAATTATTAATAAAGAATTTGAAAAAATTTCCTTTAGTAATTTAGAGGATATTGGATTAGTCATTAACAAAAATGATTTTTCTTTAGATTCTTTGTTAAAAAAAGATATTAATTTTAAAACATGCCTTTTTAACTGTGATAATTCATTAGTTAATCAAAGCGAACTAATTAAAAACTTTGAAAATAACTTATGTGAAGAAATTATAAATAATAATACTAACATTTCATACGTATTAAGTGATGAGGCATTGATTAATTGGATAACAAAATTTAAAATAAAAAATTTGATAATTCCTTATGAGACTGAAGGTAAATGTTTGTTGAATAGAAAAAGTCTATTAAATAAATTTACAAATAATAATGTTAATGTATTTTTTTATTTAAGGGAATGGGATAGGTTAGCTTTTCCATTTGCTAAAAAAGGTTTTTTCCCTTTTAAAAATAAAATCCCAGAATTATTGAAAAGACAAGGTTTAACGAACTAAGAGGCTTAAATTGACAAAACTAAATTATGAAATACCAAAGCATGGCGAATTTAATGAACTTAGGAAAGACCTGTATTGGACTCAATTCGAACTTCCATTTCGTTTAAATCATGTAAATCTATTTTTTTTAAACACAAAAAATGGATGGATATTGATTGATAGTGGACTGAGATCTGATCACTCAATTGAAATGTGGGAAAAGATACTCAATGGACCATTAAAATCAGAAAAAATTCATTCATTACTTATTACTCACTATCATCCAGATCATATTGGCATGGCAGGTTGGCTTCAAAAAAAATTAAATGTTCCAGCATTTACATCATCTAAAGAATTAGAAGTGGCAAAAAAGTTGTTTGTCATGCCTGATGAAGACTATTCAATTATGTTTGATAACATCTTTCAAAGATCAGGAATTCCTAGGGAACAAAAACAAGAAATGTTAGGAGCCACAAGATTATATAAAAACAAAGTTTTTAACTTACCAGATTTTAAAACAATATCTGAAGGTTTTGAAATTGAATCAAATGAGGGCATGTGGAAAGTTAGAACAGATGTAGGTCATTCACCTGAACACATTTCGTTGACAGACAAAAAGAGAAGTTTATATCTCGCTGGAGATTTCTTACTTCCTAGAATATCACCAAATGTTTCAGACAATTTTTTTGATCCTTTTGATGATAGATTGGGGGGATATTTAAACTATTTAAATGACATTAAAACCATTGACTCTGAAGTTGAAGTATTCCCTTGTCATGATTGGCCTTTTAAAGACGGAGACAGCAGAGCCGTAGAACTTATAAATCATCATAATCAAAGATTAGATATTTTAAAAAATGAATTATTAAAAAGAAATATTACTGTTTATGACTCCTTAAGTTTAATTTTTGATAAAAAAATAGGAAATGAACAAATGCATTTTGCCATTGGTGAAGCTAGATCACACCTCATAAATCTAGTAAAAACAGGTTATGCAAAAAAAATTTCTGATTCTAATAAAGTTGAATGGTTTAGTTTAAATAGTTAATTCTCTTTAACTAAGCTATTTTTAATTCAGGCTTATTATCTTTTATTTTAGGTAACATATAAGCTGAAATAACAACAAAAATAGCTAAACAAGATAATATTGTTAATAAATCACTAAAAGTATATCCATAACCTAGAAACAATGAAACTAAAGGTAAAACAGAAGCACCAGCGCAAAGATTTATTAAAAATTTTACTGATAGTATTCTTGCTCTCCACTGATCATCAACATATCTCACAAGAATTGCATCAGTAATTGGAACTTGACCAAAAACAAAAAACATTGCCATTAACATTACAAAAAATAAAGCATAATCGATATATAAACTTGATAAATAAATTAACAAAAACTGCCCTATTCCAACAAAACCTAAAATTATTTTAGGCGAATATCTATCAATTAAATACCCTACACCAACTTGAGATAATGAAGCAATAGCATAAACAATTCCTGCCAATAAACCTGTTATTGCAATATCAACAGAAATTCCTGACAAATTTACTTCAAATATTCGCGGTATCAAAAAAGTTAATGAACCAAATATGAACCCACCAGCTAATGTAGTCATGGTAAGAGAAAGTAGAACAATTTTCCACCCTTCAACAAGACCATTTGATATTTTTTGTTTAGTTTTTTCTTCTTTGATATCAATTTCTTTAAAACCTCTTAATTGAGCAATCCCAAATATCAAACAAATTATTGAAGGAACTAAAAAGCTTAATTGCCAATTTGAATTTAAAATTATAAAGCCAGTTAAAACTGGAGCAGCAGCAACTCCCATATTACCCCAAACACCATTAACTCCTAACCTAATACCAACCTTATTTGAATCTCTTATCAACATCGCAATACCAACTGGATGAAAAATAGCAGCAAAAAAACCAATTACACCGATTGAAAAACCTAGCATAATTGGAGAAGAAGATAAAAAACATAAAAATGCACCTAATGATACGCCAAAAGGATAAATAATTATTATCAACGATCTTGAATATTTGTCTGCCAACCACCCGGCTAATGGGGCAGCAGCTCCAAATAGAAATAAACCTAAAGTTCCATAAATAATTATTTCATCATAACTAAGACCAAAATGACGACCCGCATCAAATGCAGCTTTAGCAAATATCAACATCATAAAATGATCAAGGAAATGACCAATATTTATGTACATATCTGGCAACGTTAAATTTCTTGATGCCTCAATATTAAATAATTTCATAAAAACTAATCGATAAATGTTGAGAACTGATCATGTTTTAACTTTTCAACTCTCAATTTATTTTCTGGTGCATCTTCATCTTCATAGCCCATTGATACACCACACACCAGCATTTCATTTTCATCAAATTCTAATTCTTTGCTTAGTATAGTATGAAACTTTGTAAAAGCTACTTGACCACAAGTATGTAATCCTTCTCCTCTAGCACCTACCAAAATACTTTGTATAAACATTCCCAAATCAATGAAAGTGCCCTCTGCAAGCCTTCTATCCATGGTTATAAACATCCCTACAGGCGCGCCAAAAAAATGAAAATTCTCCTGCATTTGTTTATTTCTAGCATCGTAATCATCTTTCGCTATGCCAAGTAATTTATAGAGTTCGAAACCTACAGCTCTTCTCCTTGAAATGTATGGTTCGTACCACTCAGTTGGATAATAATCAAATTCTTGCTTGAAATTTTTTGCTTCACCATTTTCAATTGAGTTTATAATTTCTTCCGTTATCTTTTTCTTTTTATCACCAGTTACAACATATACATGCCAAGGTTGAATATTATGGCCACTTGGTGCAAAGGCAGCACCTTCTAAAATCTTTTTTATTTTACTTTGATCCACCTCTTTTGAAAGAAAACGCCTTACTGATCTTCTTGAAATTAAAGAATTATATACATCCATATTTACACCATCATTGTTTCTGAATTAATTATTAATTTAATTATCAGATTGTTGCATAAAAATATTTCTAAAGTACATAATTTTTTTTATATTTTCGTACAATCTAGGTTGAAAATTTTTAATGTGAGTTTCTAAATTATCTAGTTTAGCAACTTTAATTTCTACTTGGTTTTTTATTTTTAAATTCCAGTTTGCTAAAACTTTTTGATGATATTTTAAATTTTTTTTGGGTTTAGATGAATGATATCTTTTTATAGCCTCATCCCAATTGCCAAAATTAGAATGCAATTCATATAAAAATGAAGTTGCGTAAGAAACATTTACCATTGGGTCCAATACATCCAATATATTTTTAAATTTTGATCCATGCCATTTTAAATTTATCTGCATACAGCCAACATCTAAATTATAGTTTTCTTTTTTTATTTCATTTATAACAAAGTTTTTCATTTGTATTTTATTATCAAAAAATAAACTTTTTTTACCTGTATTTATTGTCCACGGCCAAATCACAACAGTCTTATCTTTTTTAAATCTTCCAGATTCGGTTTTTCCAATTGCAGTCAATAAACCTTTTGGAATATCAATTTGCTTTTCAATAATATTTATTTCTTTTTGACAAGTGTCAGAATAATTTAGTTTTGAAAAAGCAGATTTAGAAAATAATAATATTAGAATGAAAAATAGATTTTTTATTAATACCATTCATTACTAGAGCAAATAAAATGCCAAATTTATGATCTGAATTTTGAAAAATTAGGATCTCTTTTTTCTAGAAAAGCATCTATACCCTCCATACTTTCTTTATCTCCTTGAGAATCTGCCATTAAATTTGCTTCTAATTTCATTTGTTCGTCAAAATTATTATCATAAGAATGATGAATTAATGTTTTTATTCTAAACATTGCATTTTGAGGTAAGTTTTTAAATTTTTCAGAAAACTTTAAAGCATCTGATTTAACTTCACCTGCATCTGAAATTAAATTTAAAAAACCTAGATCAAATAATTTTTTTGCAAAAATTCGATCTCCAATTAGTGCCATTTCTGACAAAATTTGTTTTGGGAAAACTTCTGCTAAAAGTTTTGTAACCCCACCATCTGGAGTGAGCCCAATTTTTACATAAGCAAGAGATAAAAAACTCTTATCTGACATAATCAAAAAGTCACATGCCATTGCAAGAGAAACACCTGCACCTGCTGCCCCGCCTTCAACTGCTGCAATTGTAGGTTTGGAACACTCTTTAATTTTTTTTATTGTTCCGTTTAATTGTTCAAGAGTTTCTAATCTCTCAGGTACTGTCATATCTCTTCTGGTTTTTAGACTATTAAGATCTCCTCCAGCACAAAAGAACCCACCTTCACCAAAAATTATTATAGAATTTATATCTTTTGAATTTTCAGCTTCATCAATTTTGCTTTGTAACTGGGGGTGAAAGCCAAGAACCATCGAGTTTTTTGATTTAGGATTATTTATAGAAATAAAAAAAGTATTATTAATCTTTTGTCCTTCAATAATTGACATATAAATTCCCCTTACTACGATTAAATTAAAATAATAAATCAGTTTAAGGTTAATACAATTTTTTTATGATTAAAAATAATAAACAACAACTATTTCTTATTATGAAAGAAGCAATCAACTCATCTAAACCCGATAATAAATTTCCAAAATTATTAGAAAAGCCAAAAGGTAAAATTTATGTCTTAGGCGCTGGTAAAGCAGCAGGAAGTATGGCAAAAGCTTTCGAAGATAAATGTCCATTTGAATTAGAAGGTTTTGTTGTAACTAGATATAACCACTTTGTTCAAACAAAAAAAATTAAAGTAGTGGAGGCATCACACCCAATCCCTGATTTAAATGGCTATAATGCTACAAGAAAAATAATACAAATTGCAAAAAACACATCTAAAGATGATTTAGTCATTTTCCTTATCTCAGGTGGAGCATCGGCTTTATTATGCTCTCCTCTTGATGGAATAAATTTTGATGAGAAACAAAAAATTAATAATGAACTTTTAAAATCTGGAGCATCTATTAATGAAATGAATATTGTTAGACAATCTATTTCTGCAGTTAAAGGAGGAAGATTATTAGAATTAATAAAACCATCTAATTGTATTACTTATGGAATTTCTGATATTCCTGGAGACGATCCAAGTTTCATCGGATCTGGGCCAACAATTTATTCTAATAATGATCCTAACAAGTTATTTGAAATTTTAGATAATTATCAAATAGAAATTTCAAAAGAAATTTTATCTATCATAAAAAATAATCTCTTGCCCAAGGGAATAAACAAAAATTTTCATTTAATAGCATCTCCAATGAAGGCACTTAAAGCAGCATCAAATTTAGCAAAAAAAATAGGTTTTTTACCTATTATCCTCTCTGATAAACTAGAGGGTGATGCTTCAAAGGAAGGAGAAAGAATGGCAAATCTTGCGCTTAAAATAAAAAAAGAAAAACGCTATAAAAATATTTCCTTAGAAAAACCTATATTACTCCTTTCTGGTGGTGAAACTACAGTAAAGGTAAATGGTCTTGGGAAAGGTGGAAGAAATTCAGAGTTTGCCCTGTCTATGGTTAATACTTTAAAAGGAAATAAAAATATATTAGGACTTTCAATAGATACGGATGGAATAGATGGAAGTGAAGATAATGCAGGTGCATTTTTTTCTTATGAAACATTTTTAAAATCTAAAAAACTTAATCTAGACATTAAAAAATATATAAATAATAATGACGCATTTAGTTTTTTTGAAAAAACTAAAGATCTAATTTATACCGGACCAACATTGACCAATGTTAATGATTTTAGGGCCGTGCTTGTTCTACCAAATTAAGAAGGATCTTTTGGATAGGTTTCTTTATAACCAGGCATAGAAGCACTAACTTGTTTATGCCATGCATCTAAGTTTTTTGTATTCATTTCCCAATCATAAATTTTTCTAAAATTTAAGTAATCGAGCGCAACAATTAAACCAATATGCGATATATAAACTTTAGACGGATTAAAATCATTCGAAACATTTTTATCCAAATAATCTATAGTGTTTTCAATCTTAGTTAATTGAAGCTTTTGCCAAACTTCTGATGGTTTCTGATCTCCTGCATATCTAATTGAATAAAGGTAAAGAAGAGATGCATCAATAAGACCTTCAGTAAGAGCAGCATTAGTTAAAATTATTTTTTTATAATCATCATTAGGATATAACTTACCTGAAATATCATTTAATAATTCAACAATTACACGACTATCAAAAACATACTGATTGTTTGTGGTCATTAAAACTGGTATCTTTCCCAATGGATTGTTTAATTTCATTTTAATATGAGTTTCATGATCTGGATTTAATAATTCTATTTGATCATTTAGACCAGAAAGGTAGCCTGCTAATCTAACTTTCCTTACATAAGGAGAGGCTGGACTATAAGTTAATTTATACATATTCTAACCTTCTTAAATTTAATAGTAATATACTACACAAAATATTTGAATATAATCAAAAAAATGAGAGTTATAATTGTTACGCAAACTTTTCCTCCTCGTTTTGGAGGAATGCAAAGTGTTATGTCAGCATTAGCAAAGAATTTTTCTAAAACAATTGCAACCTTTGTTTTACCAGATCATAATATACCAGAATCTCATCCAATAAGAAGTTATAAAATTAAGTTTAATTTTTCTAAATTTCCAAAATTTCTTAGGCCATTAATAAAAAAAATTAAATTAAAAAAAATCTTAAAAAAAGATGACATCATTATTTGTGATAGTTGGAAATCTCTAAACGCTATACCAAATACAAATAACAAAGTTGTAATGCTTGCTCACGGTCAAGAATATTTGTCCAAGTCAAAAAAAAAGAAAATCAATAAATTATTAAAAAAGGTAAGTATTGTTATATCTTCTTCAAATTATACAAAAAATATTTTTTTAGATATTTGCAATTTTCCTGAAACTAAAATTCATGTAATACCTCCAACATATGAAATAGAAAACGATAAAATTAAAATTCAAAAAAAATCATCTAATAAAAAAGGCCTTATACTTACAACTATTTCAAGATTAGAAGAAAGGAAAGGCTTTTTACCTGTAATAAAGGCTTTTAAATGCTTAATAAAAAAACAAATGATTAAAAACTTTATATGGTCAATTTATGGCGACGGTTATTTGAAAAAAAAATTACAAGAACAAATTAACTATTACAAATTGAATAAATATATAAAAATCAAGAATTTTGTTAATGAAAAATCAAAAGAAAAAATTTTAATGAATTCGGATTTGTTTATTATGCCGTCTTATAAAGTTAAAAATTCTATTGAAGGTTTTGGAATATCTTATATCGAAGCTGCGAAATTTTCAGTGCCTTCAATATCTGGAGTAGATGGTGGCGTTTTAGATGCTGTTATAAACAATGAAACAGGTTGGAATGTTAACACACTTAACGAAAAAGAATTAGAAAATGTAATTTTTGAAGCGATTAATAATCAAACTAAAAGAAATCAATTAGGTAAAAATGCAAGACAATCATTTATTAAAAATTTTGCCAGTGATAAAGTCTTTAGGAAATTCATGGCTGCCATCAACAATTCTTCTTAGCTCAAAAAATCCTATCATTAATTCTTTTTTTAAATTTCCATAATAATGTGGAAATAAATCATTATTTCTTGATTTTTCCCACTTTAAGTTATTTCCCAAATCTTTAATTGTAAAATAAATTACAATTAAATTTTCTCTTCCAAAAAAATGTTTCTTGCATGTTTCATATATCTGGTTCGCTGAAGAAAGATGTATAAAACCATCTTTTAAATCAATTAAAGACCCTTTATATTCTTCTTCATTATTAAACCATTCTTTGTGCTCCAGAATTTTAAAAACAAAATCTGTGTTCATTAATTATTACTCACAAACTCCTTTATTAATTCAATAATTTTATATGGTTCATCTTCTTGAGAAAAATGCCCAGCATTTTCTAATTTGGTTACTTTAGAATTAGGATATAAAGCTTTAAAATCTTTTATAGCGTAATCTGGGTCAATTGCTCTATCTTTCATTCCATAGACTAATTCAGAAGGAATATTTAAAAAAGATTTCATATCTCCATTTTTCAAGCAATCAATTATAAATGGAACCATTCTTCCATGCAAAACATCAAGTGGAAAATTGATTGCTCCTAAACAACTATCCCTATTTGGAAATGGTGAAGCATATGCTTTTATCCAATTATCATCAATTATAGAGCTATTTGTAAAATTCAATAATTTCATTATTGATAAAACTGTTGTATTCAATTCTCCTAATATTCCATCTAAAGTACCATTTTCTTCATTTTTCTTTATCCATTTAAACCATGGGGTTAATTCTTTAGGTTTTTCAGTTCTACTATATCCAAAAATTGTATTTATTAAAAACATACCTTTAGTTTTTGTTAAATTACGTAATGTATATGATCCTAAAATTGGACCACCCCAATCTTGCCCAACAAAATATATGTTTTTTAATTCTAGGTAGTTTACTAAATTTTCTAAATTTTCAACATGTGTCTTTAGAGAATATTCTTTATTCTTTGGTGTTTCAGATTTTCCAAAGCCCATTAAATCTGGAACTACTACTCTAAAATTTTTTGATAATTCTTTAATAAAATGTCTATATATATATCCCCATGTAGGTTCACCATGAAGGCATAAAATTACTTTATTATTTTCTTTACCTTCGTCCACATAATGTTGTTTAAAACCATTGCCGAAAAAAAAATTAGGATTAAATGGCCATGTATTATTAAAATTTTCTTTAGCTTCAATCATTACTAATTCTCTGTAAGAGTTGCTTCTTTTTCATACGTATATGCACAAACACCAACAAAATTATTTTCTTTAAAAGCTAAACTCTTTTTTAAATCTGAGATTATCTCTTCATAGTTAGTTTCGAATTTATTAAGCGCATTTGAGTTTTCAAATTTAATTGAAACATTAAGATCTCCTAACTGACTGATAAATATGTTAAGACCAATGATATTATAATCAGATATTTTTGAACCAAACTTTTCAGAACAAAATGAAGCTGCTAGCTTTGCCTCACTAACTGATGGAAATCTAAAATTTAAGATTTTCCCAAACATTAATTATTCCTAATTTCGTTAAATAAATTATCTAAATCGTTTTCATTGTTTGATAAATTTTTTACTCTCTTTAATATACCCTTATCTAGAGATAGTTCACTTTTTAATTTATTACCAAAATCTGTAATTTCAAATTCTTCAGCAGATTCTTTTATTAAATTAATTTTTGACAAATAGTTTTTTTCAATATTATCAATAGTTTGATCTGAAAAAAATTTTAAAATTGTTTTTAAATTAGTGATATTTAAATTTTCTACATGCTGTGAAATTTTATCTATAATTTGAATTAAATTTTCAGCACTTTTATTTCTAAAATTTTCTTGTATTTCTAATTGATAAGCCATTTTTCTAGACAAACTTTTAAGTGATTTAATTTGGTTTTTAGTTAGTTCGACCTCTTTATCACCACTTACACATAGCGTTCCTAAAGTATAACCATCAGATGTTACTATTGGAAAGGCTGCATAAAATTTAACGATCCCTTCTTTAACTAATGGATGATTTTTAAAGGTTAAATCAGTTTCCATATTTTGTATTATTAAAGGCTCTGTTTTATCAAGAGCATATTGGCAAAAAGTTTGTTTTCTTGGTATTTTTTTTGATGTGTCTTCAGGAAATCCATCACTTGCTAAGCAATATTGATTTTCGCTATCTATTAGGCCAGTCCAACTTACTGGACATCCTGTAATCTCTTTTGCTAAATAACAATATACATCATAAAGTTCATCCTGATCCAAATACATGGCGCCTGTTCTTTTTACAGCTTCCAATCTTTGGTTTTCATTACTGGCAATTGGTGCTGGTTTATAATCTGAGATATATTTGTCACTATTCATTAGGTAATATTAACAACATTTTGAATAAACAAAAAATTATTTATATATTATTTTTAAAACCAAAAAATATTAGCCTCAAATATAAACAAATATAAATAACTAATTATAAAAGCTGGTATAGAAGAATAAAGTGTAGCAATTAATGCAGCTTTTGGATGTATAGCAATTGCTGGAAATAAAGCATCTCCATCATTAGAAATAGCGTTACCTAATTGAGCAGATAATGGAATAACACCACTTAAATACATTGTCGTAACTAAAATTTGAGGTCCACATCCGGGAAGAAGCCCAATCAAAATTGAGATTAAAGGTACAAAATATAAATAAGTATTAAAAATAATTGAAAGATCAATATTTGAAAAATGAACACTTAATTCAAATGCCAAAAAAGCCAAAATAACCCAGCCAGTTACAAAGTTGGTATCACTAATAGTTCTATATTTTACAGTATCATTGTTATCTGATATATGGATTTTATATCCGTGCAAAAGAGGTAACAACCACATAAAAAAACATAGAGAACCAGCAACAAACCCAAAGAGTGAAACAGGATCTTTTACAAAACGATTTGTAAAAACAGAATTAAGATCAATCTGAAAAGCGCTTAAAATACCAATTAAAATACCTGGAAACATAAAAAACAACCATAGGTTTTCTAAATTCTTGGATTGCTTATATTTTTTTGAAGTTGATGCATATCTTTTAATAACTTGGCATCCCGTTAATTTGAGAAAAAATTTACCATGTAATAGATTTACTAAAATGCCTGAAACAATACCAACAAAGAAACCAGTTAAAAGAACAAATAATCCAATTAATGGTTTTTTTGCAATGAGAAGAAATGCTGCATCACCCATTGTTGCTGTTAGAGTGGCTACAACAGATCCAAAAGATATTTTTCCTCTTGTATATTGTGTCATTACTATAATGGCTCCACCACAACCTGGTAAAGCACCAAGAAATGAACAACCTACAATTTCTAATTTAGGATGTTTTTTTAAAAACACACCAATATCAAAATTGAGAAACTTTTCTAATGAATAGAATATTAACAAAGTACCTGCCACAAAACTTGAAACTGCTATATAAGCATCAGCTACAGAACTTTGAATAATATTTAGAACCTCATTATCTAAATTGAAATAACCAAGAATGCAAAATGATAATAAAATATAAGTAGCTATTAACTGATATTTAATTAAAATTGGTTGTGTTAACTCATTAAATCTTGGATTAAAAATTGACATAGTCTTAATATTGGTTAAAGCTTACTAAAAGTCAATAACCTAACATTTTTAGTCTTGTCTAACTTTTTTTATATATAAATTTTCAAATATTTCTTTATTATTAACATGATGAAAGTAGATAATGATACAAAACAGTTTATTAAATTAAGGCTTGAAAACAATGTGCCTGAAGTCGAGAATCTTACCCCAATAGAATTAAGAGAAATAAGGGCTTCCATGGCTGCAGTTCCTACTGAACATCAAGTTCAAATTAATCATATAAATGAATTTACAATAAAAAGTGAAAGTAGAAAACTCAAGCTCAGAATATATTCAAATAAAAATGATGATGATAATCAACCTTTAATTATTTTTTTTCATGGTGGTGGTTTTGTTATGGGTGATCTTGATAGTCATGATTTACTATGCAGACATCTAACCAAAAAATCTGAATGTAAATTAATTGCTGTAGATTATTCTTTAGCACCAGAATATAAATTTCCATGTTCTTTAGAAGATTCAATAAATGCTGTAAATTATATTTTTGAAAACAATAAACAAATTAAATTTGATAAAAAAAAGGTTGTAGTTTGTGGTGATAGTGCTGGAGGAAATTTAGCATTAATTGTAGCAATTCTTTCAAAAGAAAAAAAACTCCCAAAAATTATTGGACAAATACTTTTTTATCCATGGGTTGACTTTACAATGTCAAGACCATCTATGAGCATAAATTTAGAAGGACTAATTGTTAAAAAATCAACTTTAGATTATTTTGCTGATCATTATTTGAATAAAAATGATGAAATTACTAATTGGAAAATATCACCTTTACTCTATTCAGATTTTTATGGAATGCCCGTTACTTATATTTATGGAGCAGGATTAGACCCGCTTGTTGATGAAGGATACGCTCTTATGAAAAGACTAAAATCTTTTGAAAACGAGGTATATTATAAAGTTTATGAAGGACAGATGCATGCTTTTGTAAGTAATATAGTAAGCTTACCTACATCAATTGATTGCATAAATGAAGCTAGTAAAGCGATTAAAAAAATAATCCAGATCAATTAATAATTGCTATAAGGTTTTTCTACATATAGATTTGATTTATCTAAATTTTCCACGCTTTTTCTCCCACAAAAAGCCATAGTCTTATCAAGTTCATTTTTAATTATGTCTAATGATTTGAAAACACCTTTTTTCCCCATAGCTCCTAAACCATAAAGAAATGCTCTTCCTATATAAACCCCTTTTGCTCCTAAACACAGAGCTTTGACAACATCTTGTCCAGATCTAATACCACCATCAATATGAATTTCAATTTTTCTTCCTACTGCATCAACTATTTCAGGTAAAACTTTGATTGATGAAGGAGCACCGTCAAGTTGACGACCACCGTGATTTGAAACAATTATAGCATCTGCACCTGTTTTAGATGCAATTATAGCATCTTCACTGTCTAATATACCTTTGAGTATAAGCTTTTTCTTCCATTTTTTTCTGATCCATTCAATTTCATTCCAATCTAGTTTAGGGTCAAATTGTTCAGAAGTCCAAGAGCCTAATGACCTTAAATCTGAAACTCCATCAACATGTCCAACTATATTGCCAAATGATCTATTTTTTGTTTGCAACATTTCAAAACACCATTTTGGTCTAGTAACCATTTGATAGATATGCTTTGGAGTAAATTTAGGTGGTGTAGACAATCCATTTCGTATGTCTTTATGCCTCTGTCCTAGAATTTGTAAATCTAGTGTTAAAACTAATGCACTACATCCAGCTTTATCAGCTCTTTCTATCAATCTTTCCATAAACTTTTTATCTCTCATTACATAAAGCTGAAACCAAAAAGGTTTTTTTGTATGCTTAGCAACTTCTTCAATAGAACATACACTCATAGTTGATAAAGTATAGGGTATACCAAATTCTTCACATGCTTGAGCTGCTAAAATTTCTCCGTCAGCTCTCTGCATACCTGTTAAGCCTGTTGGAGCAATTGCTACTGGCATTGAAACATCTTGATTAACTAATTTTGTATTTAATTTTCTATTAGTCATATCAACAGCAACTCTTTGCCTAAGTTTAATTTTAGAATAGTCGCTTACATTTTTATTGTATGTTGTTTCTGTCCATGAGCCTGAGTTAACATAATCAAAAAACATTTTTGGAACTCTTTTTTTGGCTAATTTTTCAAGATCCTTAATTTCTAAAATATCCATATGTTTCTCGTTGCTTAATTGATATTAATAAATTATCTTATTTACAACTCATTACAAGTTCAAATTAACTAAATTATAGAGGATAAAATGGCAATCTATGAGCTAAGAACATATACTCTTTTTGTAGGAAAAATCCAAGAAGCATCTGAAATATATAAAGAATTAGGAACTCCTTGGATAAATAAATTTAAAAAAAACTTAATAAATTATTACCTTGGAGACATTGGTGCTTTAAACCAAATTATCCACATTTGGAAATTTGAGGATGATAATGAGAGAAGAAGATTATGGAAACAGATTTTCTCAGATGAAGATTTTATTAAATTTGCTGCTAAGTTTAGACCTTTAGTCTTAAATCAGGAAAATAAATTGATGACCCAAGCTCCATGGGTTTAATAATGACAGAAATGGATATTTATGAAAAAAAATAGATTTAATATTGCCGTCATTGCAGGTGATGGAATTGGAAAAGAAGTTATGCCTGAAGGCATAAAAGTTCTTAAAAAAGTATCTGAGAAATTTAATATTAATTTAAATTTTGAAGAATTTGATTTTAGTTCCTATGATTATTATGAAAAGCATGGTCAAATGATGCCTGATAATTGGAAGGAAAAAATTTTAAATCATGACGCTATTTTTTTTGGAGCTGTAGGTTGGCCAGATAAAATCCCAGATCATATTTCTTTATGGGGGTCACTTCTGAAGTTTAGAAGAGAATTTGATCAATATGTTAACTTAAGACCTGTCAAATTAATGCCTGGGGTTCCCTCTCCATTAGCTAATAAAAATCCAGGCGATATTGACTTCTATATTGTTAGAGAAAATACTGAAGGAGAATACTCATCTATTGGCGGAAAAATGTTTCCTAACACTGAAAGAGAATTTGTTGTCCAAGAAACTATAATGACGAAAATTGGAGTGGATAGAGTTTTAAAATTTGCTTTTAACCTAGCAAAGCAAACAAAAAGAAAACATTTAACTTCAGCTACAAAATCCAACGGTATCTCAATTACGATGCCTTACTGGGATGAGAGAGTTGAAAAAATATCAAAAAATTTTCCTGAAGTTAAATTTGATAAATATCACATTGACATTTTATGTGCTCATTTTGTTTTAAATCCAGAAAAGTTTAATGTCGTTGTAGGATCAAATCTGTTTGGTGATATTTTATCTGACTTAGGACCCGCATGCACTGGCACTATAGGCGTTGCTCCTTCAGGAAATATTAATCCAGAAAAAAATTTTCCATCTTTATTCGAACCAGTTCATGGATCTGCACCTGATATTGCCGGACAAAATATTGCAAATCCTATTGGACAAATTTGGGCTGGCGCCATGATGTTAGATTATTTTGGATACAAAGATGCACATGATCACATTATCAAGAAAATTGAATCTACAATATCTAAACAGGAAAACAGAACTAGAGATTTAGGTGGCAATGCTAATACAAATGAATGTGGTGACGCTATTATGAAATCAATCTAAAATTATAGTTGGTTAGATATTTCAATTAAATTAAAATCTGGATCTCTAATATATATAGATAAAATAGGACCTAAAGCACCAGTTTTTTTCTCAGGTCCAATTTCAACATTTATTCCTTTTTTTTCCAAGTGATGCATCCAATCATTAATCTTATTATGTGAGATAAAACAGATATCCATTGATCCTGAGGATGGATTAAATGCATTAGGTTTGAGAGGTTTTTTTTCTTCATGAATATTAATTTTTTGAGAACCAAAACTCACGGCGTATCTAATTTGATTGTTTTTTGAAGAAGATGAAGATTTTTCTAATTTCATTCCTAATATGTTTGTATAAAAGTCAATTGTTTTATTTAAATCTTTGACCGTAATTACAACATGATCAATTTTATCCAATTTCACTTATTATCCTCAATTTTTTGTTTCAGTCTTGCCATACCACTTATCCATTTGTCGTAATTAGATGTTTTTTTTTCAATATAATTTTGAACTTCTGGATGAGGTAATATTAAAAATTGTCTCTCATCTATCCCTTCTTGAATTTTTTCAACTAAAAAATCAGGTTCTAACATTCCATCTAAAGAAGCAACGTCTTTTTCTCTTCCTTTTGTCATATTTGTTCTTACAGCCTGTGGACAAATAACTGAAACATGGAAATTAGATTGCCTATTATTAATTGCTATCCATTCTGCAAATGCAATTGTACTATGTTTTGTTACAGCATAGGTAATAGAATCAATGTGAGTCAAAAGTCCTGCGGCAGACGCAGTTATTAAAAAATAACCAAAATTTTGTTTTTTAAATATAGGAAGTAATTTTCTGGATACAAAGACATGACTCATCAAATGCAGTTTCCAATTTTTTTCCCAATGAAAATTACTAGAGTTTTCATCTCCTAAAGATAAAATCCCTGCATTTGAAAAAAAATAGTCAATCCTACTATGCTTTTTTAAAATTAATTTAAATAAATCATCAATATCATTTTCAACTTCAACATTACATTGAAAAAAAGTAAAATTCTTATCTTTAAAATCAGTAGTGTTTTCTAAATCAACGGATATTACAAAAGAGCCTTCCTGGAGATATTTTTTAATTAGCGCTTTACCAATACCTCCTGAACCACCTGTAACAACTACAACTGAATTATTCATTACCTAAACCTAATTTTATCAATATTAGATAAAAGATTTACAAATCTATCTATTTCTTTTGGATTTAAGTTCTCCGTCATTTCTTTAGCTTTATCAATGTTAGGTATGTAAATGATTCCCTCTTTTTTAGTGTAAGATACCCATCCATCATTAATTAATTTTTTTACCTGTCTTCTAATTGTCTCTATGCTAAGACCAGTGAGTTCTGAAACCAAAGAGTATGTTAGCTTTTTATTTGGCTTTGTTTTGGATTTAGCACTTGCCTCCCAGCTTTTTACAAAATTTTTTCTATCTTGATTTTTGTTCTCTGACAATAAAACTAAACCATGATGCCAACTAATCACTTGTAAAATTAAATACCCATTAGGATTATTCTTCATGAATTTTACACAATCTCTACTACGCATTACCTCAAAATAAAGAAATTGAAACCAAATTTCAGAAAAATTCTTTTCTATTAAGCTTTTATATTCTTCAGGTTTAAAAGGTTTTAAAGATACCATAATAAATTACCAACACATTAAATATTATCACGAAACGTGAAACATTTTCAAATACATTATGCTATTTTACTATACTATCATCTGATTAGTTAAGAGGCATGCATGGCTCAGAAGCAAGATATTGATGTAGGTTTATCTATATATAATAAAGAAAACAATGATTTAACTTATACAATTGTTGACAAAAAAGAGATGAATGGTATTTTGCATTATCTTATTGAGTCAAGAGGTAAGACAAATTCAGGATCAATTTATCTTAGTGAATACGCTATAAAAGAAAGATTTAATATTTTAAAAGAAAGTGATCTTAATGTCGAAACTAAACCTTCAGTCTCAAATCTATATTCAAAAATAACCGATTCAGTTAATAAAGA
>CACIWG010000006.1 GCA_902590245.1 uncultured SAR116 cluster alpha proteobacterium | reverse complement strand
GAACTGCACCATGTGTATTAGCTGGATTTAATGAATCTGATGGAAATATAGTTGTTTACATGGATTCAGATCTTCAAGATCCTCCTGAAATAATTCACAAAATGTATGAAAAATATTTAAAAGGTGCAGAAGTAGTCCACGCTACAAGGTTGAAAAGAGATGGCGAAAATTTTTTAAAAATTTGGATTACTAAAAAAGCTTATAAAATAATAAATTACTTTTCTGATATAGATATTCCAGAAAATACTGGCGACTTTAAATTACTGTCAAGGAAAGTTGTTGAACACATTCTTTCTATGAATGATTACGATCCTTTTATGCGAGGTTTAAGTAGGTGGGTAGGTTTTAAACAAGATTTTATTTATTATAATCGAGACAAAAGATTTGCAGGCGAAACCCAATTTCCACTCTTTAGTAAGAATCCTAGAAGAGAATTTATTAGAGGATTAACATCCTTTTCTGCGGGTCCATTATATATTTCTTTTGCTTTTGGGATAATTGTTTGTTTTATATCTGTATTGATAATTTTATATGCTTTACTTACAAAACTTTTTGGTTTTGCAGCTCCTGGAATCTCTGGATTACTTGTAACAATTTCTTTTTTCAGTGGAGCAATACTAATTAGCAATGGAATATTAGGTATCTATATCTCAAAGATTTTTTTTCAAGTTAAAGGAAGACCTAAATATATAATAAAAGATATAAAAAAATAATTGTGAATTTAAATTATTCAAAAATTTTTAAGTTTATTTTTATATTATTGTGGTTATTTTTATTTATAACTATAGCAAAAAATGATAATTTTAAAGAAAATTTATTATCATTACATTTAGAAAATCCTTTTTTAGCTCCAATTATTTTTATTTGTATTCAAGTAACTTTATCGTCTTTAATTTTACCTTGTTCTCCCATTACACTAATAGCTGGAATTATTTGGGGACTAAAATTAGGTTTATTAATATCACTAATTTCTACAATCATATCATCAATATGTACTTTTATGTTAGGAAAATATTTTTTATCAAATCTAATGGGTCAAAGAGATTATTTAGGAATTTGGAATAAAATTCAAATGCTTATTTTCAAATATAATTGGAAATCATCTTTTGTTGCGCATTTAAATCCAATATTTCCAGGCTCTTCATTAGGGTATCTTTTTGGGGCATCTCAGATTTCATTTATACCATTTATTGTAGGTGCAACTTTGGGAGCAATTCCATTACAAATTATAGGTGTTTTAATAGGAGATAAATTATTTTAGTAAATATTATATATTTATCTTATCTACAATATAATCAATATCATCCTTTTGCAGTTCTGGGTAATTACCTAAATACATTCCATAAAAATGAACATGTTCAGTAACTTCATAATCATTATACTCTTTTTCTTTTATGTAATTAGATAGATAAGGTTGTCTTAATTGATTACCGCCACCTGCACTACCTTTGCGAAACTCAATTCCAAATTTTTCAAGATTACTGCATAATCTATCCATATATTCCTTATCTTTATCATTTAAAATTAAATTAAAAGCGTAATTACTTGAACCTAATAGATTAAAGTCTTTGAAGTATTTATTTTGGTCTATTTTATCTAAAAAGTATTTAAAGTTTTCATTTCTATTATAAATATTATCATCAAGTCTTTTTAATTGAGATAACCCCATGATAGCACCAATTTCTGTATTTCTAAAATTGTAAGCTGGATAAAAAAAGATAAATTTTTCATTTAATTGGTTATTATTTTTTAAATATTTTATTTTATATTTTTCATTGGTCATTTCTCGAACCATTCCATGAGATCTTAACATTCTTAAATTTTCATAAGTTTCTTCGTTATTAGTACTTATCATACCACCTTCAATAGTACTCATATGATGGGCGTAATAAAAAGAAAAGTTAGACGTCCATCCAAAATTTCCAACTTTAATATCCTTATGCTTTGCCCCGTGAGATTCGCAAACATCTTCAATTAATTCAATATTTTTTGATGACGCTAGCTCTAACAAACTTTCAGATATTCCATTTAAACCTTGAATATGAGATAAAAATATTGCCTTAGTTTTTGAATTTACCTTCTTCTTAATTTCATTAAAATTCATCGCAAGAGTATCCAAATCTATATCAGCAAATACCGGAGTAAAACCACACTGGATTACTGAAGCTATATCGGACACCCATGTAAAAGGTGGCACAATCACTTCACCTCCGTCTGGATATTTTATTTTTAATAAAGTCAAAGATAATAAATTAGCTGATGATCCTGAATTAACAAATATTGAAAATTTAGTACCAAGCCATTTATTCCATGCTTCTTCAAATTCTCTAACTTTGGGTCCATTAGTTAGAATTGGATCATCTTTTTTTAGATGTTGAATAATTTCGTCAAGATCTTGTCTTAAGATATTATTTTTGATTAAAGGATATTTCATAAAACACAAATTAATTAAGTTTTAATACACATTCAAGTTTATTTTTGAAATTTAAATTAGATAAAAACTCTTTTAAAATCTATCTATACAAAATTATATTGATATTAATTAAATATAAATGTAAAAAAGATAAAAACTATTTATATGTATTAAAATTATATATTAATCACGTTAATTAAATGTAACATGACTAGATCTTTATTACTTGCATGTCTTGGATTTATAATTTTTTTAATAACTCATTTTTTTATATTTTATTTTATAAATCCAACTAATAAGGTTAATTCTTTATTAGTTACTTTTTCTTTTGTTTTTATAATAATATGTTTAGCTTATTGGTACGGTTTATTTTTAAATATAGATAATTTAATTGAAAAAAAATATATCAGATTTAAAAAATTTATTGGTTTTTTTATTACTATTTTAATTTTAGTACTTCTCTTTATTGGTTATTTAGAGTTTTATTTTACAGTAGATCGTTCAATAACTTTTAGAATGTTAATTTTAATCGATCATTTTCAAGGATCTCCTCTTAATAGTGAGAAACTTCTTGCATTATATGATACCGATAAAGTCATTCAAACAAGAGTATCTGACTTAGAATTTGGAGGATATTTAGTAATTAATGATAATTCAGAGTTATCAGTTACCAAAAAAGGTAAAATAATTTTATCAATATATAAATTTGCCTTAGAACTTTTAAACTTTAGTCCAAATGAATTTGTGAAAGACCCTAACATTGCAAAAAAATTATACTAATTTAATTAATTTTTGAGTAAAACTTGTCCTTTAATTTTAAATTATTTAGCAAAAATATTAAGTTACCGATAAGTTTTGAATTTTTCTTATCCTTTTGTATTTTAATACTTTGTAGTTTTATAGTCTTATTTCATTATAATTATATTGTTTTGATGAATGATGATTATTTTGTTTTAGCAGAAAGAGTTTTTTTTCAAAATAATGCTAGCATAGAGTGGTTACAACATCTTTTATTCTTCAACCAAACTAGATTAACTTGGGTAGGAGATTTTTCATTATTTAGACCAGGACTTTTTTTTCTTCAATGGTTATATTTTGAAATTCTATTCCCAATAAATCCTAAACTAGTATCTTTCACTGTTGCTACATTCAACATACTGAGTCTTATGGGAATTTTTTATGCAATAAAAAGATATTCTAATGTTTATTTTGGAGTTTTTGCTGTTTTATCAATGAGTGTAATTGATAGAGGATCAGTTATATATGTTTGGGCTCATATAAACCCTTATATTATTTCAATTGGTTTATTTTCTTGGTGGTTAGCATTTTTTAATAAAAAAAATCATTGGGCCGTATTATTTCTTTTTGGATCAACTCTTTTCCATGACATTTTTGGAATATTTCTAATATTTATAAGTTCTTTAGTAATTTTTAAAGCTATTAGAATATTTCTATCTAACAATTCTTTCAAAATAGAATATATATCAGTGATTATATGCTCTTTAATTTATTTAATATTTCGTATAACTATCTTTATTTCATTTCATGAAATAAATTTAGAGAATTTTAATCCTTTAGTTTCTTATTTTCATAGTTTTCATAAAGATTGGATAATTTCTGTAAAAAACTTTTTTATAGAATTTTTTAAAAGATCATCTTTCAATTTAATTTCAAAAGAATTTGTACCTATATTGATTTTAATTATTATAATTTTGTTAAGTTTGTCTTTAAAAAAAAAATCTAAAGATTTAGATACAATTTATTTGTTTTCACCAATACTTTTCGTAATTTTTTTTATATTAGTTATTTTAAGTGGCAGAGTAGTTATTAGTGGAAATTATGGTGACTGGTATATAATTTTTATTCAATTTTGTGCATTATGTATTTGGATATCTATTTTTCAATATTTTAAAAAATATAAAATTACTTTTTCAGTTTTTTTTATCTTAGTTCTTTTAAAGAATATTCCTTTATTTTATAAAGAAAGTCATAATCTTCGTGATGTAAAAATTCAAAATTTGAGAGATACTAAATGGAATTTGATACATGAAATAGTATCAAATAAAAGTAAAAATGAATGTTTAGCTGGGTTTATCCCAAAGAAATCAAAAAATGAAGTTTTTGACCCTCAGAAAGGTGTCTCTAGCGATTTAGAACCAATTCCTTTCAGAGAATATTATATACTATTTAGATCTTTTTTTTGTGAAAAAAATATGAAGTCACAAAAACCTTTTTATATCATTAATTATAAGTCAAGAAATGATTTGAAATTTGAAAAAAAAATAAATTATTTTTCAAAAAAGTTTATTGATGCAAAAGTCAATTCTAATTCATATATATCCAGTTTAAATGGGTTTCATTCATCAGCAACTCCACTAAACTTTTTTGAAACTCGTAATAAAAATAGAAAAAAATTTATAACAAAAAAATTTTTACCTAATCCCGAACCAAATGGTTACAAGATTAGAATAAAACTTAATATTAATGAGAACGATAGAATGTATAATATTGGGTTTGCATTTAAAAAAAATATTGATCAATTACCAAGTTCAATTGTTAGTCTTATTGATAATGATATTCTAGTTTGGTCAAAAGATGAAAAAAAAAATAAATATATTTTAGTTGGCTCTGGTATAATTCCTTTTTCTTCAAATTATATTGATTTAGAATATATCTATACAACCGATAAAATTTGTTTTTTTAAAATTAATAATATAATTGCTACAGCAACAAATAAATGTATTCCGTATCCTCATTATATTGAAGCTGTAGCACTTAATAATGGTACTTCATCCGAACAAAGCATAACTTTATACTCACCAAAAAAATAAAATTAATTTAATATTTTTTTTAAATAAAAAAATTTTTATGATATTTTTCTATTTTGAATTTTAATTTAGTTAAAATCAGATTTTTTTAAGATAAATTTATTAAAATCAATTACATTTTCTTTAATGTGAAATTTTTTAGGATTTACTATAATTTTATAATCTTTTGGAGAATAACCTATATCTTTTAAGTTTAAATTTATAATGCCTTCCATAATTGAATAGTTTAATGCCATTTGATTAAAATTATTTGGAAGATTCCTAATAAAATTACCATTAATATGTGGATTTAAAAAATTTCCAATTATAGTTTTTCCAGGTGTTTTCGATAAATACACATATATATTTTTATTTTTATGATTAAAATTATACAAAAGACTTCTTTTAACAAAGTAATATTCTAGGCTAGCATTGAAACTTGATTGAAATATATTTAATGAGGTAGGTAAAATTGTTAATATACAAAAAATCGCATAAAAGGTTATTTTCATTTGTGTAAACCTATTTTTAAATTTAAATTTTTTTGTAATACAACTTATTAGATCTATACATAACTTCCAAAAGCATAATGAACATATAATAAAAGTTGGGTGTATATTTCTAACTCCTATAGCCAAGTCTTTTGTAATCAAATGTGTGCCGACTGAAAATACTATTAAACAAATCATTGTCAAAATAACTAAAATTGCTTTGGAGAATGAATTTAATAAAAAATAGTTTAAAATTAATAGACAAAAAATAATTCCGAATATTTTGTCAAATTCAGGCCCACTAAAAGTTTGAAGTGGATTAAATAATGACGGTAAAATTATATCAGCAACAAGTAAACTTCTCCAAAATATAGCCTTAAATTCAATAATCGACATTTGATAACTATATGGTCTTGTTTCATCACCAAATAATAAACCATAAAAAAAATCATTTAAAAACTTTACATAAAGTGCTCCTAATACAAAGCCTAAACAAATTAAAAATAAAATTAATATAAATTTTTTAATTTGAGTTTTGTTTATGATATAAGACCTTGTTAGTATTACAGATGCTAGAGGAATTAATATAGACGTTGCATTAGGTGGATAAATTAAAAATAAAAAAATTGATCCTAAAACTAATACAAAGCTTAATAAAACAAGCTTGTTTGAAATGATTTTCTCATTTGAAACATAAATCTGAGTTGCAACAAAACCAAACAATAAACCTAAGACATGAACAATACTTCCTGGAATTATATTAGATGTCCAGAGAATAAATAGCTGTGTAGAAGGAACAAAAAGCTGAATTAAAGAAAAAAAGAATGCATTAAATTTGTCTATTTTTAACTTAATTAAAAACAAATAATTTATCAAAGAACCTATAATAAATAATGAAAGTGAAAAAAAGCGTGCAATCTTAAGATGATCAAAATCTGAAATTAAATAATACTGAAAATTCTGAAAAAACGCATTGATTGGTCTTCCTAAAGAATGCAGTGCTTTATATTCAGGATGATGCTCAGACGTGAATATAGATTTTAAATTTAAATTGGAATCTAATCTTATTGAATAATCATTATGAATACCAAAATCAAATAAAATCACCGGTATATATATTAGAAATATCATGATTAGAATTAACCAAGATTTATAGTTTCGAATTATATGAAAAATATCATTTTTCATGTAAGTACTTTTTTTTACCATAAAATAATTACACTTTAGATCTAATTTTTAGATGAAAATAGATAGTTAAAATTACATAATCATTTATCATAACTAATGATCAAATTAAAATATAATTAAATCTTCAAATCTTAACCTAGAGTTCATCTTTTCAAAAAATATAATCTTTGTTAACAAAAAATTCTTTAATTTAAAAATAATATGAAAAGAAATTTTTGCAGTTATAATAGACAACCAATTTGTTATATCATTTAATTTACTTATACTTAATAGTCTAATGTTTTTTTCAGTTTACAACTTAGTACATTTTTAGATGTATTTCATGATGATTAAAAGTAAAATAACTTGAGTAGGCTTAGTACAGAATTATGACGGCTTTTGATAGGTAAATTATAGGTATATCTGAGTTAGAAAAAAGTAAAGGAATTTGAGATGAGATTTAAACTAATAGAAGTTTTTATTTACTTATCATTCTTTAAAACAACATCTAAAATTTTTTCTACACATTCTTTTGCAGAATATTTCTCTGTATCAAGAATGATCTCAGGATTTTCAGGACTGTCATAAGGAGCATCTATTCCTGTAAAATTTTTTATTTTCCCTGCTAATGCTTTTTTATAAAGATTTTTAGGATCTCTCTTTTTGCAAGTTTCAATATCAGTATTTAAATAGACTTCTACAAAATTTTTATTTTTAAAGATTTTATTTTTAATAAAATCTCTTATTTCTCTATCTGGGGAGATAAAAGCTGATATAACTATTAGTCCAGCATCTGTCATTAATTTACAAGTGTACCCTATTCTTCTGATATTTTCGTGTCTATCTTCTCTAGAAAAGCCTAAATCAGAATTAATTCCATGCCGAACATTATCACCATCTAAAATAAAACTATGTTTACCAAGTTGATAAAGGGCTTTATCTAACATATTAGCAATTGTTGACTTTCCACTTCCTGAAAGACCTGTTAACCAAATACAACAAGGTTTTTGTTTTTTAATTTTTGCTCTATCAAAGTTTGTAACATCAATATTTGAGTATGAAATATTTTTAGAAACCGGTAGACTATCAGTTGAAAGATTTGAGTATTTTACCATTCCGGCCGCAACCGTAAAATTCGATATTTTGTCAATTAAGATGAAAGAACCTAATTCTTTATTTTTATCATAATTAGTGATTGGAATTTTGTTGTTTATTTCAATGTCAAAATTTCCAATAGTATTTAATTTAAAGTTGTTGAATTTTTCTTTAGATAAATTATTGATATTATAAATAAATTTGGGATCAATTTTGGTTGTTGATACTTCATTATTGTAAAATTTAACTAGATAGTCTTTATTTTTTTTTAATTCATCATGATCAAGCCAGATTAAATCAGCATTAAATTTATTGGAATTTGAAAGATTTGATAAAAAGCTTGTTAAAAAATCACCACTGCTAATATCAACTTCATCTTTTAGAGTTAAACAAACTATATCTCCTGAGCTAGCAGATTTAACTTTTTTATCATCAATAAATATTTCTTTTATCTCAGACGAAGTTCTTTTACCAAAAATTCTAATTTTTTGGTTAACCTCAACTTTTCCTGAAGAGATTTTACCCTTAAAACCTCTAAAATTAGAGTTTGGACGAGCTACATATTTTATTCCAATAGCAAAACTTTGTTCCATTTTATCACTTTTGATTTTCATATCTTCAAGAATATTTAACAATGCTTTGCCTTTATAATAAGGCGCTTTATCTGACTTATTAACTATATTATTACCTTTGATTGCTGAAATAGGAATAAAGTAAAAATTTAATTTTTTATCTTTTATTTTTTTTTTCGAAAATTCTAAGAAATCATTTTGTATTCTAATAAACTTCTTTTCATCAAAGTCAACTAAATCCATTTTATTAATTACCACTATAAAATCCTTGATACCAAAAAGATAATTAATAAAAAAATGCCTTTTTGTTTGTGCTATTAGTCCATTTTTGGCATTAATGAGTATAATTGCTACCTCTGTATTAGAGGCAGCCGTTGCCATGTTTCTAGTGTATTGAATGTGTCCTGGGCAATCAGCAATAATGAATTTTCGTTTTAATGTTTCAAAAAAACGGTAGGAGACGTCAATGGTGATCCCTTGTTCATGCTCAGCTTGTAAACCATCTGTTAATAATGAGAAATCAAGTTTTTCTGGATTGTTAATACTCGCAGAGTTTTTGGAAACTTGAACTAACGTTTCTAATTGATCTTTGGTGAGTAAGTCTGCATCATACAACATTCTCCCAACCAATGTTGATTTACCATCATCTACTGACCCACAAGTGATAAATTTTAAAATATCTTTATTTTGTTTTTTTTTGCTCAAAATTTAAAAATATCCTTCTTTCTTTTTAATTTCCATACCATACCCACTGCCATCCAAATCAATAAGTCTTCCTTGTCTTTCTGATTCATTACTTTGTTCTAATTCAGCAATAATTTCTTTAACGTTTTTAGCTTTACTTTTAACTCCACCAGTTAATGGATAGCAACCCAATGTTCTAAACCTTACCTCTTCTATAAATGATTTTTTTCTCAAAGTTTTTGGAGTTCTTTTATCTTCAGTTAAAATTATGCTATTATTGAAATTAACTACTTTTCTTTTTGCCGCAAAATATAATGGAACTAAATCTATATTTTCTTGATCAATATATCGCCATATATCCATTTCTGTCCAGTTTGATAAAGGAAAAACTCTGACCGATTGATTATCATTGATTTTAGTATTGTAGATATTCCAAAATTCTGGTCTTTGATTTTTTGGATCCCATTTGTGATTTTCATCTCTAGCAGAGAATATTCTTTCCTTAGCACGAGATTTTTCTTCGTCTCTTCTGGCCCCTCCAAAAACAGCATCAAATTTATATTTATTTAATAGCTGTTTTAGTGCGACTGTTTTCATGATATCAGTATGTTTTTCTGAGCCATGATCAAAAGGATTTATATTCAATTCTTTTCCTTCTAGATTAGTATGAACTATTAATTTTAAATCTTCTTTTTTAGCCAAGTTATCTCGAAATTTTATCATTTCCTTAAACTTCCAAAGAGTATCAACATGAGCCAAGGGAAAAGGAATTTTTGCAGGAGCAAATGCTTTTTTAATCAGATGAAACATTACTGATGAATCTTTTCCAATTGAATAAAGAATAACTGGATTCTTAAAATTTTTATAAACTTCCCAGATTATTTCTATAGATACTGTTTCAAGCTGTTTTAGGTAATTTCTTATACTCATTAAAATCAATATATTGATAAAATTATAAAATCATATTTTAACTCTCTTTTTTTAAATTATAAAGAAATTAGTTTTGAATAATTTTACTTTTAACCAATCTGGTAATCTAATTTCAGAATGGTATAAAATTATAAATTTATTTTAATTATATGGTCTTTGACACATTTGTTTAGACAAATATTCACATAACCTGAAAGATTGTTGCCATAATTTTACAATTATAAAAAAAATGTTGTAATTGAAAGATTTAATGAGAATTATGAACTTCTTATGAGAGTTTCAAAAATTTGTTCCTCCATGTCTAATAATAAATTGAGAACTTTTATAGAATTCTTTATAAAACTAGGTATACAAAAAAATAAATTACGATTTACCAGAAGAAAATTAAGTTTTTAGTCTACAATTTGACTTTGTTTTTTCGTAATTTAGATGCACATTAAACATGCAGTTAATTAAATTATGATTTTTATTTCATCAATTTATTCTTTTTTATGTGAAGTTGAATATTTTTTAAGTATTTTTCATCTAGGGCATTATTGTAGGAATTAGGAGGTTTTATGTTTCAAGCTTTTATTTCAATATGCAATTTAATCAATATGGAATGTCTACTTTTAAAAGACAAATTAGGATTAATTAGTACTCATAAAGAATGTACTGTTCGTGCTGAAAACATGAGAAAAGAATTTATTGATCTATACAAAGGTCCAGTTATAGTCGAAAAGAATTGTATAAAAGTTAATAATTATAAAAGTATCTAATTTATTTAATGGCAAAACTTTTATTTAATATTACTAATGGAACAAATAATCCTACAAAAGCTTCCTTAGGGTTTATGTTAGCTAGAACAGCAGTAGAAGAAGGTCATGAAGTACAAGTTTTCTTAAACGCTGATGCAGTAAGTTTAGTGAGAAAACCTGTATTAGATAATTTGGTTGGTTTAGGCACTGGAAAACTCAGCGAACATTTTAATATATTAGTCGACGCAAAAGTACCTATATATATATCCGCTATATCCTGTGAAATTAGAGGTGTAACAGAAAAAGACCTAAAAGAAACAAATTCAATAAAAGTTTTCCCAAAAACTCTTCTAAATTTATCTTTACAAGCAGATAGAACATTTGTTTATTAATTCTTTAGTTTCAATTTAAACTATGCAAAAAATTTTAATAGTCATGGGTTTATTTTTAATTGTAATTGGGTTGCTCTATCCTTACATCAGAAAATTGGGCTTGGGACAATTACCTGGCGACATAATTTTTAAATCAGGAAACACTACATTCTTTTTTCCAATAGTAACTTGTTTAATAATTAGTATTGTTTTAACAATAATATTTAATTTATTTAAATAATAATAATTTTAATTTTTAGCCTCTAAAAAGTAGATGATAAAAATAATAAGTAAAATAATAATTAAGATTTTTAAATAGTCTGGTTTTTTTTCTTCAACCATTACTTCATTAGTTTCATTAAATTCTTTGTTTTGTAATTCAATTATTTTATTTAACTTTTTTGTCTTTTTGTAAAAATAATAATTTAAATAAATAGATATAAGAAATAATAAAGGACCTATTACTACAAACAACCAAATATTGATTTCTTCATAAGTAATACCAAGAAGGTCGGCAACTATATGAAGAAACTTTATAAACCAGTTAAAAGTAAGATCTATCCAATATACACCAGAATTTGCCAAAATTAACCCTATTCATTAATATTTAAATTATGGCGGAGAGAGAGGGATTCGAACCCTCGAGAGGCTTTCACCCCTACACACTTTCCAGGCGTGCGCCTTAAACCACTCGGCCACCTCTCCATATGATTTTTATAATTGAAAAATTATATTAATCATATTAAAAAATAGCCTAGTATGGGAAGAATATTTATTACATTCGGTTTAATTTTTTTTGCAATATCAGTTTTTGGTATTTATTTAGATGTTTTGTTACATATAGACAGTAGTGTGGGATATACGCAAATAGGACAAATATGGTATAAATACGCGCCTAATAGTTTACAGATTACAGAAGCAATTGTAAGTAGATATATAGATCCATGTTCATCTTTAGAAATTTTAAATTGTTCAGGTTTTGTCTGGCATCCAATTATATCAACTTTTTTATTATTCCCAGCAGGATTAACATTCGGCATTTTAGCAATTTTTTTTATTTATTTTGGAACAAAAAAAAGAAGAATTAATAAAACCAATTAAATCTTCAAAGCTTCAAAAAAAGCGTTTTGAGGAATCTCCACTTGTCCAAACTGTCTCATTTTCTTTTTTCCAGCTTTTTGTTTTTCAAGAAGTTTTCTTTTTCTAGAAATATCTCCTCCATAACATTTAGCTGTGACATCTTTTCTGACAGCACTTATCGTTTCACGAGCTATAACTTTTGAGCCAATTGCAGCTTGTAAAGCAACCTTAAATAATTGTCTTGGAATTAATTCTTTCAATTTCAAACAAATAGCTCTACCTCTTTTCTCAGCATGATCTCTATTTGTTATCATTGCTAATGCATCAACTTGTTCTCCGTTGACTAGAATTGAAACTTTTACAAGATCTCCTAATCTATACTTATCAAATTGGTAATCAAAACTAGCATATCCTGAGGAAATACTTTTTAATCTATCATAAAAGTCAAAAACAACTTCATTTAATGGAAGCTTATAAACTAACATAGCTCTTGTACCAACATAACTTAGATCAACTTGTTCTCCTCTTCTTTCAGTGCATAAGGTTAAAACTGACCCTAAATATTGATCAGGAACAAAAATTGTGGCAATTATCCAAGGCTCCTGTATATGATCTAGATTATTAGCATCTGGCAAATCAGCAGGATTATGTAGCTTAACTGTTTCTCCATTAACTTTTTTTATTTCATACACCACTGATGGTGCGGTAGAAATCAATTCTAAATTAAACTCCCTAGTTAACCTTTCTCTAATGATTTCCATATGCAGTAAACCTAAAAATCCACATCTAAAACCAAAACCTAATGCTGCTGAAGTTTCTGCTTCAAAACTAAAAGATGAATCATTTAAGGATAATTTCTCTAAAGCATCTTTAAGATCACTAAAATCAGCGCTATCAGTTGGAAAAAGACCACAAAAGACAACAGGTATTGATGGCTTGAAACCCTCTAACATTGAATTTGTAGGTTTTTTGTCATCGGTAATTGTATCTCCCACATTACAGTCGGCCACAGTTTTAACAGAAGCTGTAAAAAAACCAATTTCACCTGGACCCATCGAGTCTACATTTACTATTTTGGGAGTAAAAATTCCTAAACTATCCACAGTATAACTTGATCCTGTTGACATAAATCTTATCTTCTGACCTTTGAATAATTTACCATCAACTATTCTAACTAAAATTAAAATTCCTAAATAAGGATCAAACCAACTGTCAATCAACATTGCTTTTAATTGATTGTCAATTATCCCTTGTGGAGGAGGAAGTTTTTCAACTAATGAACTTAAAACTGATTTTATTCCAACCCCAGTTTTTGCAGAAACCTCAATTGCGTCCTCGCCTGGTAATCCTATAACTTCATCAATTTGCTTTTTTATTCTCTCAGGCTCGGATGCAGGAAGATCAATTTTATTTAAAACTGTAACTATCTCGTGATCAGCTTCAATCGCTTGATAAACATTTGCAAGAGTTTGTGCTTCAACTCCTTGAGAAGAATCTACTATTAATAAAGACCCTTCGCAGGCAGATAATGATCTTGAAACTTCGTAGGAGAAATCAACATGTCCGGGGGTGTCTATCAAATTCAATGTATAGGTTTCTCCATCATCGTGTAGATATTTTAAACGAACAGTTTGAGCTTTTATGGTTATTCCTCTTTCTCTCTCAATATCCATATTATCAAGAACTTGTTCTTTCATTTCTCTATCTTGTAAAGCACCACATTCTTGAATTAACCTGTCTGCTAAAGTTGATTTTCCATGATCAATATGAGCTATAATTGAGAAATTTCTAATTTTTTTTATATCTTCCATTTAAATAATTTAACTATTAAAAAAAAATTTACAATTTGATATTAGTAATTTTATTTTAGTTTAAATCCTCTTGACTAAAATTGTTATATTGATAGTTTAAATTATGAATTTATATAATTTGTCAATATGTAATTTACTAAACCTATGATGCCCTGTCTCTTTGGAGCCAGGGATATTAAAACTTTTATTTATAGGATCTATGTAAAATGACAAAATATAACAAATATAATCAATACAAAGCTGTTGAAATTAAAAACAGGGACTGGCCTAATAAGTCTTTAAACAGATGTCCTATTTGGTGTTCTGTTGACTTAAGGGATGGAAACCAAGCCTTAGCAGAGCCAATGGACAGTAACCGTAAAATGAAATTTTTTAAAAAACTTATAGACGTTGGATATAAAGAAATAGAAGTTGGATTTCCATCAGCTTCAGATACGGATTTTAATTTTATAAGAGAGCTTATAAATGATGGCCATATTCCAGACGATGTAACCATTCAAGTTTTGACACAATCTAGAGAAGAATTAATAATTAAAACACTTGAAAGTTTAAAAGGGTCAAAGAAAGCAATTATACATCTTTATAACTCTACAAGTACCCTTCAAAGAAAAGTTGTTTTCAAAGAAGATATGGACGGTGTAAAAAAAATTGCAGCTGATGGAGCAAAAATAATCAGTGATAATATTGGAATTTTAAATAATACCAATGTCAGATTAGAATATTCACCAGAGAGTTTTACTGGGACTGAATTACCATATGCACTTGAAGTATGTGAAGAAGTTTTAGACATTTGGGAGGCAAATGCACTTAAACCTGTAATAATAAATCTTCCAGCAACTGTTGAAATGTCATCTCCCAATATTTATGCCGATCAAATTGAATGGATGAGCAAAAACTTTTCTGATAGAAAAAGAATTGTCCTTTCTTTACATCCTCATAATGATAGAGGCACCGCTGTTGCTGCTACAGAGTTAGGATTGATGGCAGGAGCAGATAGAGTTGAAGGAACCCTTTTTGGAAATGGAGAACGAACTGGAAACGTGGATTTAATAACTTTAGGTCTTAATTTATTTACTCAAGGAATAAATCCTCAGATTGATTTTTCAGATATAAATTCTTTAATTGAAACTGCTGAATACTGTAATAGATTACCAATACACGAAAGACATCCATATGCTGGAAAACTTGTGCACACAGCTTTTTCAGGAAGTCATCAAGATGCTATAAGAAAAGGAATGGATGCTATTGAAAAATCAAATTCTCAAAAATGGGAAGTTCCATATTTACCTATAGATCCTGCAGATATTGGAAGAACTTATGAAGCAATTATTAGAGTTAACAGTCAATCAGGAAAAGGTGGCTCCGCCTGGATATTAGAAACTGAACATCATATAAAGATTCCAAAACAAGCAGAGATCGAGCTATCAAAATATGTTCAAAAACTAGCTGATACATCTGGACTTGAAATTTCTAGTAATGATATTTGGGAAATATTTCAAAACCAATTTATAAAAAATGATCCTTTTAAATTAATAAACTTTGTTTCTAAGGCTTCAAATAAAACTTCTGGTTTAGAAATAATTCAAGCAGAGATTCAATATAAAGGAAAAATAGATAATTTCACTGGTGAAGGAAATGGTCCTATATCTGCCTTCGTAAATGGAATAAGAGAAAATTATAATTTAGAATTTACACTTAAAGATTTCGGACAAAATACTAGAAGCGCCACCTCAAAAGCAGAATCTGCAGCATATGTAGAGTTAAAAGATAAGAATGATCAATCTATTTTTGGATGTGGAATTCATACCAGTATAACTTTAGCTCCAATTCTTGCTGTAATTAGTGCAATAAATAAAATTAATTAGGTGGTAATGGTGCACTTAACACAGTATTTTGGAAAGAGTTCATTTCGTTCAATTTAATATACCAATTATTAATATTTGGAAAATTATCAAAAGATATCTTAAGATTAATACATCTATGACACCATATTCCAAGAGGGATATCTGCCAAACTAAACTTTTCGTCAACCATGAAATCTTTTTTAGCCAAATGATTGTTTAATATGTTTAAAAAACTGAAAATGTCATTTTTTGCTTTTTCGGCAATTAATTCATCTCTTTGATCTTGAGGCAAACTTAATTTATGTGCTGTTAGAAGAGAACATGGAGCTGCAAATGTAAAACTACCCCAATCAATCCATTGATCAATTTTGCCACTAATTTCTTTTTTTTCTTCAACTAAAATATCAAATTTTTTTGATAAATACCTCAAAATAGCATTTGATTCATACAAAATAAAATTTTCATCATCCAATACTGGAACACGACTGTTAGGGTTCATGTCTTTAAATTCGTTAGTTTGTGTTTTGCCATATTTACCACCATAATTTAAATTCATAACGTTAATGTTGGCATATTCACAAAACCAATTAATTTTTTGAACGTTTGCTGAAGATAATCTTCCATAAATTTTTATTGCCATAAAAAAACCTTTTTGATTTATTATCGATATAATTGTAAATTATGGAAAAAAAAGTATCAATTTTAAATAATAGATCTGTTATAAAAATTTCTGGGAAAGATAGTTTATTATTTTTAAATAATATTATTTCAAGTGACCTGGAAAAAATAAATCACGAAGAATTATTTATAACAACAATATTATCACCTCAAGGAAAAATTTTATTTGATTTTTTCATCATAAAAAATGGGGATTTTTACTTAATTGAGTGCAGTAAAAACCAGCTAAATGATTTAATAAATAAATTAAAATTATATAGCTTAAGATTAGATGTAACTTTTGAAAAAAAAGATTTAGATGTAATTATTTCAAATTATTTTTACCAAGATGAAATTTCAAGAAAAGATTTGAGATTTAAAAATAATGATATCTATAGACATTTTTCAAAACCTAAAAAAGATTTTAAAAACGTTTGTTTAAAAGATTGGTATGATCGTTTGAGATTTACAAATCTCTGCCCGGAAGGTGAATTAGAGATACCTTCAAATAAACTTTATCCATTTGAAATTGACATAATTTACAATCAAGGAATTGATTTTGATAAGGGGTGCTTTATTGGCCAAGAAGTTATTGCAAGGGTAAAGTACAAAGGATCAATAAAAAAGAAATATATAAGTTTTAAAATCAATTCTTCTGAAATTATCGATAATGCAAATATTAATGACATTAATAAAAAGATAGTAGGATCTTTAGTTTATAATTCAAAAATAAATTATGATATTCTTGGTTTTGGTTTAACAAAAATCGAATATATAAAAAAGCCATTAGAGTTGTTTTGTAAAGACGTTAGATTAAGTATATTAAATTAACTAATAATAGTTTTATATTCTTAAATTGACATTTGAAGATTTAAAATTTACTTAATGATTATAACAATAGGAGTTATTATGTCACTTTTGATGCCAAAAGCTACAGCAGTATGGTTAATTGATAATACAACTTTAACATTTGAACAAATATCAGAATTTTGTGATTTGCATGTTTTAGAGGTTCAGGCTATTGCTGATGGTGATGTAGGTCAAGGAATCATTGGTTTTGACCCTATACAAAATGGACAACTATCTAAAGAAGAAATTGAAAGATGCTCTTCAGACCCAAATTTAAAATTAATACAACTTGATAGTAACAATAGCTTTGCATCTGACAAAACAAAAGGCCCAAAATATATACCTTTATCCAGAAGAGGTGACAAACCAAACGCAGTTGCATGGCTAGTAAAAAATCATCCTGAGCTTAAAGATAGTCAAATCAGTCGACTTGTTGGAACTACTAAATCTACAATAGAGAAAATCAGAAATAGATCTCATTGGAATATATCAAATATTTCTGCGAAACATCCTATATTATTAAAATTATGTTCCCAAGAAGATTTAGAAAAAGAAGTTTTAAAATCTGGAGGGGTAATAGGTAATCCAACAGAAGATGGTTAATAAAAATAAAAATTACCTAGTTGGAATTATTATGGGAAGTCAATCAGACTGGGAGGTCATGAAAGAAGCCAAAGATCAGTTAGATGAGCTTTCTATTACAAATGAACAACTTATTATTTCTGCTCATAGAACACCTAATAGAATTTTAGATTATGCAAAAAAAAGTTTGGAAAATGGTATTAAAGTCATTATTGCAGGTGCAGGTGGTGCAGCTCATTTGCCTGGCATGATGGCATCTCATACACAGATACCAGTAATTGGTGTTCCAATTGAAAGTACGAGTTTAAATGGAATTGATAGTCTATTATCAATTGTGCAAATGCCTAAAGGAATTCCTGTTGCAACTGTTTCCATTGGTAAAACTGGAGCAAAAAATGCTGCAATTTTAGCAGCAGAAATTTTAAGCCTTCAAGATGAAAAAATCAGTAAAAAATTATCATCTTGGAAAATTTCATTGACTAATAATGTACCATACAAGCCAGAATAAAATTTTAATATTTTTTTTTAATTAATGACACTTAAAAATAAAACTATTGGCATACTTGGAGGTGGTCAACTTGGCAAAATGACAGCTATAGCTGCAAAAAAATTAGGTTATCACACTTTCCTTTATTGCCCAAAAGGAGACAACCCAGCTGAGTATAGTGTCAATGAATATATTTTTGGAGATTGGGATGATAATAAAAAACTAGAAATATTTGGATCAAAAGTTGATGTTATTACATCCGAGTTTGAAAACATACCTGCAAAAACCTTAGATAATTTATCAAAGATAACAAAAGTTTATCCATCAAGTTTTTGTTTTAGTATTGCTCAACATAGAAACAAAGAAAAAGAAATGGCAGCCAAATCAGGTTTTTTAGTTCCAAAATGGTACAGAATTAAATCTTTAAAAGATTTAATAAAATACTCAAAAATTTTAAATCATGATTGTATTCTGAAAACTAATTCTCTTGGATATGATGGTAAAGGCCAAATTAATATTTCATCAGAAATAAATTTTAAAAAAATTTGGAGTGAAATAAACTTTGATGATTGCATTTTAGAAGAAAAAGTTAATTTTGACAGAGAAGTTTCTATTCTTTATGCCAAAAGCTTAAATGAATCTGAGTGTTTCTTCCCATTATCAGAAAACCATCATGAAAATGGTATTTTAAAACATACTATAGCACCAGCTATTCTCGAACAAGAATTAGAAATTAACTTAAAGTTAACTGTAAAAAAATTTGCAAAATTATTAAATTTAAAAGGCCTTTTAACTATAGAGCTGTTTCAACGTAATAATGATTTTATCTTTAATGAAATTGCTCCAAGACCCCATAATTCATTTCATTGGACTATTGAAGGTTGTAAAAATAGTCAATTTGACATTTTAGTTAAATCAATAATGGGTCAAGATATAAATGATCAGATAGTAGGTAAAAACTGGAAAATGATAAATTTGCTTGGAGATGAGGTTGAAAATTTAAAATTTTTTAATTTTCATAAAGATCAGAAAATTCATGTTTATGGGAAAAAAGAAGTAAAAAATGGAAGAAAGATGGGTCATATCACATATCCAATTTAGTTGTTTTTTCCAAAATCAAATGGTACATCCTGATAGACTTCATTGATAAAATTTGAAAATAATAAAAAAGCATAAGGTCTCCAGCGATTAACTGGTAATTTTTGATCATCATTATCAGGAAAGTAGTTTTCAGGAAGAGATATATTTAAATTTTCATTTTTATCTCGTAAATATTCATCTTTTAAAGTTTCTGCGTCATATTCTAAATGATTTAAAATATAAAGATCTTTTGTACTTCGTGATCTAACCATACCAACCCCTGATAAAGTTGATTCTGCAAGAACTTCAAGATCTTCATCAATTAAATCTTGCCTTCTTGTTTCAGTGAAACGTGAAACTGGCATTGGAAATCGATTTGTGAAACCTTGCAGTAATCTATCATTATTTTCTAATAATTGATGATCGTACACACCAAATAATTTATTTTTTAAAATATGCTTCTCTACATCATAGAAAATTTTTAAAAAAACTTGGCTCCCCCAGCAAATCCCAAGTCTTCTAAAAACGTTTGATTTAGACCAATTTATAATTTCATACAATTCATCCCAATAATTGACATCTTTAAAAGGTAATGTCTCAATCGGAGCACCTGTGACAATTAAAACATCAAAAAAGTCATGCTTAATATCATCTAATGTTTTGTAAAATTGAATCAAGTAATCTTGATTCGTGTTTTTAGGTTGATATGACTTTGTAGTCATTAAGGTTAGTTCAATTTGCAATGGAGAAGCTCCTATTAATCTAGCAAATTGAATTTCAGTAGGAACCTTTTTTGGCATAAGATTCAACAACAAAAACTTAAGTGGTCTAATATCTTGCCTTTCAGCATAACTACTATTAATTACGTCGACTGCTTCACTTAAGAGAGATTCTCTTGCAGGCAAATTATCAGGGATTTTTATTGGCATTACTTAATCATTTGATTTGTATGAATATTTGCTTGAATTAAATCTTTGCAATATTTTAAAGAATGTATTGAATGGATTAGATTGATTAATGACATTCTTAAATTTTTTGATTTTTCCAAAATTAGAAACATTATTCAATCTTCTTTGAAGAAAATCTTCAACTTTAGAAAAGTCACTTTCATTTAACCAGTATGACAAAGTAGAACTATAAACACCCGATAGAATTAATCTTTTTGTGTAAAAAGAAAAATCAGTGGATTTATCTCCACAATCTCTCCAAATAATGTCACATGTCTTATATAACATGTTTAAAGCTATTTTAGAATTTTTTGGTAAAGCCATCATACCTAATGATATTCTAACAGCTTCTTTAAATTTATTTGCAGCTTTAAGTCTTAGTATTATCTGAGACTTGATTTTATCTGGTATTCTAAAATTTTTAGATTTAGTTTTTTTGAAATTTTCTTTCATTTCATTATCTAAATAGATATTAAATTCCTGAATAATATTAACAATATTATTATTAAAGAGGTTTCTAATATTACCCTTTTCAATTTCTGATAATTTTTTTGATTTAATTAAATCGATATCAACAGCAGAAGAATATAGAGTTTCCCATGACCAACCATCAAAAGGTACATTTTCTAAGAATGACAGTAATAATTTTTTTTTTGTTTTTTTATTAATATCTTTCATAATAATCCAATTATACTATTAAGTATGAGAATTTAATAGTGTTTCAAGAAAATAAATAATTTAATTTTGTAATTTATATAAAACACTTGCAAATAGTTAAAAAAACATGTTATTAAGACGCTCTTTAAGGAATAAATTTTATGTATGTATCTGTAAGAGACAATAACGTTGATCAAGCTTTACGCATTCTCAAGAAGAAAATGCAAAGAGAAGGTGTTTTCAGAGAAATGAAAAACAGAAGAGTTTATGAAAAACCATCTGAAAAAAAGGCTAGAGAATTAGCTGAGAGCACAAGAAGAGTAAGAAAGCTGATGAGAAAGAGATTGGAAAGAGAAGGTTATTAATATTCTTACGTTAATAATTTTTATACCGTACATTCGTACGGTTTTTTTTTGAGAATTAAATGATAATAGGTTGTCCTAAAGAACTAAGTAAAGATGAAAAAAGAGTAGCTCTAACACCATTAAGTGCAAAAGAGTTAATAAAACTTGGATTTAAGTGCCAAATAGAGACTAAAGCAGGATTAGAATCAAACTACTCTGACCAAGATTATAAGGATGCTGGAGTCAAAGTTATATCTTCAAAAGATATTTGGTCTAAATCAGACATAATTGTTAAAGTTAGAGCTCCCTCTAACCTTGAACTAAAAATATTAAAACCAAAAACAACTCTCATCTCTTTTATTTGGCCTGCACAAAACAAAAAACTTCTAGAAGATCTTAAGAAAAAAAATGTGTCTGTAATATCCATGGATATGATACCGAGAATTAGTAGAGCACAAAAAATGGACGCTCTTTCATCTATGGCTAATATAGCTGGTTACAGAGCAGTAATTGAGGCAAGCAACAACTTTGGTAGATTTTTTACAGGCCAAATTACTGCTGCAGGGAAAGTTGCTCCTGCTAAAGTTTTAGTTATTGGTGCCGGCGTCGCTGGGTTAGCTGCGATAGGAACTGCTCAGTCATTAGGGGCAATTGTAAGAGCATTTGATGTAAGACCAGAAGTTGCTGAACAAATAGAGTCAATGGGTGCTGATTTTTTACTTTTAGATTTTGATGAAGATGGGTCAGGCGAAGGTGGATACGCAAAGCCTGCTTCAAAAGAATTCATAAAAAAAGAAATGCAACTTTTTAGAGAACAGGCCCCTGAAATTGATATCGTTATTACTACAGCCCTTATTCCTGGAAAACCTGCACCTCTATTATGGCCAAAAGAGATGGTTAAGCTAATGAAACCTGGTTCTATTGTAGTTGATTTAGCTGCAGAACAAGGTGGAAATTGTGATTTAACTAAACCTAATAAACTTTATAAAACAAGTAATAACGTCACTATTATTGGATTCACTGATTTACCAAGTCGAATGGCAACACAATCTTCCAATCTATATTCTACGAATATTAGACACATGTTAAGTGATTTAACTCCTGACAAAAATGGTAAAATTAATATTAATATGGATGATGATGTTATTAGAGGCTCTACAGTTGTTTTAAATGGAAAAATAACATTCCCTCCACCTCCTCCAAAAGTTCAAGGTATTGCTAAACATGAAAGTAAAAATACATCAAAAACACAAGAAGAAATTGAAAAAGAAAATATACTGAAACAAAAAAAAGCAGGTTTTCAACAGCTTGTTTTGTTAATAGTTGGCTCATTATTAATGCTATTAATTGGTTTTTATGCACCCCCATCTTTTATGCAACATTTCATAGTTTTTGTTTTATCTTGCTTTGTTGGTTTTCAAGTAATATGGAATGTTTCTCATTCTCTTCATACACCATTAATGGCGGTAACAAATGCAATTTCAGGCATTATAATTGTCGGTGCCCTTTTACAAATTGGTTCTTCCAATCACATCGTTAACATTTTAGCAATTATATCAGTCATGATTGCAACTATAAATATTGTTGGTGGATTCCTTGTCACAAAGAGAATGTTATCAATGTTTAAGAAAAGTTAGTTATGACACAAGAATTATTAACAGCATTATATATTGCAGCTAGTGTTTTATTTATATTATCACTCGGTGGCTTAAGTGATCAAGAAAAGGCTAAAAAAGCTGTTTGGTACGGCATCATTGGAATGATCATAGCTATTTTTGGAACCATTCTAGGCCCAGATATGAAACTAGATATATTATTAATACCAGCTTTAGTTGTTGGATCAATTATTGGATTAGTTGTAGCATTAAAAGTTCAAATGACAGGAATGCCACAACTTGTTGCAGCTCTCCATTCATTTGTAGGTTTGGCAGCTGTGTTTATTGGGATCAACTCATCAATTGAACCCCCTCAAAATTTATCTAATGTTGAGATTATAATTCACGAAATAGAAATATTCCTTGGCGTATTTATAGGAGCAATAACTTTCACAGGTTCAGTTATTGCATATGGGAAACTTTCTGAATTGATAACTGGTAAAGCACTTGTACTTCCTGGTAGACATGTTCTAAATATATTAATGACATTAGCTTGTCTTGTTTTAGGTTATATGTTTTTGCATCAATATGGTTTATGGACTTTAATTGCAATGACTATAATAGCTTTTATTATCGGAGCTCATCTTGTTCTTGCTATTGGTGGAGCTGACATGCCCGTAGTTGTTTCAATGTTAAACTCATATTCTGGTTGGGCTGCTGCGGCTACTGGATTTTTACTGGGCAATGATTTATTAATCGTTACTGGTGCACTAGTTGGTTCTTCAGGAGCAATACTCTCATACATAATGTGTAAAGCTATGAACAGAAATTTTATTTCTGTAATTTTAGGTGGCTGGGGAGATAATTTATCTTCATCTCAAGAAATTGAAGGTGAAATGGTCCCAGCAGATATTGAAACAGTTTCAGGCGCACTTAATGATGCTCAAAATATCGTTATAGTACCTGGTTACGGCATGGCTGTGGCTCAAGCTCAAAGCACAGTATCTGAGTTAACATCTAGATTAAGAAATAAAAAGAAAAACGTCAGGTTTGCTATTCATCCAGTAGCTGGGAGACTTCCAGGACATATGAATGTTTTACTTGCAGAAGCTAAAGTACCTTACGATATTGTTCTTGAAATGGACGAAATAAATGAAGATTTTCCAACAACTGACGCTGTCTTAATATTAGGTGCTAATGATATTGTTAATCCATCTGCACAAGATGATCCTAATAGCCCAATTGCTGGAATGCCCGTCCTTGAAGTTTGGAAATCAAGTCAAGTTTTTATATTTAAACGTGGTCAAGGCAGAGGTTACTCAGGTATTGAGAATCCATTGTTCTTTAAAGAAAACTCAAGAATGGTATATGGAGATGCAAAAAAATCCTTAGATGAAATTTTACAAAAAATTAATTAGATAATCCTACTTTTTTCAATACTTTATTTTGTTTATCTTTAAGGTTTTTTTCACTAAAATTACTAACTAATTCATGAAAAACTCTATACCAGTTGATTTCAGCTTTTAAATGCATAAAAACTGAACCAAGTCCAATAGCTGCTCTATCCATTAAAACAAATTCTCTAGGGGGTTTTACACCTCCAATTTTTTTCAACTCTTTATGAACTTTTTCAGCTGTTTTTCTTCCATATTGACCAGTTGGCATTTCTGAAATAGGTCTAATTCTATCTTCCAATAGAGGTTGATAAATAAATTTAGCCCAAATATTTAATATTTCGATTAAATCTTTATTCAAGTTTTCAAAACCCCATCTCTCATATGCTGATATTGCTAATTCAACGTTATCATCTCTTAAAGCTTCATACAAATCAATAACTCCAGTAACAAATTCAGGCTTGAATATTCTAATACATCCAAAATCTAATAAATTTACACCAGCATCTTTTCTTATAGAATAATTGCCTAAGTGAGGGTCTCCATGAATAATTCCATATTCATAAAAAGGAACATACCAAGCCTTAAACATATTTAGAGCAAGTTTATTTTTAAGTTCTTGATCTTCAGTTTCTGATATAAAGTCCATGACTTTTTGACCTTCAATCCTAGTCATAGTTAATAACTTATTAGTAGAGAGATTTTTTATTGGCTTTGGTAAAGTTATTTCCTCAAACTTTAATAACATTTCTCTATACAAATTTAAGTTTTTCATTTCATGTGAATAATCTAATTCTTCCATTAATCTTTCTGATAACTCTTGATGTATTGCATTAGTTGAAATTGCAGAATCATATCTTTCATAAATAGAAAATATAAGTTTAAGCTGGTTGAGATCTGCTTGGACTGCAGAACTCATATCTGGATATTGAAGCTTACATGCTAATTTATTACTTTTTAAATCTTCAGCAAAATGAACTTGTCCTAATGATGCAGCAGCAGAAGCTTGCTTATCAAAATTTTTAAATTTTGAAACCCAATCCTCACCTAACTCTGCCCTCATTCGTCTTTTTACAAATAACCATCCCATTGAAGGTGCATCAGCTTGAAGATGAGCTAACTCATTTGCATATTCTTTAGGGACAGCATCAGGAATTGTAGATAATATTTGAGCTATTTTCATAATCGGACCTTTAATCCCACCAAGAGCTTCTCTTAACTGTTTTGCGTGATTTTCTTTATCAATTTTAAGCCCCAGATATTTTTCGCCTGCCAGTTTAGCAGCAAGTCCGCCAACTGCTGAAGTTACCTTAGCGTATCTTTTGATTCTCCCGGTTGTAGATGAGCTGTCTAATTTATCTTCAAAATAATTAGTCATGAATTATAAAGTTTCTAATTCATCAATCATATTTGTGATTGAATTGACACCTTTAGCCCAAAAATTATTGTCATAAGCACTTAATGAAAATGGCTTTAATAATTCATCATGTCTCTTAGTTCCACCTGCTGCTAATAGATCGATATATTGATTTGCAAATTTACTTTTATCACTATTTTGATATTCATTCCAAAGTGCATTTACTAAACAATCACCAAAAGCATACGCGTAAACATAAAATGGCGTGTGAACAAAATGAGGAATATAAGCCCATAAAGATCTATAATCATTATCTAATTTTATGTAAGGTCCAACTGCATGTTGTTGAGTTTTCATCCATATATCAGAGATTTCTTCAACAGTTAATTCTGATGCGACACGCGCTTTATGAAATTCATTTTCAAATTGATGAAATCCTATCTGCCTTGCAACTGTATTTAACATATCTTCAATTTTATTTGCTAACATTATTTTCTTTTGATTTTTTTCAGCCTTATTGAGAAGTTTTCTAAATACTAACATTTCTCCAAATACAGATGCTGTCTCAGCAAGTGTTAAAGGTGTATCTGAAAGAAGATATCCTTGTTTCCCTGCCAAAACTTGATGAACACCATGACCTAGTTCATGAGCAAGTGTCATGACGTCTCTTACTTTACCCTGATAATTCATTAAAATATAAGGATGATGACTTGGAACTGATGGATGAGCAAAAGCGCCAGAGGCTTTACCTTTTCTTGGCTCAGCGTCAATCCAATTATTATCAAAAAATTGTTTAGCTATTTTTGAGATCTGCGGATTAAAGTCATTAAATGCTTCTAAAACTATATCTTTTGCATCATCCCATTTAATAAGAGTATTTTCACTGTGATTCAGTGGTGCATTTCTATCCCACCAATCTAATTTTTTTTTCTTAAATACTTTAGCTTTCCATTTATAATATTTATGTGTAAGATCTGGCATTTTTTTTGACACAGTTGACACAAGTGAATCAACAACTTTATTTTCTATATCATTATCTAAATTTCTTGATTCTAATATAGACTCAAAACCTCTTTTACTATCTTCTACATATTTATCTCTTGAGATTACATTTAAGATCATTCCAAATAACCTTGAATTCTCTTTTAAGATTTTTGATAATGATTTCCCTGCAATTTTTCTGCTTTCTGGATTACTATCTGATAATTTATTTAAAATCTCAGCTTCAGTTAATGTTTGTTTTCCATATGGAAACCTTAAAGCTGCTGAAGTTTCATCAAATAATCTAACCCATGATGACCTTCCAGTTGGAGATTTTTCAACTAATATTTCTTCGACGAGAGGAGATAATTGATATTTTTTTCTTTTTCTTAGGTTCTTTATTAAGGGGATCCAATTTTTTGAAAACTTATCATTTTCCCAAGCCTTAAAAACCTTATTATTAACAGAGGAAATTTCTAAAGATAAAAATATTAGTTTTGAAAATAACAACGATAAATTGTCAGAGATCTTTGCGTTATATCTAGATACTTCAACATCTTCCATATTACTTGCAAATGAAAGACTGCTATGCGTGCTTAAAAGTCCCATTATTTCATTAATTTTTTCATACTCTTTTAAACAATTTGATATTTCTTTTCCTGATAAGTTTTTAATTTTCCCTTTCCATTTATCAATAAATTGATTTGTTAACTTTGAAAGTTTCCTTAAATCTTTATCAATTTTAGAATCATTATGCCCTACATAAATTTCATCCAAATTCCATCTAGGCAGTTTATTTTTTTTCATGATTATAATTTATTCTCTTTATTAAATTAGTATACTAATTAAATAGTATCTATTTTTTAAATTACATTAGAAATTAAAAATTTATGAATAATTTAAATGAAATTTTTGAAAGTCAAAAAAATAAACTTAGAGACAAATCTTTATTTTGGTATAAAGAAAATGGCAATTGGGTTTCAATCAGTTGGAACGAGGCTGGTCGACAAATTAATATTTTGTCCGAACTCTTAAAAAGAATTGGAATTAATAAAGGTGATAAAGTTAGTATAATTTCTAAGAATTCACCCTTTTGGTGTATTTCTGATTTAGCAATTATGAAAATAGGAGCAATAACTGTTCCTGCATATACAACCAGCAATAAAAATGAATTACTTTATTTACTTAATCACTCAGAAAGCAAACTAGCTTTATTAGATGAAGAAGCTTATCTAAAAATTAAAAAGATCAAAAAGAAACTTATTTTTACAAAAAAATTTATTTTGTTAGAGAATTTTAAAAGTACTGAAAATAAAAGTTTTTATATATATCAAAAAGATATTTTAAATAAAAAAATTGTTACACATTCTCAAAAAACAAATATCGATTATAAAATTAATAAAAATGATACGGCTTGTATAATTTATACATCAGGCACAAGCGCTAATCCAAAAGGTGTTATGCTCAGCCACAATTCTATAAAATCAAATATTGCAGGCGCTAAAATATATTTAGATGATATTAAAATAGATAATCATAAATTTTTTTCTATTTTACCTCTTTCACATGCTTATGAAAGAACAGGAGGTTTTTTACTTCCTATTTATATTGGTGGTGAGATTTACTTTTCAAATAATAGAGACCAATTATTAAATGATTTACAATTTGTTAATCCCACTCTTATGGTAGCAGTTCCAAGACTGTATGACGTATTATTAAAAAAAATTTCAAACTCTATTAAATCAAAAAATAAAATAATCAAATACTTGTTTGAAAAAAACTTAATATTAGGAAATAAAAAATACAAAAATGAAAATCTTAATTTAAAAGACAAATTTTTAGACTTTATTGTTGATTTAACCATAAGAAAAAAAATCAAGAAAATTTTTGGTAAAAACCTAATGGCTTTTGTATCTGGAGGAGCTGCTTTGAAACAAAATGCTGCGATTTTTTTCTTTTCAATGGGCATTAAAATTTTACAGGGTTACGGACAAACTGAATATTCACCAATTATTTCTATAACCCCCTTTAATAATATTAAGTTAGATAAAGTTGGTAAAGCTATACATTTGACAGAAATCAAACTATCTAAAGATAAAGAAATTTTAGTTAGAGGAAAATCTCTAATGCAAGGTTATTGGAAAGATAAAAAGTCTACAGACAAAACAATTATAAATGGATGGCTGCATACAGGTGATTTAGGATTTATTGACGATGAAAACTATTTAAAAATATTAGGCAGAAAAAATGAAATGATTGTAAATTCAGGAGGTGAAAACATTGCACCAGCACCTCTTGAAGATCTTTTTTTATCCTATGATGAAATAGATCAAATTATGATTTATGGACATGAAAAACCATATTTGGTTGCTTTAGTTTATCCCTCTGAAGACATTAAAGAAAATAAGAAATTAGTAAGAAAAATTTTTGATGAGGTTAACAATAATTTAAGTTTAACAAAGAAAATTAGAAAATTTTATTTAATAAAAAACCCATTTTCCATTGAATCATCAGAATTAACCCCAACGTTAAAAATCAAAAGAAGAATTATAGAAAAAAATTATCACAAAGAACTTCAATCACTTTATAAATAAAGTGGTGAGGACGACAGGACTCGAACCTGTTACCTTGAGATTAGGAATCTCACGCTCTATCCTGATGAGCTACGCCCCCACTTATCAAACATTCTATAAACCTATTATAGACTAAGTAAATGAAAAAGTGTTTAATGGGCTATAAAGAGGATTATCTATGAATGATTTAGGATTAAAAGGTAAAGTTGCAATTGTTACAGGTGCAGGTGGAGGAATTGGAAGAGAAATAGCGTTAGCCCTAGCCAATGAAGGTGTAAAAATTTTAGTAAATGATATAGGTGTATCTCTAAGTGGAGAAGGTGGATCAATTCAACCTGCAGAAGAAACTTGCGGATTGATAACCCAAAAAGGAGGAGAAGCTATACCAGACACTAATAGTGTTACCTCATGGTCATCAGCATCAAAAATTATTGAGAATGCTTTAGATAACTTTAAACAAATTGATATTATTGTAAATAATGCAGGTATTTTACGGGATGTAATTTTTCATAAAATGGATCCAAAAGATTGGACAGATGTTATCGATGTACATTTAAATGGTAGTTTTTATATTAGCAGAGCAGCAGCACCATTTTTTAGAGAACAAAACTCAGGTTCCTTTATTCATATGACAAGTACTTCTGGTTTAATAGGTAACTTCGGGCAGGCTAACTATTCTGCAGCAAAATTAGGGATTGCTGGATTATCTAAGTCAATATCTTTAGATATGAAGCGTTTTAATGTAAGATCAAACTGCATTGCACCATTTGCTTGGAGTAGAATGACAAATTCTATACCCTCAACAACCGAACAAGAAAAAGCTAGAGTCGAACGTCTAAAAAAAATGACTCCCGAAACAAATGCTCCACTTGCAGTATACCTTTCTTCAGAAGATGCAAAGAATATTACAGGGCAAATTTTTAGCTCAAGATTAAACGAATTATTTATTTATAACCAAAATAGACCTGTAAAAAGTGTTCATAACAGCGAAGGATGGAACCCACAAAAAATAATGGAAATAGCAATGCCAGCATTTAAGCCTTACTTAACTCCTTTAGAAAGAAGTGGTGATGTATTTAATTGGGATCCCTTATAAATTTAAAACTGATTTTAACTCAGATATATTATTTAAGTAAAAATCTGCACCTAAAGATTTACAATCCTCATTTGTATAACCACCATCAACTATTACAGAACTAATTCCTGCATTTTTTGCTGCTAAAATATCTACCTTTGTATCTCCAACCATTATAAATTCATTTTCATCACTGTCATATTGATTGCATATAAAGTCTATCATTTGTCTTTGAGGTTTAAGTGGAACATTCTCTTTTGCACCAACAATAAAATCAAAATTATCAAATAAATTCATTAGTTTTAAAATTTTCTCTGCAATATGTTGTCTTTTATTAGTACATATATTTATGCGAATGTTTTTATCTAATAAATAGTTAAGAATATCTTTAACACCTGGCATTAAAGTAGTCAGATAATACGGATTTTCAGAATATTCTTTTCTATATATTAAGAAAAAGTCATCTATTAAATTCAAACTGGCTCCTGAAAATTTAAGTACATTAGCAGATAATTTCAACATACCCTCTCCAACAAACTCTTGAAGTTTTTCTTCTGTTATAGATTTTAATTTAAATTGCTCTAATGTTTTATTCATAGCAATACACATATCTGGTATTGAATGAATTAAAGTTCCATCTAAATCAAAAATGATTATTTTGTTTGCAGTCTTCTTTGACATAAATTATCTCAAAGAGGCTATTCTTTCCTTATATATACTTTTATTTTTTCCGGAAAATATAAAAGATCCAGAAACAAGAATATTGGCACCAGCATTTTTAACAAGTGTTGCCGTTTTATCATCTATGCCACCATCAACCTCAATATCAATATTAAAGTTTTGCACTAATTTTTTTATTTTTTTAATTTTTTGAATTGATGAGTTTATAAACTTTTGTCCTCCAAAACCTGGATTTACTGACATAACTAAAATTAAATCAATCTTATCTAAGACATACTCTAACCCAGAAATATCAGTACCAGGATTGATTGAAACACCAGCTCTACATCCTGTATTTTTTATAGATGATAAAGTTTTATCTAAATGTCCACAAACTTCTTTATGAACAGTAATTATATCTGAACCAGCATTTTTATACTGTTCTATATACTCATCAGGGTTTGATATCATTAAATGAGTATCAAAACATTTTTTGGTTTTTTTTCTAATACTAGAAATAATAGAAGGTCCAAAAGTTAAATTTGGAACAAAATGTCCATCCATTACATCCAAATGAACCCAATCAGCGCCAGCTTCATCAATATCATTAACTTCTTGACCAAGAATACTAAAATCAGCAGATAAAATTGATGGTGCAATAATTATTTTTTGTGAGGACATAAACTATATATATTTTCCTATTTCTAATGCAGTATCACACATTCTATTTGAAAAACCCCATTCATTATCATACCAACTCAAAATTCTTACAAATTTCTTATTCATAACTTTTGTTTGATCAGAATGAAATATTGAAGAGGATGGATTATGATTAAAATCACTCGAAACTAGTTTTTTATCATTAAAACTTAGAATATTTTTTAATTCATTTTCAGATGCAATTTTTATTGCCTCATTAATTTCTTCAATTGAAGTTTCTTTCTTTGAATTAAACTTAAAATCAACAACTGAAACATTTTGTGTAGGAACTCTAATTGCAACACCATCAAGTTTACCATCTAGTTCAGGTAAAACTAACCCAACAGCTTTAGCAGCACCTGTTGATGTAGGTATCATATTAGCAGCTGCAGCCCTAGCCCTATAAAGATCACCATGCATCGTATCTAATGTTGGTTGATCTCCAGTATAAGAATGTATTGTGGTCATAAAACCATTTTCTATACCTATGGATTTATTTAAAACATACGCTAAAGGAGCAAGACAATTAGTCGTACACGAAGCGTTTGATAAAATTTGATGTTCATTTGAAATTTTTTTATGGTTTACACCGTACACGACAGTAAGATCAACTCCACTCGCAGGCGCAGATATAAGAACTTTTTTCGCGCCTGCAGTTATGTGTTGTTGAGCCTTTTCTTTACTAGTAAAAATTCCAGTACATTCTAAAACAACATCTACGTCTAATTCTTTCCAAGGTAAATTTTCTGGGTTTCTTTCTGAAGTGACTTTAATTGGTCCTGTTCCGACATCTAGATCACTACCATTAATTATAACATCTCTTTTAAAAATGCCATGAACAGAATCATATTTTAATAAATGCGCATTTGTTTCTATAGGACCTAAATCGTTAATGCCAACTACTTTGACATTGTCATTTTTATTTTCAATGATAGACCTAAGTATATTTCTACCAATTCTTCCAAATCCATTAATTGCTACTTTGACTGACATTATTTTCCTTTCTTAAGTTAACATATAGGTTCGATACCTGGCAATATTTTACCTTCTAACCATTCTAAAAATGCTCCACCTGCAGTGGATACATAACTAAAATCATTCAATACTTGTGCATTGTTCAATGCAGAAACTGTATCACCTCCACCTGCAACACTCAAAATCTTTTTTTGTTTTGTAAGGCTTGAAACATACGAAGCGACTTTATTAGTACCTTTATCGAATGGGCAAGTTTCAAAAGCACCTAATGGTCCGTTCCATAAAATAGTTTTACAGTTATTAATATTTTTATTAATAAGCTCTATCGATTTTGGGCCAATGTCTAGTGCCATCATATTACGTGGTATTGAGTCAAAATTAGTAGTTGTATATTCAGCATTTTTTTTTAAATTTTTAGATACAATAAAATCAATTGGCAAAATTAAATTACAATTATTATTTTGTGACTTTTCTATAAGCTCTCTAGCTAAATCAATGGAATCTTTTTCAAATAAACTTTTACCGACATTAAGACCTTTAGCAACAATAAAAGTATTAGCCATAGCTCCACCAATAATAATAATATCCATTTTTTTGAGTAAAAAATTTATTACATCTATTTTAGTTGAAACTTTGGAGCCTCCAATTATTGCAGCTACAGGCTTATTGGGATTATTTAAAACACCCTCTAAAGCTTTAATCTCTTTTTCTAAGTGAGTTCCCATAAAAGAAGGTAAAAAATTTGTCACACCTACCGTACTAGAATGCTTTCTGTGAGAACATGAAAAAGCATCATTAACAAAATAATCAATCCCCAAAGTTAAATTTTCCGAAAAATCTTTATCATTAGTTTCTTCTCCCTTATGAAATCGTAAATTTTCTAAAAGTAAAGTTTGACCCTCTTTAAGATTATTTTTTAATTCCTCAGCTTGCGGTCCAATACAAGTTGGTGAAAAATCAATAGGACAATTTAATGCTTTTGACAAAGGCTCTATTAATGGTTTTAAACTGTATTTTTTATTATATTGACCATTAGGTCTTCCAAAGTGACTACAAAGTACTAACTTACCACCTTTTTTAATAATTTCTTGAATAGTTGGTAAAACAGATTGAAGCCTTGTTTCATCTTGAACAACACCATTTACCAAAGGCATATTCAAATCAACCCTAACAAGAATCAATTTATTCGTTAAATCTAATTTAAATAGTTCTTTTGAAGAGGGCATAAACTTATGTATTAATTTTAGCTAGAATTTTTTCTCTAATCTTATCTGAACTTAATCCAAAATATTCAAATAAATGATTTGCGGGTGCTGATGCTCCAAAAGTTTTCATTCCAATAAAAATACCATTTGATCCTATATATTTATGCCAGCCTAATTCTGAACCTGCTTCAACACCAACTTTTAATTTTTCTCCAAGAACATTTAATTTATATTCTTCTGATTGTTTTTCGAATATCTCCCAACATGGTAAAGATACCACTGATGCCTTAATATTATCTTTTAATAAAAGATCAGAAGTTTCTAATGCAATCTCAACTTCAGAACCTGTGGCAATTATTGTTAAATCTCTGTCATTTCCAAAATCTTTAACGAGATATCCCCCTTTACTTGTAAGATTATTATTCCCTTTTTCATCTCTAAATGTTTTTAAACCCTGTCTTGATAAAGCCAATATAGATGGTCCATTATATTTAAGTGCAATTTCCCATGCCTCTGCTGTTTCAACTGCATCGGCAGGACGAAATACATTTAGGTTAGGAGTAGCTCTCAGCATTGCTAAATGTTCTACCGGTTGATGAGTAGGGCCATCTTCACCCAGGCCAATTGAATCATGAGTTAGCACATAAATTACTTTAGTCTTCATGAGAGCTGACAACCTAATTGAACTTCTCATATAATCACTGAAAACTAAAAAAGTTCCTCCATATGTTACAAAACCTTTATGAAGTGCTATTCCATTCATAACAGCTCCCATCATATGTTCTCTAATTCCATAATGAATGTAATTAGCTTTAAATTTTTTTGGTTTTACAGAATTCATATCTGGAGTTTTTGTCAAATTTGATCCTGTTAAATCTGCTGATCCACCAGCAATATTATCTACATTAGATGACAAAATTTTTAAAAATTCTAAACTTGCTTGTCTTGTGGCTAATTTAGGTTTTTCTAATTTCAATTTTTCAATATGAGATTTTAAATTTTTATTAAAAGCTTGAGATAAATAGTTCGAATTGTTTTTAATAAATTTATTTTTTTTAGAGCTTTTATTAAATCTATTTTCCCATTCCTTTCTAATTTTTGATCCTCGCTCAACTGAAGATCTCCAATCATTAAGTATGTCTTTTGGAACTTCAAATGGGTTACTTTTCCAATTTAATTCTTTTTTAACTTTTTCAACTTCATCATCCCCAAGTGGAGCTCCATGTGTTTTTTCAGTACCTGAAAGATTTGGTGAACCAAAACCAATTATAGTTTTGCAAGCAATAAATGATGGTTTATTTGTTTTTTTTGCATTTTCAATTGCTTTTGATATTTGATCAAAGTTATGTCCATCAACTGATTGAGTATGCCAACCTGATGCTTTAAATCTGGCAACTTGATTACTTGAATTTGACAAATTAATATTGCCATCAATAGAAATTGAATTATCATCCAAAAGAACAATTAACTTTGTTAACTTTAGATGTCCTGCAAATTCTATAGCTTCGTGACTTATACCCTCTTGAAGACATCCATCACCAACAATGACATAAGTAAAATGATCAACAAGATTTTTTCCAAACTTAGCGTTAGACATCCTTTCCGCCAAAGCCATACCAACAGCAGTCCCTAACCCTTGACCAAGAGGTCCTGTTGTAGTTTCAACTCCTAAAGTATCCCCATATTCAGGGTGACCAGGTGTGTTGGAATTTAATTGGCGAAAGTTTTTTAAACTTTCAACATTCATATCAGCATAACCTAAAAGGTAATTCAGAGCATATATAAGCATTGATCCATGACCAGCTGACAAAACAAATCTATCTCTATCAGGCCAATCAGGTTTTTTTACATCAATATTCAAATATTGGGAGAATAAAATTGTTGCAACATCAGCAATACCCATAGGCATACCAGGATGACCTGAGTTTGCTTTTTGTACCCCTTCAGCTGCAAGTACTCTTATTGCATTAGACATTTTTTTTAATTTTTCTATATTTAATTCAGATGTTTTAGACATAATTTTTCTCGACAATTTTGATTTAGACTTAGTTAGTATTTAAAAAAATTTCAACCTCTCCTTTAGAACCAAAAATAAAAGGTACACGTTGATGTATTTCATTCACTTCTACGTTCAAAATATCAATTGAACCATTTGTAGCTTTTCCTCCAGCCTGACTTATCAAAAAAGATATGGGATTAGCTTCATATGTTAGCCTTAATCTTCCACTTTTATTTTTTTCTCTTCTATCTTCTGGATAAAGAAAAATTCCACCTCTTTCAAAGATTCTACTTGCGTCTGCAACTAATGATCCCACCCACCTCATATTAAAATTTTTATTTCTTATTCCATCAATTCCATCTTCACAATTCTTTATGTAATTTTTTACTTTATTATTCCAATGTCTCCTGTAAGAAGAATTAATAGAAAATTCAGATGTTGATTCTGGGATCAATATATTTGGATTTAATATTTTAAATTGATTATCTGTATGATCATAGTAAAAAGAATGTACTCCACAACCTAGTGATAAAATAAGAGTTGTTTGAGGCCCATAGACAAAAAAACCAGCACATAGTTGAGATTTGCCATTTTGTTTTAAAGAATTTTCAATTGAACCATTTTTAAAAGTAAGAATTGAGAAAATTGTTCCTATTGATATGTTATTATCGATATTAGATGATCCGTCTAATGGATCACAAAATATCAAATATTTTCCATTTGCATCTATAATTGTCATTCCATCTTGTTCTTCAGAACAATAGGCAGCAACAGAACTATTACTTATAGATTTAAAAATACATTCATCAGCAAAAATATCTAATGGTTTTTGTTTGTCACCATCAGCATTTTGAGTAGATTCTTTCTTACTTTCTATTTTATTATTATTTCTTATTGAGTTTGATATTTTAACAGCTGCATTTGAAATATCTAATATAACCTTGTTTAAAGAATCTATTGAATAGTTCTTTTCCAGAAAGGTTTTTAAATCCATTTTAATTGCAACTTTCGTAAAATTTGATTTATAATTCTAATAGCATTTTTTTTATATAAAAAAAGATTTAATTTAAAGTATTTACGTTGAACTATTTAGATAAAATTCGATTGCCAGAAAATATTTCGTCAATAAACGATGTAAATGAAGATTATGATCATAATATCAATAATTTAATAACCTATCTTTTTAAAAAAACAAAAATTAGTAAACATGATATTTTAGTTTTTTTTAGAGAATATTTTAAAAATATTATTAATAAAAAAATACAAAAAGATTACATTGACTTAATTGAAAAGTTTTCAAGTTCTATACTGCCTATAATTTTAAAATCTAAATACCCTAGACAAGGTACTTATCAGCTTTTGAGATTCATTGATGCTATACAACCCAATTTTGAATTTATTGAAATGGTGATTTTAAATTCTTTTTCTCACAAAAAAATATCAGACATTCTTACCTTCTCAGGGCATGCTACAAATCTTTTGTCTAAAGATATTGATTTACTAGAAATATTAGATCCTTATTACGGAATAAAATTAACTAAAAACGTCAATATATATCAGAAAGAGTTTAACAAAATAAATTTTAATGAAAATGAAGAAACAATTTTAAATAAATTAAGAAAAATTCATAGAAAGCTTAAATTTCAAATTATTGTATCAATTATAACTGATGAATTAAAAGTAGAAGATGCTGCGTATGAATTTTATTTATTAGCTCATTGCACATTAAAAAAAGCTCAAAAAGTTGCAGTTGATTTAATATCTAAAGAGAAAAATTTTGACTCAAATATCATAAATGATTTTGGAATTTTGGCATATGGAAGATTTGCTCAAAATTTAATGACATCAAATTCTGATTTAGATCTAGTGTTTATTTTCCCAGATAAGAACCAAAATTTTCAAAATCAGAAAACTTATCATTTAATTTTGTCTCTTATTTCACAAAAAATGATTTCAATTTTAAGTTCAAGAACATCTGAAAATTTAATTTATGAAATAGATACAAAACTTGGACCAAAAGATCGTATTTGTTCAAACGCTTGTACATTATCTGAATTTAAATCATTTCATGAAAATGAGACTTTTTCATGGGAAAAAATGGCTTTAATGAAAAGTGAATTAGTTTTTAAAGAGGGGAATTTTCAAATTGAACTAGACAAAGTTATTCAAAAATTTAAATCACAAACAATCAACAGTAAAAATTTAATTCAAGAAATTAATGAAATGAGAAGAATTAACATAAAACCCGAAAAAATTGAAAATAATAAAAAACAAATTAGTTTAAATATTTCTGAAAATGTAGAAAATAAAATTCATTGGTACGAAACTAAATACTCTTTAGGCGGTCAAAGGGACATTGAATTCTTGGAATTTTTTTATAGCAATCCAAAATACAATGAATTAATAGAAAATATAGAAGAGAAAAAATATTTTATTAAAAAAGCAAAAATGTTTTATTTTATTATTGATCAATTTGTAAATCTTACATTCTCAGATCAAAAGCCAAGCAAATTAACAAATCAAATTCTAGAAAAGCTTCAGAAAAATCTAAATATAAGAGATTTAGGTTCTCTCAAACTGAGTCTTAAAAATACAAAGAATGAGATTAATAAGTACTTAATATACATACTTAAGAACAAAATTTTTGATTAATAAATAGTCGTATATTAAATTTTAAACGTTTTTTTGCATATAATTTAATCATATTATAACTTTGGATACATTTAATAAATCTCATAATTAAATATGTTGTTCAAATTCTTTATTAATTATTTAACGTTAGGAGTTTTTATGAAAAGAATTTTTACATTAGGCTTTATTTCAGCTTGCTTGTTTATTTCATCATTTGCAAATGCAGCAGTTGATGCTGAAGTCGCTTATATTTTTAACTCATTTTCCTTTTTGGTTCATGGGTTTTTAGTAATGCTCATGGCTGCTGGTTTCTGCATGTTAGAAACTGGTTTAGTCAGAGCTAAAAATGCTGTTGTTCAGTGTGCTAAAAACATTGGTCTGTATTCTATTGCAGGAATAATGTTTGCAGTTGTAGGTTATAATCTCATGTATATGGATGTGACAGGTTGGATAGGTTCATTTTCTTTATGGGGTCCTTCAGACAAACTTGAACCCCTTGAAGGTGATTATTCATCAGGATCTGATTGGTGGTTTCAAATGGTCTTCTGTGCTACCGCTGCGTCAATTGTTAGTGGAGCCGTTGCTGAGAGGGTTAAATTATCAAGCTTTCTAATATTTGTTGTTGTTTTGTGTGGTTTCATTTATCCAATTCAAGGCTCATGGTCTTGGGGTGGTGGATATTTAAGTGAAGCTGGATTTTTGGATTTTGCAGGTTCTTCCATAGTACATGGTGTCGGTGGATGGGCTGCTTTAACTGGTGCAATCATTTTAGGCGCTAGAAAAGGTAAATATACATCAGATGGTAGTGTTAATCCAATGCCAGGTTCAAACTTACCGTTAGCAACATTAGGAACTTTTATATTATGGTTTGGTTGGTTTGGATTTAATGGTGGTTCTCAACTTGCTATGGGTTCTGCTGCTGATGTTTCTGCTATATCAAACATTTATATCAATACAAATCTAGCTGCGGCGGGTGGTGTTGTTGTAGCAATAATTTTAACTATGTTATTTTACAAAAAAACTGATTTAACAATGGCTTTAAACGGTGCTCTTGGTGGGTTAGTGGCAATTACAGCTGAGCCTTTAGCTCCATCACCAATGCTTGCAATTTTTATAGGAGCAGTAGGTGGATTGATAGTCGTATTATCAATACCAATGTTAGACAAATTCAAAGTTGATGATGTTGTAGGTGCAATACCAGTACATTTATTTGCAGGTATTTGGGGAACAATCGCTGTAGTGTTTTCAAATTCTGATGCAAATATTGGTGCTCAACTTTATGGTATATTAGCTATAGGAGCATTTACAGTGATCGCTTCTTCAGTTGTATGGTATGCAATAAAAATAATTATTGGTATCAGAGTATCAGAAGAACAAGAACTTGAAGGTGTAGATGTAAGTGAAGTTGGTATGGAAGCATACCCTGATTTTAAAAAATAATAATCAAATTACCTCCCCATAAAAAGGCAGTCTTTATTGACTGCCTTTTTTTATTTTCTTTAATCCTATAGTCTATAATCCTAGTGAATTATAACTATCCATCACTCTTTTTACAGACACCATCATGGCAGAAGTTCTTAAATCATTAGCATTAGAATTATTGTTCCAAACTTCACTTATTACATTATAGGTATTTCTCATAGTATCCTCTAACCCTGATCTTACTAAATCAATTTCTGCTGAACCTTGCATCACTAAATCTTTATATTCATCTGGGAATCTAGAACCAGTCATTTTTTCAAGTGCTTCTATCATTAATATAGTTTGATTTTCTTGAGCACGTCGTTGAAGTCTTCCTAATCGTATTCTACTTAAGTTTTTTATCCATTCAAAATAACTAACTGTAACTCCACCTGCATTTGCATAAAGATCTGGGATTATAACAACTCCCCTTTTAAAAAGTATTTCGTCAGCCTCACTAGATACAGGGCCGTTTGCAGCCTCAATAATTAACGGAGTTTTTATCTTTTCAGCATTTCCTTTATTTATGACTAATTCCATTGCAGCAGGAATTAAAATATCGGCATCCTCTTCTAGAGTTTCTGCTCCTTTTGAAACAAATCCTTCAAAATCTTTAACTCCCCCATTTTTGAAAATATACTCTCGTAATTCTTTTATATTCACTCCTTTTGGATTTACTACTGAACCATCTCTTTCGATGACATGAGTAATTAAACATCCATCTTCATTTGATAAAAATAAAGCCGCATGATAACCAACGTTCCCTAAGCCTTGTATTATAACTCTTTTACCTTTTAAACCTGGTGTTAAACCTGTTTTTTTTACATCATTGGGATGATCAAAAAATGCTCTTAAAGCATACTGAACTCCTCTTCCGGTCGCTTCTGTTCTTCCACCAATGCCGCCTTTATTCACTGGTTTTCCAGTTACACACGCCCAAGCATTCAAATCTGTAGGATTTAGTTTTCTATATTCATCAGCCATCCAAGCCATCTCTCTTTCACCTGTGCCAACATCCGGAGCTGGTACATTTTGGGACGGATGTATCAAATCTCTTTTAGCTAATTCTTGGGTAAAACGTCTTGTAATTTTTTCTAACTCGTCTTCCTTCCAATCTCTAATATTTATTTCAAGACCACCTTTCGATCCCCCAAATGGAACTTCAACTAATGAACATTTATAGGTCATAAGTGCTGCTAAAGCTTCTACTTCATCCTGATTTACTTCAACATCATACCTTATGCCCCCTTTTACAGGTTCAAAATGATCAGAATGAACAGATCTGTAGCCCGTAAAAGTGTATATAGTTCCACGTAGTCTAACACCAAATCTTACCACGTAGGTAGAATTTGCTGTCATTATTTGACCTGCTAACTCATCACTATAGATTTCTTTTCCTTCAGTTTTTTGCAAGCATTCAACTGCTTTTTTGTAATTTACTTCAATTGATTCTAAAAATTCACGGCCTGCCATTTAATTCCTCCCAATAAATGATTAATTACTATAATTGTATTTATTTAAATCTGTAAATTGATTTTTAATAAAATTAGGTCTTTAATATGTAAAAAGGAAAATATATGTTTCAAAATTTAAAAAATATCTTTGAGAAAGTTAAACAGGACAAGAATTCGCAAGTTGAAATAATTGAAGAAGAAATCTATGCAGTATTGTCTCTTTTAATTGAAGCCTGCAAGGTTGATGGAATAGTTTCAGATGATGAAATAGAAAAAATTACAAGCTTACTAATTAATAAATTTCATCTAGAACCAAGCAAAGCAAAAAATGCAGTTAATTTTGTTTTAGAAAAAGAAAATGAAAAAGTTGAAATATTTTCAGATATTAAAGTCATTCTTGATACAATGGATCATGAAGAAAGAATAAAAGTTGTCGAAATGCTATGGGGAGTAGTATTAGCTGATGGAAATTTAGATGATTATGAATCAAATCTCATGAGAAAAATATCAAGCTTACTTCATGTATCAAGCTTTGAAACAAATGAAGCTAAAAAACGTGCTATGAATTAAAATTATGTATGATAAAACTCTTAACTTTGGATTTAACCAAGATCTAAATCAATTAAAAAATACTGTAAATAAATTCGCTCAAAATGAAATTGCTCCATTAGCAAAAGAAGTTGATGAAAAGAATGAATTTCCAAATTTTTTATGGCAAAAATTTGGGGAGCTAGGCTTGCTAGGCATCACAGCTGATGAAGATTATGGAGGTACTGGATTAAACTATTTATCACATTGCATTGTTATGGAAGAAATTAGTCGAGCTAGTGCTTCAATAGGATTGTCTTATGGAGCATTTTCAAATTTATGTGTGAATCAAATTAATAGAAATGGAAACCATGAGCAAAAAAATAAATATTTACCAGAGTTATGTTCTGGAAAAAAAATAGGTGCTTTGGCAATGAGTGAGCCTAACTCAGGATCTGACGTTGTATCTATGTCATTACATGCTGAAAAACAAGGTAATAAAACGTATTTATTGAATGGAACAAAAATGTGGATAACAAACGGTCCAGATGCTGATGTTTTAATAATATATGCTAAAACTGATCCTGCTGCCGGCTCAAAGGGAATAACAGCATTTATAGTTGAAAAGGACATGGTTGGATTTTCTGTAGGAAAAAAAATTGATAAACTTGGAATGCGTGGTTCAAATACATCTGAATTAATATTTGATAATTGTGAAGTACCTGAAAACAATATATTAAGAAATCCTGGAGATGGTGCATCAATACTAATGAGTGGATTAGACTTTGAAAGAGTTGTATTGGCTGCAGGTCCTTTGGGGATTATGGCTTCAGCACTAGATACTGTTATACCTTATACACAGGAAAGAAAACAGTTTGGTAAATCAATTGGCCAATTTCAATTAATCCAAGGTAAGATTGCAGATATGTATACCACACTTAATGCCTGTAGATCATATGTTTATGCAGTTGCATCTGCTTGTGATAGAGGGGAAACAACAAGGAAAGATGCTGCAGGTTGTATTTTGTATGCAGCGGAAAAAGCAACAACTATCACTTTAGATGCCATCCAAATTTTAGGAGGTAATGGCTATACGAAAGATTATCCAGTTGAAAGATTATTAAGAGATTCAAAATTATATGAAATTGGTGCAGGAACCTCGGAGATAAGGAGAATGCTAATTGGAAGAGAGATATCTGAGGGATATTAATATGGGCATTTTAAAATCTAATTTATCAGTATCTAGTGATATTTTTATAAATAATAAAAATTATATGCTCTTGAAAATTGATGAAATCAAAAAGGTGAAAGATTTTGCCTTTAAAGGCGGTATTAAAAAGTTCAACAAAAAAACTTCCAAAGAAAAAAAATTACTCCCTAGAATGCGAATTACTCAGTTACTTGACAAAAACTCTACTTTTTTAGAAGTAGGATCAGTAGCTGGACATGACCTTTACGACAACGAATGTCCTGGAGGTGGCTTAATAACAGGCATTGGAAAAATTCATAACTTGAATGTGATGATAATTTGTAATGATTACACAGTAAAAGGGGGTACTTATTACCCTATTACTGTGAAAAAACATTTAAGAGCTCAAGAAATTGCAATGCAAAATAACTTACCTTGTATATATCTAGTTGACTCAGGAGGAGCAAATCTTCCAAATCAAGACGAAGTATTTCCAGATAGAGATCATTTTGGAAGGATTTTTTATAATCAATCAAAAATGTCTTCTAATAATATAATGCAAGTGGCAGTTGTTATGGGAAGTTGTACCGCTGGTGGAGCTTATGTCCCAGCAATGTCCGATGAAACTATAATTGTAAAAAATCAGGGAACTATTTTTTTAGCAGGACCACCTTTAGTAAAAGCAGCAATTGGTGAAAAAATATCTGCAGAAGATTTAGGAGGTGGTAAAGTTCATACAGAAATTTCAGGTGTTGCTGACTATCTTGCAGATGATGATTATCATGCTTTAGAATTAACTCGCCAATGCATTAAAAATGCTAACATTACTCAAAAAAAATTTGATCAAATAACAAAGTTGCCACTATATGACAGTGAAGAACTGATAGGAATTGTCCCAAGTGATCTTAAAAAACCATTTGATATAAGTGAAATTATAATGAGGATAATTGATGGTTCTGATTTAGATGAATTTAAACCAAATTATGGAAAAACTCTTATAACAGGTTTTGCAAAAATAAATGAAATCAGTTGTGGAGTAATAGCCAACAATGGCGTTTTATTTTCTGAGAGTGCGCAAAAAGGAACTCATTTCATTCAACTTTGTAGTAAGAGAAAAATACCTATTATATTTTTTCAAAATATTACTGGTTTTATGGTTGGCAAACAAGCCGAGCATACTGGAATTGCTAAGAACGGCGCTAAATTAATTAATGCTGTTTCAAATTCAAATTCTCCCAAAATAACAGTCATCGTAGGTGGCAGTTTTGGTGCTGGTAACTATGGTATGTGTGGAAGAGCTTTTCAGCCTAATTTTTTATGGATTTGGCCAAGTTCAAAAATATCAGTCATGGGTGGAGAGCAAGCTGCAAATGTTTTACTTCAGCTTAAAAAAATAAATGTTAAGAAGAAAAACGAAGAATGGAACGAAAAGATAGAAAAAGAATTTTTTTCTAAATTGGTCAAACAATTTGATTATCAGTCAAATCCTCTTTATTCATCTTCCAGATTGTGGGATGATGGTATTATAGATCCAAGAGATACAAGAAATATTCTTTCAATGTGTCTGCAAATAAGTTTGAACTCAAAAATTAAAAAAACAAAATTTGGTCTTTTTAGAATGTAGAATTTTTATGAATTTCAAGAAGATTATAGTTACAAAAATTAATAATATTGCTACTGAAATTAGGTTAAACGATCCAGATGTTCATAATGCACTTACACTAGATATCATAAACGAATTAAGCCTTTGTATTGATGAGTTATCTAGAGATACATCATCTCTTATTTTAATTTCAGCAAATGGGAAAAGTTTTTGTGCTGGAGGTGATTTATCGTGGATGAAAAAACAACTATCTGCACCAAGAGAAAATAGAATTATAGAAGCATCTAAACTTGCTGACTTGCTTCTAAAACTCTACAATTGTCCTAAAACTATTATTGGTAACATAGAAGGTAATACCTTTGGTGGTGGTATTGGAATTATGTCAATATGTGATTTTGTTTTTTCAATAAAAAACATCAAGATGGCATTAACAGAAGCAAAACTTGGCCTTATACCAGCAACAATAAGTCCATATGTAATTAAAAAAATTGGCGAAAAAAACGCAATCCATTTATTTACATCTGCAAAAATTTTTAGACCTGATGATGGAGTTAAATTTGGGTTGATTGATTTTATATACGAAGAGAATGAAATTAATTCTAAAATATCTGAGTTTATAGATAATTTTAAAAATTCAGCCCCTAATTCAATATTAGAATCAAAAAAACTGGTGAGAGATTTATCTTATCCTATAGATCAAAATATTGTAGATCTTACAATTAACAAACTAGCAGATATATGGGACACTAAAGAAGCTAAAGATGGTATAAATGCTTTTTTTAATAAGAAAAAACCTAATTGGATTAAGGAGTAGTAATGACTAAAATACCAAGACAATTGGCAAAAAATAAAATCACAAGTTTAAATCTTAAAAATAAGAAAAAAACTAAAGATGATTTAAATGCTGAAAATTATTTAAAAATTGTTAAAGAAAAAATTGGATTTATCCCAAATGTTTTAGCTGCATTCTCTAATTTTCCAAAACAGTTTGAAGGTTTTACCAAATTATACAATTCTATTATGTTAGGAGATTCTGGTTTAACTAAGTTAGAAAGAGAAATGATAGCAGTTACTGTTTCATCTTTAAATCACTGCTATTACTGTATAGTTGCACATGGATCAGCTGTTAGAGAATTATCTGGAGATCCTCAGTTAGGAGAAAGATTAATTTCAAACTTAGAAGCAGCAAATTTAGCAAAAAAGCACCAAATAATGCTCAGATATGTCAAAGAACTTACAAAAAACCCTTCTGACGTAAATAAAAAATCAAGGGATGAATTGAGTAAAAATGGTTTTTCTGACAAAGACATTTGGGACATAAGTTTAATTACTGGTTTTTTTAACATGACAAACAGACTAGCTATCGCTACTGAAATGGAGCCAAATGATATTTATCACTCATCTCATAGATAATTTTCATGACATTTGAACTAACTGAAACACAAAAAAATATTGTTGAAGCAGCTAAAAAAATTTCATCAAAATTTGATGATAATTACTGGTTAGATTTAGACTTAAAGTCAGAATTTCCTACAGAATTCTATAATGAAGTTGCCAAAAGTGGTTGGTTAGGCATGTGTATGCCTGAAGAATATGGAGGAGCTAATTTAGGCATTCAAGAAGCTGCTCTTTTTATGCAAAATATAGCTAGAAATGGTGGTGGAATGTCTGCTGCATCATCTATACATATTAATATTTTTGGACCACACCCTATAGTTGTTTATGGGACTAAAACACAAAAAAAGAATTGGTTACCTAACTTAATTTCTGGCAATGACAAAACTTGTTTTGGAGTTACTGAACCTGATGCTGGGTTAGATACTGGAAAAATAAAAACTACAGCAAGTAAAATCCAAGGTGGATATTTAATAAACGGACAAAAAATTTGGACCTCAACAGCAAAAATTGCAAATAAAATTCTACTTTTAGCAAGAACTTCTGAATTAGGAGAAACAAAAAGTAATATTGATGGATTGACTTTATTTTACACAGATTTTGACAGAACAAAAATTGAAGTAAGAGAGATAAAAAAAATGGGGAGAGGTTCTGTTGATAGTAATCAAATCTTTTTTGATAATTTAGAAATATCTGAAGAAGACCGAATTGGAGAAGAAGGCAAAGGCTTTAGATATATTTTAGATAGCTTAAATCCTGAAAGAATATTGATTGCAGCAGAAGCTCTAGGCATTGGAAAAGATGCTTTAGACAAAGCTGTAAAATATGCTAATGAAAGAATTGTATTTGATAGACCGATTGGTAAAAATCAAAGTATTCAACATCCTTTAGCTGAATTGTGGATAGAACTTGAGGCTGCCGAATTATTAATATCGAAAGCCGCCTATCAATATGATAAAGGTCAAAATTCTGGGGGACTTGCAAATGCTGCAAAATATTACGCTGCAGAAATAGCATTTAAAACAGCAACACAAGCTGTTGTAACTTTGGGAGGAATGGGATATGCAAAAGAGTATCATGTTGAAAGATTATTAAGAGAATCCTTAATACCAAAGTTAGCACCTGTTAGTTCACAAATGATATTAAATTATATATCAGAAAAAATACTTCATTTACCAAGATCGTACTAATCAAAACTATAGGAAATAAAATGAAACATGCTTTGGAAAATTTAAAAATAATAGATCTAACCAGAGTTCTTGGGGGACCTTACGCAACTCAAATTCTTGCTGATCATGGAGCCGATGTTATAAAAGTAGAAGCTCACATAGGCGACGAGGTGAGAGGATGGGGGCCACCATTCTCAAATGGAATGGCATCATATTTTATAAATGTAAATAGAAATAAAAGATCAATTGCAATTGATTTATTATCAGAAAAAGGAAAAGAAATATTAATTAAACTTCTGGAAGATGCAGATGTTCTTATTGAAAATTTTAAAACAGGGACAATGGAAAAATGGGGTTTAGGATATGAAGAAGTTTTAAAAGAAAAATTTCCAAAACTTATTCATTGTAGAATATCTGGCTTTGGTCAAGAGGGCCCACTAGGTGGAGCACCTGGTTATGATGCAATTGTTCAAGCGATGACTGGAATGATGTCTATAAATGGAACACCAGAAAGTGGTAGTGTAAGAATGGGAGCACCCTTTGTAGATATGGGCACTGGTTTATACTCTGCAATTGGAATATTAATGGCTTTACAAGAAAGAAATACCTCCAATAAAGGCCAATATCTTGACATGACATTATATGACTCTTCTCTAGCTTTAATGCATCCTCACAATGCAAATTTTTTTCTGAGTAAAAAACCTGGAAAAGCAACAGGAAACTCACATCCTAACATATCTCCATATGACAAGTTCGATACAGCTACTAATGAAATTTTTATGGGAATAGGAAACGATGCTGGATTTGCAAGACTCTGTAAAGCACTCAATTTAGATAACTTGATAGACGATGATAGATTTAAAACTAATGCAGATAGAGTTAAAAACAGATTAGAATTAACAGATTATTTACAAAGTGCACTTAAGGATGTTGATGGAAACTCTTTTTCAGAAAAACTTTTAAATGCAGGTGTTCCAGCTGGTCCAGTCAGGAACATGGAAGAAGCTATCAATCATTCTCAGACAAAAGAAAGACAAATGGTTCTTCGTAAAGATGAATATCAAGGTATAGCTTCTCCAATAAAGTTTAGCAGATCAAAATCAGTTGGCGTTAAAAATATACCACCTCAAATTGGTGAACATACAAATGAAATTTTATTGGAGTTAAATTATACAAAAGATGAAATAGAAAATTTAGTTAGTTCTAATGTAGTAAAATTGACATTATCAAGTGATTAACTTTTTAAAATAGTACTCTCTTATATTGTCATAATTACTCATGATTTTTTTTCTTAATTTTTCTTGTTCTGTAAAAATGATAAATGACTCTATTCCTTGGAATAAAAAAAGATCAATGCCAGTAATTATTTTTGCTCCACTATTCTCTGAATTTTTTAAAAAAGTTGTCATAGCAGGCGTGTAAATTACATCAAAAGACCATTGATTACTATTTAATTTCAACCCATCAAATGGATTTCCAGGAGTGTTAATATGACCCTGCTCAGAACAATTTAAAAATCCATCAAATTCATGCTGATTTTCTATCAACTCATCTAACTTTATTGAATACACCTTTTCGTTTTGTTTCTTTAAATCCTCTATTAATTTTTCTAATTTAATGTGATCTTTTTCAATTATGTAAAGTTCTTTAACTCCTAATTTTAATAAAGCAAAACAAACTGATTTTCCAACTCCACCACCTCCTAAAATAACTAATTTTGAAGGTTCTTTATTAAAATTAAATTTATAAGTATTAAGAAAACCAGTGAAATCTGTATTATGTGAAGTCATACTTTCATTGATTAAAATAAGATTGGTTGATTTTACTAACTTTGTTTCTTTACTAAATTTAATTGAATGCTCTAATGCTAGTTCTTTAAAAGGGTAGGTAACATTAATCCCAGAAATATTCTTTTCTTTTATTTGGCTTAAAAATTTTTTGAAATTAAAATTTGTTTTTGAAGCTTGATCAAAAAGTTCGTACTTAACATCAAACCCAAATTCATTTCCTAATTTTGTGATAAGATTAGGCATTTCAGATTTTGATATATTGTTTCCTAATAAACCTAATTTAATCATAAGTAATAATTATTACATTATAGATATGTTTTGTTCTTTTTTAATTGCCATTACAGATGAAAATGAAGAAACACAGTACGGAACACAAAAGGTAATCATTATTTTGATCCAATTGTTGCCAGTCATCTCACCCTTTATGATATGATCTCCATGATTTATTCCTGCTAGAATAACACCAACAATTAAAGCAATTTTAAAAGCCCTAAATGCAACGTCTTTTCTTAAAAATAATTCTACCATAATGTCCTCATATTTTGTAACCTTACTATAGATCATAATATTTAAAAATAAAGTGTAAGGTATTCGTATGTTAGTAAAAATATTTGTTAGAACATTTTCAAGTAATGAAGACTGTGAGCTTTTTGAGTCTATGCTAGAAACAAAATGGCCATCTCTACTTCAGACTGTTAAAGGTGTAAGGTTTAGATCGTTGAAAAACCCAAATACGCCTAACGTAAGTGTAGTTATTTGGGAATTTCCAGACAAAGAAATTATGAAAAATATCGAAAAACTTATTCAAGAAAATATTCAAAAGTATGTAAAAACTCTAACACCCAAAACTATTGAATTTACTGGAGTTGTTACGCAAGATCTTGGGGACTTATCATTTAATTAGAAAATTTAGACAGATAAATATTTCTTAACAATCTGATCAGTTAATAAAGAAGGTTTTCCATTCCAAGCATTTTCTCCTCTGTCAAGAATATATAACTTATCTGCAATTTGTTTTATTTTGTTCAAGTATTTATCTACTAAAATTATTGAAACTTCCTTTTTTTTAATTTCAGAGATAATTGTCCATATCTCATTTCTTATATTTGGTGATAAACCTTCAGTTGCTTCATCGAAAATTAACATCTTTGGATTAGTCATAAGAGTTCTTGCGATTGATAACATTTGCTGTTCACCACCGGATAGTGAATTTGACATTTGTGTTAAACGTTCCGATAACCTTGGGAAAATTAGTTTAATTTTATTTAGATCCCAATAACCCTTTCTAGAAGCAACAATCAAGTTTTCTTCGACAGTAAGATTTGAAAAAATCCTTCTGCCTTCAGGCACTAAACCGATACCTAATTTAGATATTTCAAAACTTGGTAAATTTGAAATTAAATTATTTTTAAAAAATATTTTGCCTGAAACTTTCTCGATTATCCCACATACTGAATGTAAAGTAGTAGTTTTTCCCATTCCATTTCTACCCAGTAAGGCAACAATTTCTCCTTCTTTAATTTCAATTTCCACTTCATTTAGTACGCGGGTATCACCATACCAAGCACTTAATTGGTCTATTTTAAGAAGTGTATTCAATTTTTATCCCCAAGATAAACTTCCTGAACTTTGGCATTTGACTTTATTTCTTTTTCATTTCCAGAAGCAATTAAACTTCCATAATCTAAAACTGATATCCTGTCAGCTAATGCAAATACTGATTCCATATCATGTTCTATAAGTAAAATCGGAGCTTTAACTTTTAATTTTTCAAACAAATCAATCATTAATTGTGATGATGTTTTATCTAATCCAGCCATTGGCTCATCAAAAAGTAATAACTTTGGATTCATTGATAGCGCCAAACTTATCTCAAGTTTTCTTTTATCACCATGACTTAAAGTACTTACTAAATCATTAGCCTTATTTGTTAAATCAACAATTCTAAGTAAATCAAATGCTTCATCACTATAATCTTTATTTCTATAGATATTACTAAATAGATTTAAATAACCTCCATCTCTACCCATTAGGGATAATCTTAAATTATCAATGACTTTAAATGAATTTATAACAGAAGAAATTTGAAAGCTTCTAGCAATACCCATTCTTGACCTATGTTCAGCTGAATAATTGGAAATATCAATTTCTTCAAGATAAATTTGACCACTATCTTGTTTTAAAAATCCTGAAATTTGTTTAACTAATGTTGACTTACCAGAACCATTTGGACCTATTAGGGCATGAATTTCATTTTTAAATAGATTTAAATTTAAGTTATCATTAGCTTTTATAGCTCCGAATGATTTGCTGAGTTTATCAATTTTAAGAACTGGTTTTATCATCATATTTATCTTTAATTAAAAAGCTCATTATCCCTGCCTTTGCGTAAAGCACTTCTAAAAGAATTATAAGACCCAGCCAAAATTGCCAATTTTCTGTAATACCACCAAGAAATTGTTCTAATATAATATAAAAAAAAGCACCCAAAATTGGTCCATAAAGTCTGAACATTCCACCTAAAATTACTAGGATCATAATTTCACCAGACATTTGCCAACTTAAAATTGTTGGACTTACAAATCTATTAAGATCGGCATATAAAGAACCAGCCAAACCTGTTATTGCTCCGGATATCATAAATGAAATTAATTTAACTTTTTTAGGGTTAATTCCAACTGATCTAACTCTATCATCATTTTCTTTGCTAGCTTTTAATGAAATTCCTAATGGAGAATTTAAAATAAATTTTACAAATATTATTGCTATAATTAACCATACATAACAAATATAAAAAAAAGTGATAGGATCCATAGTATTAAGAAAAGGGATTTGATTTCTAAGTGAAAGTGACAATCCATCTTCTCCACCATAAGTAGGCCAACTTATTGAAAAATAGTATAACATTTGAGCAAATGCTAATGTTATCATTATGAAATAAACACCTGTTGTTCTTAATGAAAAATAACCAATAAAGAGAGCTAATAAAGATGAAAAAATTAAACTAAAAATCCAGACAAATAATAGTTGATTTGTTCCCTCAAACTCAAAAACTAATATTTGGATAGGTTCGTAATTATTAAAATGAAAAGCTAAAATTCCTGTAATATATCCACCTAAGCCAAAAAAAGCAGCGTGACCAAAGGAAACCATGCCACCATACCCCAATATTAAATTAAGACCAATACCTGCAATAGCTAATATAACAATCTTTGAAAATAATGTTGTTATATAGATATCATTTAAAAGAATTGAAAATAAAGGTACTAAAAATAAAAATATTAGAATTAAAAAATTTAATTTCTTTTCAGACATCATGCTGATCTTTCACCAAACAAACCTGATGGCTTAAAAATTAAAACGATTGCCATAAGTATATATATTGACATTGAGGCAATCGATGAACCAATTAAATTTGCATCAGCATTATCAAAAAATAATTTAAACAACTCAGGAAGTAAGAAACGCCCTAAAGTATCTGTAACTCCTACTAACAAAGCCCCAACAAAAGCACCTTTTATTGAGCCAATTCCACCAATTATAATTACTACAAATGCTAATATCAAAACTGGTTCACCCATACCTACCTCAACAGATTGTATCGCACCGATCAATGCCCCAGATAAACCAGCTAACGCAGCACCTAATGCAAAAACAATTGTATAAAGAGTTTTAATATTTACTCCCAAAACAGAAATCATTTCCCTATCGTTTTGTCCTGCTTTTATTCTGATTCCTAGTAAAGTTTTAGAAGTTAAAATGTATAAGAAAAATGCTATTAAAATTCCAATTGCAATTATTAAAAGTCTGTATTTCGAATATATAATTTCTAAAGGAAGAGAAACACTAGCATTAAGTTCTGCAGGTATATTCAGATAAAGTGGATATGCTCCAAAAAGCCATCTAATACCTTCAGAAAAAATTAAAATTAAAGCAAAGGTTGCTAGTACTTGATCTAAGTGATCTTTTTTATATAACTTTCTTATTACTAAAATTTCAGTTATTACGCCTGCAAACATAGCAACAATAAAACTACTTATTAATCCAATAAAAAAAGATCCTGTAATTTCAGCAAATAGAGCTGCTCCAAAAGCACCAATCATGTAAAAGGAACCATGAGCAAGATTAATCAATCCCATAACACCAAACACTAAAGTCAAACCAGCAGACATAAGAAACAACATTGTTCCAAATTGCAGGCCGTTTAGAAACTGTTCAATTAATAATTGAAATTCCATATGATGATAATAAGTGAGTTATTAAAACTCACTTATCTATATTTTATTTCAAAGGACAATCTTTAACGTAAGCATTTGATCTATTTTTAAGACCAGTTGAAATAATTTTATTTGTTAAAATTTTTCCCTCTTTGATCACTTCTCTTACATAAATGTCTTGAATAGGATGTTGATTTGTATCAAATTTAAATGAACCACGGGTACTTTCAAAATTAGCATTTTTCAATGCACTTCGGAATTTATCTTGGTCTTTAACGTCTGCTACATTTAAAGCAGAAATTAACAATTTACCAGTGTCATATCCCTGAGATGCATATAAAGATGGCAACCGTCCGTACTCTTTTTGAAAATCTTGAACGAATTTCTTGTTAGCTTTGTTATCAAGATCTTTTGACCATTGAGAAGTGTTTTTAACACCTAGAGCAGCATCACCAACAGCTTTTAAAATACCTTGGTCAAATGAAAAGGCTGGTCCAATGACTGGAAGATTTATACCTGATTGAGATAATTGTTTCATAAATGAAATACCCATTCCGCCAGGTAAAAAGAAGAAGATACTATCAGCTTTAGATGACCTTATTTGAGCAATTTCTGCTGCATAGTCTTTTTGACCAAGTTTGGTATATAATTCTTTTTCAATTTTGCCTTTAAAAAATCTTTTATATCCTGTTAACGCATCCTTACCTGCTGGATAATTAGGCGCAAGAATAAATGAGTTTTTATACCCAGCAGCATTTCCATATCCACCAGCCGCTTCATGTAAATTATCATTTTGCCAAGCAACGTTGAAATAATTTTTGTGACAACCTTTACCCGCTAATTTAGAAGGTCCTGCATTCGGAGATAAATAAAATTTTCCTTGTTTAACAGCGGCAGGCACCACTGCCATTGCTAAATTTGACCATATAATTCCAGTAAGAACATCTACTTTATCTGACTGTATCATTTTATCTGCAATTTGAACCGCAATGTCCGGTTTTCTTTGATCGTCCTTAACAATAACCTCAAAATGTTTGTCGCCTTTAACAGCTAATAAAAAACCATCTCTAACGTCAATTCCAAGACCTGAACCCCCTCCAGATAAAGTGGTAATCATACCAACTTTTATTTTTTTATGTCCACCAGCAAAAACAGAGTTTATAAATAAACCGAGTATTGCAATTATACTTATAATATATTTCATCATTATTTTTCCTCTTAAAACTTTCTATAACTTAACTAAAAATCACTTTAAAATCAAAAAATTAGTTTTCCTGGTTAAAAATCTATATCCATACCATTTATAGAATAGGTTTTGCCATTAAAACCTTTATCCATTTTTTCAATATCAGTCATTTTTTGCGAATCAACTCTTTTAAATGGATTTTTTTTCATTTGTTCTAAACGTTTTTTGTTTTGAAACTTTCCAAAGAGTTTATATTTTATTTTGTTAAGCATTATTCTTACTAATAATACAATGTTCTAATTTGTTAAATCTGTAGTAAGCAAATTTCTTATAGATTACGGACAATAAACTTTTAATTATTGGCAAAGATGCAATAAAAGCCAAAAGTTTCCAGTACTTTAGATTTTTCCAAATTAAAATAAAGGCATCAACTCCGATATATTGTTTATTTTTAGAATCAAATGCGTGTAGATACAAAAGTGCGTCCGATTGTTTAATATTAAATTCTTTTAAATCTTTAGGGTTATTAGCAATATCTAACCATTTAAACTTTTTATTATTGGCAATTTTTTTATAATAACTGATCTCTTTATTACATAATCCACACTTACCATCATAAAGAACTTTTATCATATTATTAGACCAACTTTGAAACATTTACTGCGATATTAGAGCCTGACCCAACAATTTTTTTCCAAAAGTTAGTAATTTTACTTTCATCTTTTTCTAATACCTTTGATCTTGCATCTTGCTGGTGTTCTATTTCTTCATCACAGCATTTCTTTATAACCATTGCTAACTTATAATTTATATTATTATTTAATAAATATTCAATTTGTTCATTGTAATGCATCTCAACAAAAGTTTCGACTGCATCTACGGTAATGCAAAAAAATTTATAACCAAATAGTGCTGACAAAAATCCTAATACAAAACCCATAATTCTCCATAAAAAAAGTAGTTTGCTTTTTTCATTAGAGGTTAAAAGATTTTCCATAACTATCAGATGATTGGTTTCAGTTACAATGTGTTCTTTTGACATCTTCAATATTTTTTTATTCCAAAAAATACAACTTGCACCTTTGTAAATCCAAACTGCTCCTGTTTCTCCAGCGTGGTTTGACCTCATCCATTTAATCATAAATTTTGGAATACTAATTCCAATCGCATTGTATTTTTTTAAAATATTTTCCACGAAAATCATCTATAAATATTATTTATTTTACTATGTTTGGATTTTCTTCCAGATACTCTTTCACGCCAAAGTTTAAAACTTCTAGGCTTGAGATAACTTCTCATCAATTTTATAACCTGCTTTTCGTTTAACCCAGTTTGTTCTTTAATTGAATCAAAACTTATTTCATCTGCCCAAGCAAAATCAATTACTTTATTTAAATACTTTTCATTTAACATTTTTTTTCAAATCTGATGAAGAAAATTTATATACATTTTTTTCATTACATATATATGCATTAAAACCAGATTTTAAATAAGGCTTAAATATTTTATTATTAATCGATAGCCCTCCAGTATATTTTCCAAATGAAGGAAGAATTAATTTTCTTTCAGTTTGTAAGATACATTTTTCAGTTACTCTTTTTCCATTCAATTTGACAGATAAAGTTGGGTGATAATGTCCAGAAATCTGATGTCTATCGTCAACAATTGCTTCATGAATAAACTCAATATCATTTAATCGTAAAATTTTATAACTTGGGATTTCATACATTATGTTTTTATCATGATTTCCTTCAATTAAAATGAATTCATAAATATTAGTTAATGATTTTAATTTCTTTTGAGTTTTAATATTCATTCTATTTAGTGAATTTTTATCGTGAAAAGTATCGCCTAAAAAAATAATTTTTTTAATCACATAGTTTGATAAAATTTTTTCTAATTTGATTAATGTTTCTAAACTGTCATATGGAGGAATATATTGCCCATACTTAGCGTAACTTGAGCCTTTTTCTAAATGTAAATCTGAAACAATTGCAGTATTAAGCTTTGACCAAATGAGAATTCCGTGCGGATCTATATCAAATGTATTTTGACAAAACTCTAATTTTTTCATGAAAAACCAATTTCACTAAGTAATTCATTTTCAAATTCTTCCAAATAATATTCATTAAGCTCATCTTTATTAATTGTTTCTCTATTTATTTCAAGCAAAAGAGGTACTGCTAATGGGGATATTTTTTCTAATTTATTAAATAAAATTTTATTTTGGATTCTCTTCATTAGTTTGCCTAACCTATCAATTGAAATCAAACCATTTAATGAATCTTCTTTAGCAACTTTGAGAAGCAAGTGGTTACCTTCATGTTTCTTTAGTACATCATAAATCAAGTCTGTATTAAATAAAATTTGCTTCGATGTTTTTGTCAAACCAGGCATTTTTCTTTCAATTAATCCTGAAATAATCGATGCATCTCTAAAATTTTTTTTCATTAATGGAGTGTCATCTAACCATTCATACAAATCGCTTATCATTAAATCTTCATTAAATAAGGATTTAATGTCATTAATTTCCTTCATGCTCCAAATAGCGAGAGCATAGTCAGTTGCAACAAATCCGAGTGGTTTAAGATTATATCTTTGCATTCTCTTCGAAATTAAAAAACCTAAAGTCTGATGAACATTTCTTCCTTCAAAGGCATAACAAATTAAAAAATGTCTTTTTTTATTCCCCATTTTTCTAGGAAAAGTTTCAATTAAAACTTTATCATGCATTGGTAAAATTGACTTTTGAGATTGTAAAATTAACCAATCTTTTATCTGTTCAGGATAACTATTTAAAGACTTTTTTTTGCTTATTAACTTTTTCACTTGTAACGCCAACTCAGAAGTAAGAGGCATTCTTCCCCCAGCGTAAGATGGTATTTTAGGCCTTTTATCTTTTGTTAAAGCTACATGAACTCCCTTCTCTGATATATTTAAAAACTTTAAAACTTTCCCTCCAAACAGAAAAGTATCACCTTCAGTCAAACCTTCAATGAACCATTCTTCTATATTACCTAAGGTTTTATTTCGAAGCTTCACTTTAAGCATATACGATTCAACAATAGTGCCAATATTCATCTTGTACTTCTGTCTAACTGTCTTATTTCTGATTGCAAAGTGATTATTTTTATTTAATCCGATTTTAGAGTATTTCTGGTATTGTCTAAGTGAATAACCACCGTTTTGAACAAACTCCAAAGTTTGGGTAAAATCTTCTATTGAGAGTTTTCTGTAAGGCCAAGCGGTTTTAACATTTTTATAAAGTTTGGTTTTATCAAATGGATTGCTACAGGCAACACCTAATATATGCTGAGCTAAAACATCAAGACTACCAGATTTTAAATTATCTCCATCTATGATGTTTTCTTTTATAGCTTCTATAGCAGCTAAACATTCAAGATATTCAAATCTATTTCCTGGAACTAATAAAGCCTTTGATGGCTTATTTAAAGTATGATTACTTCTGCCAATTCTTTGTAATAATCTTGAAACACCTTTTGGAGCACCAACTTGAATGACTAAGTCTATTTTGGCCCAATCAATTCCAAGATCTAAAGAACTTGTTGCAACCACACAATCAATCTCTCCTTTGGACATTTTGTGTTCCACTTTTCTCCTTATTTCTCTTTCAAGACTTCCGTGATGAACAGCTATTTTTAAATTAGATTTATTTTCAAGCCATAAATTATGAAAAATTAACTCGGCTTGAGCTCTAGTATTAACAAAAATTATACTCATTTCTGCTTTTTCAATTTTTGAATATAATGTTCTAATAGAATAGGTTGCCATATGACCTGACCAAGGTATTCTGTTTTCAGACATTAAAATTTCTACTTTTGGCTTATTTAAAGATGGAATATCGATAATTTTTTTTTGTTTATTTTGAGATAAAAAGTTCAAAACATTTTCTTTATCTTTAATAGTAGCCGATAACCCAATTTTAGTATAATTCGAAGCTAATTCATTTAATCTTGCTATATTAAGTGATAATAAATCGCCTCTTTTAGAATTTATCAATGTATGAATTTCATCAATAATTAAAAATTTAATATTTTTAAAATAATCTTCAGCATTTTCATCTGACATCAACAAAGCAAAAGACTCAGGAGTTGTCATAAGCATTTGAGGTGGCGATGTCTTTTGCCTTCTTTTTTTTGCGTATGGAGTATCACCAGTTCTCGTCTCAACAGAAATATTTAAAGATTGGTCATTTATTGGTTGAACTAAATTTCTTTGTACATCAACAGTAAGTGCTTTTAATGGTGAAATATAAAGAGTATGTAAAAAATTATCTTTATATTTTTTTTCAATTAAATCTGTAATTGCCGGCATAAATCCAGCAAGAGTTTTTCCACCTCCTGTTGGTGCAACTAGCAATATATCATATCCTTTTGTAGCCTCTTCTAGTGTATCAATTTGGTGTTTGTGATAACTCCAACCATTTTTATTTAACCATTTAGTAATAGGATGAGACTTTAATTTTGGTATCATAATGATATATAAAAAATATGGATTGGGTTAATAAACATTTACAAATAGTACCAATAAATACCTTTATTGATCCAATTTTTCCAGTTGAAAATGCAATCATAACTCATGCTCATGCTGACCATGCAAAGCCTGGTCATAATAATGTTCTTGCAACAAAACATACAATAGAAATTATGAAAATTAGATATGGAGAGAATTGTGCAAATAATTTTCAAGAATTATCATTTAATTCTCCATTAAATGTTAATGGTGTGAAAGTTACTTTTTTTCCGGCTGGACATATATTAGGAAGTGCTCAAGTTTTACTTGAATATCGGAAAGATAAAATAAATTTTACTGGTGATTTTAAAATAACGAAAGATGATACTTGCGAAAACTTTAGACCAGTCACATGCGATACGTTAGTAACTGAAGCTACATTTGGCCTACCTATATTTCAACATCCAGATCCAGAAGTTGAAATAAATAAATTAATTAATTCATTAAAAAATTTTTCAAATCGTCCACATTTAATTGGTGTTTATGCCCTTGGAAAAGCCCAACGTTTAATTAAATTATTAAGAAATAAAGGATATGATGAAACTATTTTTATCCATGGAGCATTAGAGAAGATTTGTGATTATTATATTCAGTCTGGTATAAATTTAGGAAATTTATCCAAAGCTCTTATTAAAGGTGAGAAAAAAGATTTTAATGGAAAGATTATCTTAGCACCACCTTCAGCTCTAAAATCAACTTGGTCAAGAAGATTTATAGACCCTATATTGTCTCACGCTTCTGGATGGATGTCAGTAAAACAAAGAGCGAAACAGAGTTTGGTTGAATTACCTTTATTAATATCAGATCATGCTGATTGGAATGAATTAACATCGAATATAAATAATAGTTTAGCAAAAAATATTTTAGTAACACATGGTCGAGAAGAAGCTTTAGTACATTGGTGTAAAAAAAGAGGCTTAAAAGCATCTGCATTATCTATTCAAGGGAGAGATGATAGTGGAGAAGAAATTTGAAAGAGTTTAGCCAATTAATTAATCAATTAATTCTTACTAGATCAAGAAACAGAAAAATTGAGCTATTAAACCATTATTTTAAAAATACCGAAAATCCTGACAGAGGATTAGCATTGGCTATTTTGACAGGAAATTTGAAAATTAAAAATATTTCCATTTCAAAAATTAAAGAACTAATCAAAAAAGAAGTTGATCCTGAATTGTTTGATTTATCATATGATTATGTTGGCGATCTTGCTGAAACAATAGCTTTAATTTGGCCTTATAAACAAAAAGGTAAAGTACCAAAATTAAACTTCATTATAAATGAGCTAGAAAATTCAAGTACTACAAATATAACCAAATTAATAAAAAAATATCTTTCAATTTTTTCAGAAAATGAGAGATGGGCATTTATCAAACTTTTATCTGGTGGTTTAAGAATTGGTGTTTCAACAAGATTAACAAAACTTTCATTAATTCTTAACACAACTATTGAGATCTCTCAAATTGAACAAATTTGGCATGGTGTAGTTCCTCCCTACAATAAATTATTTAATTGGATTTTTGAAAAAGGTACTAAACCCGAAATAGAAGTTGAGAAAGTATTTCATCCTTTAATGCTGGCACACCCCATTGAAAAAAAAGATTTCAATAACTTAAACCCAACCGAATTTTTTGCAGAATGGAAGTGGGATGGGATAAGAGTACAATTAGTTTTATTTAAATCCAAAATCAGAATCTTCTCTCGAACTGGAGATGATATCTCAAACACCTTTCCGGAAATTCAGAATAATGAAAAAGACTTGGTTGTTTTAGATGGTGAACTTTTGGTAGGAAATAATTTTAAACCTTTTAAATTTAACAAATTACAACAAAGATTGAATAGAAAAAAAGTATCAAAAAATCACTTAGAAAATTTTCCAGCATTTGTAAAACTTTACGATATTTTGTTTTTAAAAAATAAAGATTTAAGAAGCTTAGATTTTTCTGAAAGACGGAATATTTTATCTGAATGGCATAATAAAATTCAAAATAAATTTTTTGATCTCTCAGAAATTTTCGAATTTAAAACCTGGGAAAACCTGAAAAATATTAAGTCCAAAAAATTAAATAAAACTGTACATGAAGGTTTAATGATCAAAAGAAAGACTAGCTCTTACATTTCAGGAAGACCAAAAGGTTATTGGTATAAGTGGAAAAACGACCCTTTGGTGGTTGACGCTGTTATGATGTATGCACAAAGGGGCCATGGTAAGAGAAGCTCATATTATTCAGATTTCACATTTGGTCTTTGGGATCAAAATAATATAGTCCCAATTTGCAAAGCTTATTTTGGATTTAGCAATGAAGAATTAGAAATTTTAGACAAGTTTGTTCGGAGTAATACCATTAATAAATTTGGACCCGTTAGAGAAGTTGAAAAAAAATTTGTAGTTGAGATAGCATTTGATTCTGTAGATTTTAGCAAAAGACACAAATCTGGCGTAGCTTTACGTTTTCCAAGAATCAAACGTTTAAGACGAGATAAACCTATCAATGAAGTTATAAATATCGACTTATTTAAAGAAAATTTTATAGATAATTAACAAGTAAAATTTATTGTTACTTGACTCTCTTTGTTTTCCTTAGAATAGTATAATTATTATATAAATTCTCGGGAGGAATTAATGATTAATAAAAAAACACTTTTGAGCATTGGTTCAGGTTTGACTGTCCTTACAGGATTAATTGCCTTTACTGCTGCTCCAAGTTTCGCTCAGAAAAAACCTGCCATTGAGGTTGTTACTCATGCTGGTGCAGGGGGTGGAACAGATGTTAACTCAAGAATGATGATGTTAAGATCTAGAAGAACTCTAAAACAAGATATGGTTGTTGTTAATAAAAGAGGTGGTGGCGGAGCTGCTGCTATGAATTATTTCATGACAAGGCCTGCAGATGGAAATACAATCCTAACTTTTACAGTAGGACATGCTATTACAATGGCAATGGGTAAAACTAAGTTAAAAGTCAGCGATATGGCTCCAATAGCAAGAGGTACAAATGACCCTCAAATTCTAATGGTTAATTGTAAAAAGAGTCCTTACAAAACACCAGAAGATTTCGTTGCCGGAATGAAGAAAGGTGACAAAATTACATTTGGTGGAACCCATACTGGAACAATAGATCATATAACAGTTTATTTATGGGCAAAAAGATTAGGACAGAAAATGCCGAAATATATTCCATACAAAGGTGGTGGAGAATTAGCAACTAGACTTGTTGCTGGTGAGGTTGATGTAGGAACGTTGAACTTATCTGAAGCTGCTGCACCTGTTGAAGCTGGCGATATATGTCCTTTAGTTATCTTAGCTGAAAATGGAATGGCTCCTATTCCAAAAGCTAAAACAGCAAAAGAGTTAGGTATTGATCTTGTGTTATCTACAACAAGAGGATTTGTAACTCACGCAGGCGTAGATAAAGCTAGAGTTGCAGAGCTTGAAAAGGGAATGGCAAAAGCTATGAAACATTCAATGTATCAGGCTTATTTAGCAAATTCTGGACTAGATAATACTTCACCTCAACCTTCAGGACCTTGGGGTAAGCAAATTGCTTTTATGGTTGGTGAATTTGGACCAGCTCTTAAAGAAATGGGCTTAATGAAGTAAACAAATAATTAATGCCCTCTGTTAAAGCAGAGGGCATTTTATATAAACTATGACTAATAAATTTTATACAATCCCATTATTTCTTACAGTTTTTTCAATTATAGTCATTGGAATTTCACTTCAGCTTGATACGTCACCTGAAATGATTGTTGGTGATAGTATGCAAGCTAGATCCTTTCCAATATTTTTAATGATTTTAAATTTAATTTTAATATCGGTATTAACTTTCCAATATAAAAAAAATAATCCAGAGCCAATAAAATTAGAAAAATTTCCAACTTGGGGAAGTATGGGCTTATTTTTTATATTCTATTTGCTAACTGTTTATACTGATATGTTTATTGGGATTTTTGTTGTGATGTTATTGATGGGATTATTATGGGGTGAAAAAAGGATTTGGGTTTCTTTTTTAACAGCAACGCTAACACCGCTATTTATTTTTTTATTATTTGATTTTGTATTGAAAATAAGATTTCCAAGAGGACTTCTTATGGACATGTATTATGGCTAGGAAATTTTTAAATGTTTGAACAAGCATTATTAGCAATGGCTTCAGTAGCAACTGATCCATATTTACTATTCTTGATATTTGCTACAACTATACTAGGCGTTATAATTGGAGTTTTACCTGGTTTGGGTGCAACTACAGGTGCTGCATTGTTATTACCTTTTACTTTAACAATGGATCCTGTTCATGCTATTGCTGTTCTTGCAACAATTTATGTCTCAGCAACTTTTGCTGGATCTATAACTGCTATCTTAATTAATACGCCTGGTACATCTGCGGCTGCGGCAACTACATTTGATGGTTATCCTCTTGCACAAAAAGGTGAAGCTGGTCGAGCCCTTGGAGTTGCTGTTATTTCTAGTACAGTAGGTGGAGTTTTTTCTGTGATTGTATTATGCTTTGCAGCTCCATTGTTAGCGAGAGTAGCTTATGAATTTCGTTCACCAGAATACTTTGCATTAACTGTATTTGGGTTATCAATGTTAGCTAGTATAAGTGCAGGTGGGGCCGTTAAAAATTTAATAGGTGGAATTTTTGGTGTTTGGCTATCAACTATTGGGGCCGAGAGAGTTACAGGTATTGAACGATTTATGTTTGGAAATTATGAACTGTATGAAGGTCTTCATTTTGTTCCAATATTTATTGGGCTTTTTGCTATTTCAGAACTTTTAGTTCAATCAAAAACTGTTAATAAAATTGTTAATACTGTAAGTATGAAAGCGGTTAAACTACCAACAAAAGAAGATTATAAGAAAATTTGGAAAACAATTTTACGTTCATGTGGGATAGGTACCTTCATTGGTGTTTTGCCTGCAGAAGGTGCAACTGTTGCATCAATGATTGGATATTCAGAAGCAAGAAGATGGTCTAAAAACAAAGAAGAATTTGGGAAAGGTTCTATTGAAGGCATAGCAGGGGCCGAAGCTGCAAACAATTCAGCAACTGGTGGTGCGATGGTGCCGACAATGGTTTTAGGCATTCCTGGCAGTGGAACTACTGCTATCATATTAGTTGGGTTAATGGTGCACGGCTTAAGACCAGGTGTGTACTTATTTACAGAACAAGTTGAAAAAGTTTATCAAATATTTGGTTCGATGTTTTTTGCAAATATTATGTTTATGTTAATGGGTCTATATGCCGCAAAGATATTTGCTAGGGTTTCACTTGTACCTACAGCTATATTATGGCCAATTGTTTTTGGTCTCTCTGTCATTGGTGCATATGCTTTCCAAGGCCAACTTTTAGATGTTTGGCTTGCTTTAATTTTTGGAGTAATTGGATTCTTTGCTCGAAGACATGGTTTTTCTGTTGCACCGATTGCTGTAGGTTTAATTCTTGGTGAAATGGTTGAAACAAATTTACAACATTCTCTTAAAATGTTTGATGGAGCATGGTGGATGATCTTTACTCAACCTCTTGCACTTATGTTTTTAATATTTGCATTTTTGGGGCTATGTGGACCATACATATATTCATTAATTATGAAGAGAAAGTAAAATCATAATTTAAAAATCCATTTAGTATTAAATAAATTGAAATAATTGTTAAAATTGAGTTAAGAAATATCTTAAAGTACTTTTGACCAAATTTAATTAAAACTTTTTTACCAATATATGTGCCTATAAAACCTGAAATTATCATCAATAAAATGATGTGAAAATAATCTGAAAAACTAAATCCCATAAATCCAAATACTAAAACTTTTATAGCATGCTGCATTGACATCAGTGCTGCATGAGTTGCCGTATGACTTAGTGGATTTAATTTCATAGTCTTTACCATACCAGCAATAAAAGGGCCAGTAGCTCCAAAAAACATAGTTAAAAAACTTGAAAAAACACCTCCTATAATAATGTATCTTGATTTAATTGCAGGTATCTTCCCATAAACAGTCCATAAAATAAAAATGCCTACAATCAATTGAATAAACCAACCTGGAAACTGAATAAAAGTGTAGCCTCCAAATAAACTCCCGATAATTGTACCAATAAAAAAAGGTAAAATTGGCTTTTTGTAAACATCTTTAATCATGAGAAGCATTCTTCCAAAATTAGATGCAATTTGAACAGAGCCATGGACAGGTAATAAAGCTATTGGATTTAGAAATATCGCTAACAAACCTAAAAATACAGCCCCTCCTCCTATTCCAAATGCTGCAGATATAAAAGAAGTGAAAATACTTGAGAAAATAAGAAAAATAATACTAAACTCAGATAACTCTTCTGGGAAAGTAAAATAAAGAAGATCCATTCAATTATTACTTTTCTGTAAAAGGTGGTGGTATAAAATATCTTGGTAATTCCCCAATACTATTTATATCTATTTCCAATAATACAGGACCAGATAAATTAAATGATTTTTTTAAAATATTTTCAAATTCGCTTGAAGACCTTACAATTAAATATTTCATCTTAACAGTATCTGCAAGCTCTTTGAAATTTGGAACTTGTAAGTCTGCAAAATTTCTTCTCCCTTCATATAAACTATCTTGAATATGTTTTATAACTCCATAACCTTTATCGTTCATTACCATGAAAATTATATTGCTGTTGATTTCAACAGCTGTCCATAATTCAGAAACGTTTAACATAAACCCGCCGTCACCACACATAGCAATTGATTTTACTTTTTCTTCTGTCGCTAAAGATGCGCCAATTCCAAGGGACATCCCAGGACCTATCCCTGCTCCAACTGGATAAATGTTTTGAAACCATTTTTGTACTGGCATTAACCTATTTCCCCAAGTACTGTTGGATATGGTTACATCTCTAATCCATCTTGCGTTTTTAGGTAAATTTCTCTCTATTATTTCAGGGAATTCTCCGTAAATTTTAAGAAATTCTTTATAATCTTTTTTAATTTCTTTTTTTAATGATTTCACTTCATGTATCCAATTTTCATCTATATTTTTTATATCATCTAATCTCTCATAAAGATTTTCTAAAACCTTTTTCCCGTCACCTAAATGAAATATTTTTGAAGGATAAGTTCTATTTTCTGCATTTGAATCTATATCAATTTGTATAAGGTTTTCAGGTAGTCTTAATGACATGTCTTTTGTTTCATGTCCTCTTAATCTACTTCCAACAACAATCATTAAATCTAGAGAAGAATAAAATTTTTCAACTTTTGGAATTGCATTGAACGAACCTAAACACATCTCATGATTTTCATCTATAACGCCTCTTCCTTGAGTACTTGTTATGACCGCAAAACCCAAATCAATAAACTTTTCAACTTCAAAAGTAAGTTTTTTTCCACCATTACCAATCCATAATATTTTTCTTTTTGAGTTTCTAATTTCTTTTTCGATAAGATCTAATGATTTCAAATCTCCTAAAGAGATATTTTTATCGTTGACAATTACTTTATTAAATATTTCTTGCCTATTAATAATTGTACGTTGAACATCTATTGGAACCTCAATTGATACTGGGCCTGTTGGAGGCGTCATAGCCTCTTCTAGTGCTTTTTCTAATACCTCTAAAACATTTTTAGACGATGATATTCTATAAGCATTTTTTGAAACAGATTTCATCATTTCAAGTTGATTTGGAACATCATGAACAGTACCTTGATTTTTATCCAAATTTTCGGTAGCAGTTTGACCAGTTATATGAAGTAATGGTGTTCCAGCAAATCTTGCTTCAACTAGAGATCCTACAACATTTGCTGCACCGGGACCAGTACTTGTAATAACAACTCCTACTTTGTCAGAAGATCTAGCAAAACCATCTGCCATATGACCTGCTCCCATTTCGCCTCTTGCTGGTACAAATTTAATTAAATTTCTTTTTGCAATAGCATCCAAAATGGGAATGTTATGAACTGAAACGACACCAAATACTGTCTTCAAATCATTTTCAAATAAAAAATCTGATATTAAGTCACCAACATTGTACTCATTCATTTTATCCTCTAATATGGAAAAAAAATTAGATTATTTAAGTATAGTGAAAAAATATATTAAAGCAAAAGACGTTAAAAAGTTATATGCAGGCACATCTGAATTCTCTTTAATTGATATAAGAGAAATTGGACAACATACAGATGGACACCCTTTTTTTTCAATATCAATTCCGTATAGTATTTTTGAAAACAAGATTATTGATCTAATACCAAGTAAAGAAACGTTAATAATTTTAATGGATCACAATGACGGTTTATCTGAAATAGTTGAAGAAATTGCATCCAATCTTGGATATAGAAATATTCAAATTCTTAAGAATGGAGTTTTTGGATGGAAAAAAGCTGGTTTTTTTTTATTTAAAGGAATACATGTTCCAAGCAAAGCCTTTGGTGAATTAGTAGAGTTAAAAAAAAATACTCCTCATATTAAACCATCAGAACTGAGAAAAAAAATAAACAAAAAAGATGATATCATTGTAATTGACGGAAGACCTTTTGAAGAATTTAAAAAAATGAATATTCCAACAGGTGTATGTTGTCCTAATATGGAAATTCCCTTACGAATTCAAAATGAAATTAATGATAAAACTGAAATAATTATCAATTGTGCTGGTAGAACTCGTTCAATAATCGGAGCGCAAAATTTAATCAACTTTGGTATTAAAAATAAAGTCAGAGCTCTTGAGAATGGAACTCAAGGTTGGACATTATCTGGATACAAACTTGAAAACAATAAAATAGAAGCATTAAACTTAGATAAAATTAAATCCCAGAAAAGTAAGTATCAAAATTCAGCAAATAAAATTATTAATAAATTTAATTTAAAAAAAATTAACCTTAGAACACTAAATTCTTTCCTTGAAGAAAAAACAAAAAATACTTTTATATTTAATGTAACTGCCAATCAAAATTTTTCTGAAAATAAAATGTATTTGAAGCATGCACCCGGTGGACAACTAATACAAGCTACTGATAGTTATGTTGGAGTTTTAAATGGTAAAATTATTTTGATTGATGACGGAGAACTATTACGTGCTTCATTAACAGCTTCTTGGCTGAAACAAATGGGTTTTGATGTTTATATTTTTGACGATGATATCAATTACTTAAAAAATTTTTTTGATCAGAAAAAAAAATTTACAATTCCAAAATCAAAAATTGTTGAAAATGATTATTTACCTGATTTTTTAAAATTGAATTTGTTAGATATTAGAACAAGTCATGAATTTAAAAAAACTCATATAAAAAGATCTAAGTGGATAAATAGAGCAAACTTAAGATTTTATAACTTTAATAGAAACAAGGATTTTTTGATAATTTATAATGATTTATCTAAAGCAGAACTAATTTATAAAGACATTACATCTAAATATAAAACTTCAATATATTTTTATAAATTTGATCAAAATTTTAAACGATTAAGCGAATTTTGTACGAAAAAAGAAACTTTTATGAAAAAAGAAATTTGTATCGATTTTGTTTATCATACCTACAAAAGGCACCTTGGAAATAGATCTCATGCCTTGGCTTACTTAAGTTGGGAAAAAGACTTATTAAATCATATGGACGAAGAAGAAATAATTAGATTTAAAGTTCTTTAATTTTTGACCTTTCTACATTATCCAAATTTTTTCCTTCAATTCTAAGCAGTCTTACAGGCTCTTTTCTTATTGGTGAATGAACATCGCCAACATTATAAAATTTAACATCACCTGGTTTCATTACATATTTTTTTATTTCTTTAACGAGCTTAATATCATTTTCTTGTTTTACGATTTCCCACTCTGTCATTTCTGTTTCTCCAGCAGCTTGACCGTATACAGCCCAGCTTGATCCATGATCGTGAGGTAACCCGATAGCCTCTTGATTATAGACATGACCACAAACACAAAACCCAAGCTCAGGATCTTCATAAAGAATTTCTCTCGGGTTTTGGTCATCTCTATCTTTTAAATTATTTTGAATAAAATTTTGATCCATTAATGCTTTTTGAACATAATAACAAACTTTATCTGAACCTTCTTGAATGCCATGATCTTTTAAAATACCTTTAATATCTTTAGCTAACTCATCTAACGAATATGGCATAAAAGCCTCCTTATAATTATAATCCCCATTTCATAGCAATTAAATCGTAATTATTTGCTAAATCTAATAATCCCTTTTTTGTATTTTCATCCAAACTTGGGATTGGATGACGGCAAACGTCTGATTTGATAACTCCACCTTCTTTAAATACTGTTTTGGTAGCTCTAAATCCACACTGTCTATTTTCATAATTTATGAGTGGAAGGACCCTATTATATTCATTCTTTGCTTCTTTTTTATTTCCTGTAATGTAATTTTTAACCAAAGGTCCAATCAAATCTGGTAACATAGCTGAACTCATATTTCCTTTTGCGCCAGCTTCCAAATCCGCAAATAATGTTATTCCTTCTTCGCCATCAAATGGACCCTCTATAGTGCTCCCACCTTTATCAATTAATGCCCTAAGTTTGTTTGCTGCTTGTGCACACTCTATTTTAAAACATTTAACATGCTCTATTTCTCTTGCCATTTTTACTAGAAGGTTAACTGAAAGATCAACTCCAGATAAAGGTGCATCTTGAACCATAATTGTTATTCCGGCTTCGTTCACTTTTCTAAATTGTTCGAAAGTTTGGTCAGCATTTCCTTTTAACAAAGCACCATGATATGGAGGCATCATCATGACCATATTTGCTCCAACATCTTTTGCTAACTTAGCTCTTTTAAACGCAATATCTGTAGAAAAATGGCTTACAGTTACAATTATTGGAACCTTTCCAGCAACGTGTTCAATACACAGTTTTGTTAAAATTTCTCTTTCATAGTCAGATAACAAAAATTGTTCCGAATAATTTGCTAAAATACAAATGCCATCTACTTTTTGATCAATCATGCAATCTAAAACTCTTTTCATTCCCTCAAGATCTAAATCTTCATTTTCTTTAAATGGTGTTGGTGCAACTGGCCAGCACCCTGTAAAGTTATTAGTCATAAAACCTCTCTCTTAGTTAAAGAGTAGCAATTAAAGATTATTTTTCCAAGTGTCATTTGTAATGCCCTCAGTTCTTAATGCATGTTTAATAATTTTACCTGTTTGTGTTTTTGGAAAATTTTTCATAACACGTAAATATAAAGGTATTGCAAATTTTGCCAGGTCAGCACTTACTTTATTTATCCATTCGGAGTATTCAATTTTTGATCCTTTAATTATCATTAAAGCAACCATAACCTCATCTTCTTGTCCATGATCTTTTGCAGGCACGGCGAATGCCGCTGCCTCAGCAATCTGAGGAATTTTTAAAAAAGCTTGCTCAACCTCATAAGAAGATATATTTTCACCTCTTCTTCTTATACAATCTTTAATTCTGTCAACAAATATTAATTGATTTTTTTTATTTAAAAAACCTGCATCACCAGTATGAAACCAGAAATTTCTGTAAGCTTCAAAAGATTTATCTGGCATACCTAAATAACCTTGCATGAATCCAAATGATATTTTAGGTCTAACCATTATTTCACCAACTGCACCATTTTTTAATTTCTCATCTGTATTAGTGTCTCGTACCTCCACATCAAAATACTTGGAATATACTTCTCCGCATGTTCCATTTCCCTTTTTTCCTAATTTTCCATAAACAGGAATATTAACTTCTGTCATGCCATATAAAGGTAACACTTCTTTAACACCAAATCGTTTTCTAAAGATATTTTCAGGCTCCTTTGGCAAAGGAGCAGAGCCGATTACTTTTAACTTATGCCTTTTATCAAATTTTGTTGGCGATTGTGCTACTACAAAAGCAGCAACAGCACCTAACATATTCGTATGAGTAATTTTATAATTGATTATATCATTTAACCAATTACTGGCTGAAAACTTCTCTCTTATTACGGCCTTTGTTCTATTTATAATGCAAGCTAGGAGTTGCATAAATAATCCATTTGCATGAAATAAAGGCAAACAAATATAAAAAATATCTTTTTTATCCAAAATATAATTTTCAATAGTTCCAATAGCAAATAAAACGCAATGAGCATTTGGCATAATTACACCTTTTGCTGGGCCAGAAGTTCCACTAGTAAACATTACACAAGAAATATCTTCCATCTTTGATTGATGAATTTCAGAAATTAATAATTCTTTTGATAGAAGAAATTTATCATGATTTAAAATATTTAAATTTTTTTTACCCCAATTTATTTTTTTGAAGTACTTAAAATATATATTTTCAGTTATGATTAATTTAGGTTTTGAAATTTCAATTTGATGTTTAAGAACATCTCCTCTTAATGCTGTGTTAAGTGCAACAAATGTAATTCCAAGAAAACACGCTCCTAACCATATTGGAATAAAGACCTTTGGATTATCAATCATAACGACTATTGAATCACCATTTGTTAAACCATTCTTTTTTAATCTAAATGAAGCTTTAAGACCTTTTGACAAAATATCTTCATAAGTCCATTTTTCATTATCAATGAATTCAATAATATTAAATTTTGGGAATTTTTTAGCTTGCTTTAATATTAAATCTGAAATAATCCAATTTTTATGATCATTTAAATTTAATTCTTTTAGACAATTACTCATTATTTCAAAGAATTAAGATAATTTTTAATAAGAGCGTTTAATTCCTTAGGTTGTTCAATTGGAAGAAAATGACCACATTCTAAAATTTTATAATCACACTGCTTAATATTTTCTACCATTTGAAGACCTTTTTTTAGGGGTGTCATCATATCAAATTTTGCTAAAACAGCTAAACAATTTATATTTATTGTTGAAGCAGCTTGTTTACCGTTTTCATATAAATTACATGACTTTAAATCCGTCGATAATACTGAAGGATCATTCATTTTCATGACCGCGTTACCTTCAGCTAAATGATTATGTCCAGGCCAATCCGATATAGAAAAAGAGCCATAAATATCCTGTCCCCAAGTAACCATGAGATCATACGCCTTTTCTGGATTATTAATTGAAGTGTCAATTAAGAAATCATTTACAGGAATTGACATTGCTCCAGCTACGAATACTAAACCCATTACTAGTTCAGGTTTTTTTTCTGCTAATTCAAGAATAGTTAAACATCCCTGTGAGTGACCAATAAAAGTAGCTTTTTCAATTTTAAGAAATGCTAATAATTCGGAAAGCCACAACATATCTTCTTCAATTGAAGTAGTTTGATAACCTTCTGAAAAACCATGACCAGGAAAATCAGGAGCTACAACGTTATATCCTTGACTGACAAAATATCGAATTTGTTGTGTAAATGAATAATGATTTTGTCCAGCTCCGTGAACAAAACATAATGTTTCCTTATCATTTACTAAATTTAGACCTCCAGTTGAGAGATAAACTTTATTGCCTTTGAAGTCTTTATACATTTAACTTCTCTTACTTAAGATTTTGGCAGCAGCTTTAAAGCCTTTTTCAAAATCAATTTTGATATCTTCAATATCTTCTAAACCAACAGAAAGTCTTATCAAGTCATCAGTTAACCCAGACATCTTCATTGCTTCAGAACTTAAATGTGAATGTGTCGTGCTACCTGGATGAATAAGTAATGTTTTTGCATCACCAACATTTGCCAAATGAGAAGAAAGCTTTACATTTTCAATAAATGCTTTACCAGCATCTCTTCCACCTTTAATACCAAATACAATTATTGATCCAGATCCTAATGGTAAGATTTTTTTTGCAATTTTATGATCTGGATGATCTTGTAAATCGGGGTGTCTCAACCAAGATACAGCTTCATTTTCTTTTAAAAATTCTAGCATCATTTTTGTATTTTCTATATGCTTTTTCATTCTTAATGAAAGTGTTTCTATTCCTTGTAAAATATAAAAAGCGTTATTTGGAGATAATGATGGTCCAAAATTATACATGCCTTCAGCTCTAATTTTGGCAGTTAGTGCAGATGGTCCAAATTCTTCCCAAAAACTTATTCCATTAAGAGCAAAATGGGACCCTGATATTGTAGGAAATTTTTCTTTATTTCCCCAATCAAAGTTTCCTCCATTTATTATAGCACCTCCAATTGCAATACCATGTCCACCTATCCATTTCGTTAATGAGTGTATAACTATATTTGCTCCATATGTAATAGGCTTCATTAAATAAGGAGTATTAAATGTAGCATCTATTGCTAGAGGAACATTTTTTTTCTTACATATTTTAGCAACCTCAGGCACGTTCATGACATCTAAACCAGGATTTCCAATAACTTCTCCAAATACTAATTTAGTATTTGGCTTAATTGCTTTTTCAATTTCTTCTAAGTTATTTGGATTGACAAATGTCGTTTCAATTCCAAACCTTGTCATCGTATGCTGAAGTAAATTAATATTAGCACCATACATTTTATTTGATGCTACAATATGATCTCCACTTGAACATATCGCTGTTACAACTAAATGCATTGCAGCCATCCCACTTGAGCAAGCAACACAACTTACACCTCCATCCAAAGAAGCTAATCTCTGCTCTAAAGTCGCTATTGTTGGGTTTGAAATTCTTGTATATAAATGTCCACCTACCTCCATATTATATAGTGCAGCTGCTTCATCGGTATCCTTAAAAACATAGGATGTCGTTTGATAGATAGGAACAGCTCTTGAACCAGTTTCCTTATCTGGCACATGCCCAGAATGTAAGGACATAGTATCGAATTTATATTTTTCGCTCATTTTTAACCTCTATATGATTTTTCCTTATTAAATTTCTTTTAATTTTTCCAGTTGTTGTTAATGGTAATTCCTTAACAAATTCTATAAGCCTTGGGTATTCATGAGCTGCTAGATTTTGTTTCACATGTTCTTTAATTTTATCTTTTAAGTTTTCATTTTTGTTTTTTAGTAGGGATTTTTCTCTAGGTACAATCACAGCTTTTATTATTTCTCCTCTTAATTCATCTGGAACTCCAACTACAGCTACCATTTCAACTTCTTGAAGTGATAGTATGGTATTTTCTATCTCAGTTGGTCCTATTCTGTATCCAGAACTGTTAATTAAATCATCTTTTCTTCCTTTAAAATAAAAATATCCTTCATCATCAACTGTAGCATAATCACCTGTATGTAACCATCCATCAATAATTTTCTTATGAGTTTCTTTATCATTATTCCAATAGCCTGAAAAAATTGATGGGGAATTACTTTGAACAACTATTTCACCTTCATCATCACTTTTTGAAATAAATGTTCCATCATCTTTCATTAATTTTACTTTATGTCCTGGTACAGGTCTTCCAATTGAACCAAGTTTTTGCTTCATTATTAGTCCATTGTTAGAAACAGTTAAATTACATTCTGTCTGACCGTAGAATTCATTGATCCCAACATTCAAAATTTCTTTTCCCCAATTTAATAACTCTTCACCTAAAGCTTCGCCACCTGATCCTACAGTTCTTAAATGGAGTTTGTCTCGTGATTTATATAGATTAAATGATTTCATCATTTTTAAAGAGGTTGGTGGTAAGAAAGTATTTTTAACTTCAAGCTTTTCCATTAAATCAAATGTAAATTCTGGATCAAATTTCGAACTTCTAAACGAAATAACAGGTATACCAAAATAAAGAGAAGGTAATAAAACATCAAATAATCCACCTATCCACGCCCAATCCGCTGGAGTCCAAAAACAGTCATTATTTGAAAGATCAGAAGATAGAAATTCGTGAGGCATTTCTACACCAGGAATATGCCCCAATAATGTTCTATGTGGTAAAAGAGCTCCTTTTGGATCACCAGTTGTTCCAGATGTATAAATAATTAAAGCAGGATCTTCAGAATTAGTATTAACATTTTTATATTCGTCTTTAGATCTATTTAACAAGCCATCAAAAAATAAAATGTCATTGTCACTTTCTTTTTTGTCAGTACATATGATGTGTTTTAATGACGGAAGATCATGTTTAATTTTCATTAATTTTTCTAGTCCATGTTCATCGCATATAACAGCTGATGCCGATGAATCAATTAGTCTAAATTTCAAAGCATCGATTCCAAATAAATTAAATAAGGGGATTGAAATTTTTCCACTTTTAAAACATGAAATATGACTTATTAAAGTTTCAGGACACTGTCCTAAAATAATACCAATTCTATCATTTTTATTTAAATTCAAATTATCTAAAGCATTAGCTAATTGGTTGGATTTTTTCTGAATAAATCTAAAAGATAAATTTTCAAACTCTCCATTATATTTTAAGTTTTTTAAAGCTATACGATTTGTGTTAGCAAATTTATCAATAGTGGCACTTGCTATATTAAACTTATAGGGGATATTTAAATTAAATGTGTTATAAAGATGATCATAATTTAGAGATTTTGGTAACATTTTTAATTATCATGTGACTTAATATATAATTTTATTGTAATATGTTAATAAGTTAAAACAAGCTTGTTAATTTTATTATGAAAAATAAAAAACTTCAAAATTTGAATACTATTGAACTTTCAGATTGTTATACTAAATCATCAGACTTGGCTCTTATGAATGGAGTGCAGGCACTTGTTAGACTTTTATTAGAACAATCACGTATTGATAAAGAAAAAGGGTTTAAGACACAAGGTTACGTCAGTGGCTATCCTGGTTCACCCTTAGGAACTTTGGATTTAGAATTAAATAAAGCTAAAAAATATTTAAATGATGAGGCCATAGTATTTCAACCTGGCGTAAATGAAGAATTAGCTGCAACAGCAGCTTGGGGCACCCAAATGATACAGTTGTATGATCAACCAAAAATTGATGGGGTCTTTTCACTTTGGTATGGTAAAGGACCTGGGTTAGACAGAGCCATGGATGCAATTAGACATGCAAATATGGGAGGTTCCTCGAAACTGGGCGGAATGTTATTAGCAGTTGCTGATGACCCAATAGGAAAGAGTTCAACATTAGCATATCAATCCGAACAATCTTTAATATCTGCTGGCATTCCAATATTTTATCCTGCCAATGTCCATGAAGTTGTCCCTTTGGGACTTCAAGCATATCAATTGTCAAGATATGCTGGTATTTGTGTTGGATTAAAAATAACAGCTGATACAGCAGATTCGAGTGCTGTTGTTGATTTAACATCATTAAGACCAAAATTTAAAAATCTCTTAAATATTGAAAATGTTCATATTCAAAAACATGAGTCGGCTCTAGATAGAGAAGAAACTTTATTTACTAAAAGATTGCCAGCTTCAAAAAATTTTATTTTTCAAAATAAGATTAATAAAATTATAAGAAATCCAAAAGATAAAAATCTTGGAATAATTGCTGTAGGAAAAGCCTGCACAGAAACTATAGATGCTTTAGAGAGTATTGGTATCATAGATCCTGAAAAAAATGGTATTGGAATTTTTTCTTGTAAAGTTCCATGGCCATTAAATGGAGAAGAAATAAAAAATTTCATTAATGGATATAAAGAAATTTTTGTTATTGAAGAAAAAAGGGCTGTCGTTGAAGAACAAGTTGCCCATATTCTTTACAACCATGATCAAAAACCCATCCTCTCAGGTAAATTTGATGGGAAAACTGAAGAAAAATTAATACCTGAAATTGCAGAACTTTCTAGTGATATTATAGCTGATGCATTAATAAAAAAAATTAACTTAGATAATAATATCAGTTTAAAAAAAGTAGTAAAAAATGAATTGATTGGAGATAATCTTCCGTCTGTGGCAACAAGAAGTCCCTGGTATTGTGCTGGATGCCCTCATAACTCTGGGACTAAAATGATGGATGACGAAATAGTAGGTATAGGAATAGGTTGCCACTCGATTGGCTATTTTTTACATCCTGACAAATTAACTAATTTTAGTCAGATGGGAGGTGAAGGTGGTCATTGGATTGGAAGATCTCCCTTTTCAACAAAAAAACATTCTTTTCAAAATATTGGAGATGGTACTTATGCTCACTCTGGATCACTCGCTATTAGAGCAGCAGTTTCAACAGGAACTAATATAACTTTTAAAATTCTTTATAATGACGCCGTTGCAATGACTGGTGGACAATCAGCCATAGGAGGAGGAACTCCATGGAATATTTCAAAGCAACTAACCGCTGAAGGAGTTAAAAAAGTTTTTGTCATATCAGATGAACCAGAGCAATTCTCTGAACTAAAGCTTTTTGCTGATGGAGTAACTATCGCACATAGAGATGAAATGATCCCAATTCAAAAACAACTTAGAGAAATTGAAGGTGTTACAGCAATTATTTACGTACAAACATGTGCTACAGAATTAAGACGTCGACGAAAGAGAGGTTATGTTGAGGATCGTGAAAGAAAAATTTTTGTTAACCCAGACGTTTGCGAAGGTTGTGGTGATTGTGCAGAAAAATCGAATTGCGTTGGAGTTAAGCCTCTAAAACATTTTGATGGAGAAAAAAAACAAATTGATCAAAGCATTTGCAATAAAGATTATTCTTGCATAAAAGGATTTTGTCCTAGTTTTATAAGCATTCCTCAAAATGAGATTTTTACGGAAAACAAAAAATCTTATCCAGCTTTACCAATCTTAAAAAAATATTTTCATGAACCAAATGTATTGAATAAAGATATCAACCTAGTAATGGCTGGCATCGGTGGGACTGGAGTTTCAACTGTTTCAGCGATAATTGTTATGGCTTGTAGAATAGAAAATAAATGGGCTCAAACTATGAATTTTACAGGATTAGCTCAAAAAAATGGGGCTGTGACAAGCCAAATAAGAATTAGTTCTAGAAAAAACTTATATGAAAAATCAGCTAGACTGCCTAACAAATCTGCAGATTTATTATTAGGTTGTGATGCTGTTGTTTCAGTATCCCCATTAATTACGAGAACACTAAATTTAAATAAAACTAAAGCAGTTATAAATGGTAGAGTAGAACCTGTAGGAGTTTCTGGCGTTTATACTGGAACTACAGTTGATGATCAATTGTTAAAAAAACATTTAGAAAACCATTTAAACTCAGAAAATATTGAATTTATTAATATGTCTGACCTTGCAGAAAAACTAGTTGGAGATACTGTTTCTGCTAACATAATGTTATTAGGATTCGCATTGCAAAAAGGTTTTCTTCCAATCTCACACCATGCCCTAGAAAAAGCTATAAAGCTAAATGGGGTTTCAATACAACAAAATTTAGATGCATTCAATTGGGGAAGGCTTTTAGTTTCAAATCGATCTTTAGTTTTCAAAAAAGCTGGTCTATTAGTTGAAAAATTAAGTGATGATGATCCAAAAGTTAAAATCAAAAAATTTCATAATATATTATCTGATTATCAAGATGATAAATATGCTAAAAAATATTTAGAAACTATTGAAAAATTGTACGCTAAAGAGAAATTACTGTTTAAAAACAAATTTGATTTTAGTTTAACAAAAAATTCTGCATTAATGTTATTTCGTTTTATGAGATATAAGGATGAATATGAAGTAGCTAGGCTTCATACATCTGGCGAATTTGCTAATAGTTTTTTAAATAAAAACATGAAAAAGAATATTAATTTTTATCTTGCTCCTCCCTTATTAAATATTAGAGACAAAAATACAGGTCATTTAAAAAAAATTAAGTTTGGTTCATGGATGTTTTATGTTTTTAAACTTTTATCAAAATTAAAATTTTTAAGGGGAACAAAATTTGATTTTTTCGGACTAACAAACGAAAGAAAAAAAGAAGTTGCTTTAGCTGAAAAATCATTATTAACAATCGATATAATCATTAAAAATATTTCAAGAACAAATTATAATATTTGTGAAGATTTAATAAATGCTGCTTTAAGTATTAAAGGATATGGTCACGTAAAAGAAAAAAATATCAAGCTTTACGAAGAGAAATGGGATTCTTTTCTAAGAAAAATTGACCTGCACTCTGTCAAAAAAGTTAGTTAATTATTTAATTAATTCTCTTAATTTAAACTTTTGGATTTTACCAGTACTTGTTTTAGGAATTTCAATAAATTGAAATTCACTTGGAACTTTAAAACCAGCTAGAATGTTTTTGCAATGTATTTTTAATTCATCGCTGGTAACTTTTGACCCCTCTCTTAACTCGACGAAAGCACAAGGTGTTTCGCCCCATTTTTCATCATGTTTTGCAACAACACCAACAGCCACGACATCAGGATGTTTGTAAAGAGCGTCTTCAACTTCTATAGATGAGATATTTTCTCCACCCGAAATGATAATGTCTTTGGATCTATCTTTTAATTGAATATATCCATCTTCATGCCAAACACCTAAGTCACCAGTATGAAACCATCCATCTTCAAATGATTCTTTTGTAGCTTTTTCATTCTTCAAGTATCCTCTCATAGTAATGTTTCCTCTTGTAAAGACCTCACCAATTGTTTCACCATCTTGAGGTACATTTTTTAATGTTTTAGGATCGACTATTTTTATATCTTCTTGAACAGAATAAGGCACACCTTGTCTAGCCTTCATTTTGGCTTGTTCATCTGGACTTAAATTATTCCATTCTGTTTTCCAAGCACAAACAACTGAAGGTCCATAAGTTTCAGTTAATCCATATACATGAATTACATCTATGCCACATGTTTTCATTTTACCTAAAACAGCTTCAGGTGGAGGGGCTCCAGCTGTCATCATTTTAATCTCTTGAGTTAAATCAATATTATTACTAATTAAATGATCTGCTATCATTTGCATAATTATTGGTGCACCACTTAAATGAGATACTTTGTGTTTAATTAAAGCATTTACAATTAATTCTCCAGCTGGCTGTCTGAGACATACATGCGTCCCCGCTCTTTCAGTAACAGTCCAAGGAAAGCACCAGCCATTACAATGAAACATAGGTAGTGTCCATAAATATTTTGGAAACATTGGCATTTCCCAAACAAGAGTATTTCCAATAGCATTCAAATATGCTCCTCTGTGATGATATACAACGCCTTTAGGATTACCAGTAGTTCCTGACGTGTAATTTAAAGCAATGGCATCCCATTCGTTTTGGGGTAATTGATAAACCATTTCTAAATCAGAAAATTTATTCAGTTCATTCTCATAATTAAGAATTTTTTGGTTTTCAGCAAATTCAGAATTTTTTAAACCAGCAACTCTATCAACAACTTCTAAAAGAATTGGTTTGTTTTCAATATTTTGAACAGCTTTTTCTACAATGTCAGAATAAGAAGAATCATAAATAAAAACCTTTGCTTCCCCATGACCTAAAATAAAATTAATAGTGTTATAATCTAATCTAGTATTGATAGCATTTAAAACAGCTCCTGCCATTGGAATTCCAAAATGACACTCCCACATTTCTGGAATATTTGGAAGCATTACAGCTACAGTATCATTTTTACTAACATTATAACTTTTTAACAACTCAGATAGAGCATTACATCTTTTTGCTGCTTGTTTATATGTAAGTTTATAATCTTCATATTCTATCGCAATTTGATCTGGAAAAGTTTTTCTAGATCTTTCAAGAAAAGATAATGGACTTAAAACTGTATAATTAGCTAAATTTTGATCTAGATTTGTTTCATAAATGCTCATATTAAACTCCTTACATATAGTTTTAATATTTACACTTGATTTTATCAATATGTAATGGCATTTCTTTATAAGGAGATATTTGATATGAATTATGTTTCACCTGTAAAAGATACAAAGTTTGTTTTAGAAAATTTATTAGATAATCCTTCAGCAATTGAAAATGATTTAATGAATTCAATTCTTGAAGAGGCTGGGAAATTAGCTAACGAAAATTTAGCTCCCTTAAACCATGAAGGTGATAAAAATCCACCTAAATTAAGACAGGATAATGAAGTTGAGACTTCACCAGGATTTAAAAATGCATTTAAAAAAATAGCCTCAGGTGGATGGATAGGAGTTTCGAGTAATCCTGATTATGAAGGGATGGGATTGCCATTCCGCATGGCTGCTGCAGTGAGTGAATACTGGCAAGGTGCAAATATGTCATTTGCATTGTGTAACCTTTTAAGTCAAGGCCTCATAGACGCATTAACCTTAGTTGGTACAGATAAAGAAAAAGAATTATATTTACCAAAATTAATAAATGGTTCTTGGACAGGTACTATGAATTTAACTGAACCACAATCTGGAACAGATTTAAGTACCATAAAAACAAAAGCCATTAATGATGGAAAAAATTGGAGAATAAAAGGTCAAAAGATATACATAACTTATGGTGAACATGATTTCTCTGAAAATATTATTCACTTAGTTCTAGCAAAAACAGAAGGAGCGCCTGACGGAATAAAGGGTATATCTACATTTATCATACCAAAATATCTAATTAATGAAGACGGCTCTTTAGGCGAAAGAAATGATTTAAAATGTATTTCTCTTGAACATAAATTAGGAATTAAAGCAAGTCCAACTGCCGTAATGTCCTATGGTGAAGACAATGAAGGTGCTATTGGTTATATGCTTGGTGAGGAGGGTAAGGGCATTGAATATATGTTTATAATGATGAATAGAGCAAGATTTGATGTTGGGTTACAAGGTATGGCGATTGCTGAAACTGCAAGACAAAAAGCAATTCAATATGCTAAAACACGGGTACAAGGTATACCTTTAAATAAGACAAAAGGGACTCCAATAATTGGTCATGGTGATGTTAAAAGACAATTATTAATTATGCGTTCATTAACTGAAGCCATGAGAGCACTTATCCTGGTTTCAGCTGAAATAATGGAAGAAGCTGGTAAGGAAAATAGTAAAATGAAATTGGAGGCTTTTTTAATCCCTATTATAAAAGGCTGGTGTACAGAATTAGCTCAAGAAGTAACGAGTTTAGGTGTTCAGATACATGGTGGAATGGGTTATATTGAAGAAACTGGAGCCGCTCAAATAATGAGAGATGCAAGAATTTTGCCTATATATGAAGGCACAAATGCTATACAAGCCAATGATTTAATGTTCAGAAAAACACTTAAAGATAGTGGAGAAACAGCTCTACAAATTCTCACTATCATAAAATCAGATGTCCA
>CACIWG010000005.1 GCA_902590245.1 uncultured SAR116 cluster alpha proteobacterium | reverse complement strand
AACATAGTTCTTTCAGTACAAACAATATGACTTCCATGCATTGAAACACCAACACCACCTCCCATGGTCACGCCATCAATTAGAGCTATGTAAGGTTTTGTAAAATTATTAATTTTATAATTTAAAAGATATTCATCATAAAAAAATTTCTCTGAAAGCTCTGTTGGTGGACCACCCTCATCAAGAACTTGTTTTCTTAATGAAACTACATCTCCACCTGCACAAAAAGCTTTTTCACCAGCACCTTCAATTATTACACATTTAATATCATCATCACTTTCGCATTTGTCTAAAAAGTCATTCATTTTTTGAACAATATTATACGTTAAAGCGTTTAACCTTTCTGGTCTGTTTAAAGTAATAATACCTACCCCGTCTTCAGATTTTAATATTATTTCTTCATTCATATTATTCCCTTTAAACATCTAAAATTTTTCTTGAGATAATTAATCTCATTATTTCATTTGTTCCTTCTAAAATTTGATGAACCCGCAAATCCCTCAGGACTCTCTCTAGAGGAAAATCTTTTAAATATCCATAACCACCATGAAGTTGCAAAGCTTGATTACAAATATCAAAACAAGCATCTGTTGCAAATCTCTTGGCCATTGCACAGTATTTTGTAGCATCACTGTCTTTATTGTCTATACTTGTTGCAGCTTTATAAACCATTAATCTAGAAGCCTCTAAATCAGTAGACATATCAGCTAATTTAAATTGACTTACCTGAAACTCATTTATTTTTTTTCCAAACTGCTTCCTCTCTGATGTATATTGAATTGTATTCTCAAGCGCAAAAGTTGCACCTCCAATAGAACAAGCTGCAATGTTAACTCTACCACCATCCAGACCTTTCATTGCTAACTTAAATCCGTCACCTTCATTTCCTACTAAATTTTCAATTGGCACTTCACAATTATCAAAATTAACTGTTGAAGTATGTTGACTATTCCAGCCTAATTTCTTTTCATTTTTACCAAATGACAAGCCAGGAGTATCTTTTTCAATTAATATACATGAAATACCTTTCGGACCATCTTCACCAGTTCTGCACATTACAGCATATACATCACTTGTTGGCCCACCAGAAATAAAACTTTTTGATCCATTGAGAACATAATGACTGTTACCTTTTCGCTTAGCAGTAGTTTTTAATGCTGATGCATCTGAACCTGAGCTTGATTCAGTTAAACAGTAACTTGAAAATAAATTCATGGAGCATAATTGTGGAATAAATTTTTCTTTTAATTCATTTGATCCTTCGCTATCAATCATCCAAGCAACCATATTATGAATTGATAAATATGCAGCTGTTGAAACACATCCTCTTGAAAGTTGTTCAAAAACTAAAGCAGCTGACAATCTATCTAAGCCTGACCCTCCAAACTTTTCACTCACGTAAATACCTGCCAAACCTAGATCAGCTGATTTTTTTAAAACATCAGTTGGAAAAATCTCTTTTTGATCCCATTCAGATGCAAAAGGCATCAATTCGGTTTCAGAAAATGAAGCTGCCATCTCCTGTATATTTTTATAATCTTCAGATAAATTAAATTCCATAAATCATCTCATGAGTAATTTATACCTCATTCAAAATTAATTCGGAAGCTTTTTCAGCAATCATTAAAGTTGGAGAATTTGTATTACCAGAAGTTATTGAAGGCATTATTGATGCGTCAACCACCCTTAATTTTTCTATACCATTTACTTTTAGATTTGGCTTAGTTACAGAATCATCTCTTACCCCCATTGCACAAGTTCCAACTGGATGAAAAATTGTTGTTCCGATATCACCTGCCACTCTTTCTAAATCTTTATCAGTCTGATAATTTATACCAGGTGCATACTCCTCTGGATTATATTTTTTCATTGATGGTTGTGAAATAATTTTTCTTGCTAATTTAATAGAATCAGCTGCAACTTTTTTATCAGTTGCATGTGATAAATAGTTAGGATTAATTTCTGGCTGCACTTTTAAATCTTTCGATTTAATGTGAACTGAACCTCTACTTAAAGGATTTAAATTACAAACGCTTGCTGTTAGGCCAGGAAAATTATGAAGTGGATCTCCAAATTTATCTAAAGAAAGAGGTTGAACATGAAACTGGACATTAGGCATTTCATATGAAGAATCTGACATTGCGAAAACACCTAATTGACTTGGAGCCATTGACATGGGACCTTTTCTTTTAAAAAGATATTCCATTCCAATTTTCATTTTGCCAAAAACTGAATTTATTTCTTGATTTAATGTTTTTGCGTTTTGTAGTTTATATATTACTCTAAGTTGCAAATGGTCTTGTAAATTTTCTCCAACATTTTTTGAATCGATTATAGGTTTAATACCTAATTTTATCAAAAGTTTAGGATTTCCAATCCCAGAAAGTTCAAGGATTTTTGGTGACCCAACTGATCCAGCAGATAATATAACTTCTTTGTTACATGAGACTTGAAGCTCATTTCCATTTGTATTAATTTTTAAACCTGTAACAATCTTGTTATTAATAATTAAACTTTCAACTTCACAATTTTTAAATATCTTTAAATTTTTTCTTTGTTGAATTGGTTTTAAGAAGGCTTTGACTGTATTTAATCTAAATCCATTTTTTTGATTAACTTTAAAGTACGAAACACCAAAATTATTACCATTATTAAAATCTTTTATTTTTGGAATACCTGCTTCTACAGTAGCATTTTGGAAATCATCTAATACATCCCAATGTAATCTTTGTTCATCAACACGCCATTCTCCTCCTTGACCATGATACTCATCTGTTCCAGAAAAATTATCTTCAGTTTTTACAAAATATGGTAGAACATCGTCCCAACTCCAACCAATATTACCTAATTGTCTCCAATGATCGTAGTCTTTGGATTGTCCTCGCATGTATATCATGCCATTAATAGATGAACAACCACCCATCACTTTTCCTCTTGGGTAGTTAAGGTGTCTACCATTTAAACCTGGTTGAGAAGAAGTTTTGTATAACCAATCAGTTCTTTTATTGCCCATACAATATAGATATCCAACTGGAATATGAATCCAATGATAATTATCACTCCCACCTGCTTCAATAAGAGCTATATTTAAGTTTTTGTTAGCAGATAACCTATTGGCTAACAAACAACCTGCAGTCCCAGCACCTACTATAATTATATCAAAAACTTGTTTATCCATTGTATTGAGTATAAGTTAGATATTAAAATTTTGAACAAAAAATTTTTATTAAATTAAATAAGGGGAAAATATGAATGATGATAAATTTAGTGATTTAAAAATTGCGAATATTTTATCCTCAGTAAAAACGATTGCAGTAGTTGGGGCCAGTAATAATTGGAAAAGACCATCTAATTTTGTAATGAAATATTTACAAAGGAAAGGTTATAAAATAATACCTGTAAATCCTAAAGAAGCTGGTAAAAAAATTCATAATGAATTATGTTATGCATCATTAAAAGACATTCCTATTAATATTGATATGGTTGATGTTTTTCGAAAAAGTGACGAATGTTTAGAATTAGCTAAAGATACAATTAAAATTAAAGCAAAAGTTTTTTGGATGCAAATCGGTATCTTTAACTCAGAGGCTAATGATTTAGTTTTGAAAAATAATTTAGATTGTATTTATAATAGATGCCCTAAAATTGAACACTCAAGAATATTTGGTGAGTTAGGAAGTGGAGGATTTTATTCTAAATTGATTTCATCTAAAAAAAATAAATTAATAAACAATAATGACAATTCAGGAAATTTTATTAAATCAAATAATATAGAAACTTTAAGTATACACGCTGGAACGTCACCAGATCCAGTTACAGGTGCAAGAAGTTTTCCAATTTATCAATCAACAGCCTTTGCCTTCGATGACAGTGAACATGCAGCATCTTTATACAATTTGCAGGAAAATGGTAATATTTATGGACGTTTATCTAATCCAACAACTGCAGCTTTAGAGCAAAAAATTGCAGCATTAGATAATGCTGTTGGATCTTGTTGCGTTTCATCTGGCCATGCAGCTCAACTTATTGCTTTATATCCTTTACTAAGTCCAGGCAAAAAAATAGTTGCTAGTTCAAAACTTTATGGTGGTTCAATAACACAATTCACAAAAAGTTTTAAATCATTTGGATGGGAAACCGATCTTGTTGATATAACAAATTATGATGAGATAAAACAAGCCATCAAAGCAAAGAATGTTAGAGCACTATTTGCAGAAAGCTTATCTAACCCTGAGGGATTTGTTTCCGACATAGAGAAATTATCAGAATTGGCCCATAATGAGGGAATACCTCTAATAATAGATAATACAATGGCTACACAAGCTATCTGTCAGCCATCAAATTATGGTGCAGACATAATTATATATTCTACAACTAAATTTTTATCTGGTCATGGGAATGCTATGGGAGGTTGTGTAGTAGATGCAGGTAAATTTGACTGGAATAAGGGCAGAGATTTTGAAAAATTGACTGAACCTGATACTTCATATCATGGAATTAAATTTTTTGAAACATTTGGTAACTTAGCATATATCAATTTTTGCCATGTCAGTGCTTTAAGAGATTTAGGTGCTACTATGTCACCATTTAATGCTTATTTAACTTTGACAGGAATTGAAACACTAAACTTAAGAATGCAAAAACATATGTCAAACGCGGATGAAGTTGCAAATTTCCTGATAAAACATGATAAAGTAGATTCTGTATCTTGGAGTGGCTTTCAAAAAAATAAATCATATCAATTAGCAAAAAAGTATTTTAAGTTTGGTTTTGGATCTGTCTTTACAATCTCAGTTAAAGCTGGGTTTGATGGAGCTAAAAAAATTGTTGAAAACTGTAATTTATTTTCACATTTAGCAAATGTTGGTGATACAAAATCTTTAATAATACACCCCGCTTCAACAACGCACAGACAATTGAACCCTAAAGAGAGGGAAATATCTGGTGCGGGGGATAACGTCATTAGATTGTCAATTGGATTAGAACACAGTGATGATATTATCAATGATTTAAAAGTATCTTTGGATAATCTCTAATTTTCCCATTTGGGTTCTCTTTTTTCTAGAAACGCTTCTATGCCCTCCTTAGCATCTTTTTTTAACATATTTTGAGCCATAACTTCAGATGTATATTTATAAGCTTTTTCTATTGGCAATTCGGCTTGTTTATAAAATGCTTCTTTCCCAATTCTAACAGTTGAAGTTGGTTTAGATGCAATTAATTTTGCAAAGTTTAATACTGTTATCTCTAATTCGTTTAAAGGAACATTTTTATTAATTAACCCAAAACTAACAGCATCCTTAGCATTCATACTTTCACCAGTTAACAACATTTCCATTGTTTTTTTTCGACCTAGAGATCTAGAAACCGCAACCATTGGTGTAGAACAAAATAAACCTATATTTACGCCAGGAGTTATAAAAACTGCTTCATTAGATGCTATAGCGAGATCACATGTTGCAACTAATTGACATCCTGCCGCAGCTGCGACCCCAGGTATTTGAGCTATTACCGGTTGAGGTGATTTCATTATTTTTAACATTAGATCTGAACACTCATTAAAAAGTTCAGTAAAAAATTCTTTATTATTTTTATTTTGTTTAAGCTCTTGTAAATCATGCCCTGCTGAGAAACCAGGACCATTTGATGAGATTATGATTGCTTTCACATTTGAATCATTTGACAAATCATTGAATTCACTATTTAGATGTCTTAACACATTTAAAGATAATGGGTTGTATTTTTTACCATTAGTGAGTGTTATTTTAGCAATATTATTTGTAATTTTTTTTGTTTCTATAAATTCCATATTAAAAAAATAAAATTGTTAGATGCTTATTTACACATTTAAGATAATCTAAATTAATGAATAAGACAAATAATGTTGCTATTTTAATTCTTACTGGCATTGCAGCACTTACAATTGCTGTTGGAATAGGGAGATTTTCTTACACACCTATTTTACCTTATATGATTTCTGAATTAAACTTAACCACAACAGAAGCAGGCTTAATAGCCTCTTCAAATTATTTAGGTTATTTATTGGGTTCGTTAATTCCTATTTTCCCAAAATTTCCAAAAAATATTCGATCAATATTTATTTACTCAATTTTTATCTCTATCATATCTCTTTTTGCTATGGGCCTAACGAATACTTTTGAAGTATTTATACTTATACGTTTCATTCATGGAGTTTTTAGTGCGTTTGTATTAATTTTAGGAACATCTTTAATAGTTTCACATATTCAAAAAAAAGGTAAATCATTTCTGGGAACTGCTCATTTTTCTGGAGTTGGACTGGGCATGGCACTGTCAGCTATTGTCGTATCTTATCTAGGTTTTTTAAATTTTACATGGGATGAACTGTGGTTCTCTATTGGTATTTTAGCTATAATGCTATCATTTCAAATTATTAAATTTACACCAATTCAAAAAGCAGAAATTAAATATAATTTAAAATCAAAAAATAAAACAAATTTAGGATTTTCTTTAATTACTATTAGTTATGGATTATATGGGTTTGGATATGTTGCATTTGCTACCTTTATATCAACAATGTCAAGATTGACACCAGGCTTAGAAAAAACTGAGCCCTACGTATGGTTTGTAGTAGGAGTTACAGGAATTCCTTCAGTTTTTTTTTGGAATTGGTTTGGTAGTAAAATTGGTAATGATATTGGACTTTTTTTAGCGAATTTAATATTGGGATTAGGAGTTTTGTTTTCTGTATTAATTAATAATGAATTTGGAATTTTTATTTCCTGTATATTATTTGGTTTATCCTTTGTACCTATAACTTCAATGTGTCTTTTAGAGGGTCAGAAAAGGTTCTCTGGATCATTTATAGTTTCGACTGCAGTTTTAACATTTTCTTTCAGTATTGGACAAATGATAGGACCTTATCTTAGTGGACTTTTAACTGATTATTTTGGTTCATTCTTTTTTTCAATGATAATTTCTGGAATAGTTTTAATTTTTGGATCTTTGCTAATGATAAACCCTAATAGGTTTTTAAATATATAATTTTAAAAAATGTTCACCCATTTTTGATACAGGCTCAGTTAACAACCCAACTTTGTTTGCGTCTTTCCCTGCATTGTTTCCATCTTTAGATCTTTTAAATACTCCTTGTAAAATTCCAGCAAATCTAAAGCAGTTAAAAGCTAAAAGAAAATTCCAGCTCTTTCCGATATCATATCCTAATGCATCAGCATAACGTTGTAATAACTCTTTTTCCTTTGGTATTCCTTCTGTAATATTATTATTTCTGATTTGACCTAAACCTGGAATTGGCCAATATGTTTCAAATCTAAGCATTAAACACCAATATGATAAATCTATAAATGGTGGTGCTAATGTTGATAACTCCCAATCTAATAAAGATGCTATGTCTAAATTCTTTGAAAAAATCATATTATCTATTCTAAAATCGCCATGGGTTAAAACAGGATTAAATTTTTCATATATTTTTGGAATGTTTGATCCTAAATTTTCAATTAAAAATTCCATTGCTTCTATTTTTTTAGTTTCAGATGCTCTGTATTGTTTTATCCACAAATCAATTTGTCGAAATAAATAATCTGATTTTTTACCATAATCTTCCAATTTACACTTTTTCAGATCTAGCCTAGCTAAATTTATTAATACTTCTGATTTTTTTTTGTAAATTTTATTCTTCTCATCTTTACTGTAATTTTCTAAGATTGGTTTTCTTTCTTTTATACCATTAATAAAATCCATTAAAAAAAACTCCGAACCAATAATCTTATTCTCTTCACAATAAGTAATCATATTTGGAACCGGTATTTTAGTTTCTTTAAGAGCATTCATTACTTTGTATTCTCTATCTATTCTATGAGCTCCTCTTAATAAATTACCCTTAGGCTTTGACCTAAGTACTATTTTTCTATTTTCACAATGTAATAAATAAGTTGGATTTGATTGGCCTACATCAAATTTTTCTATTTTATTTAGGTTACCTAGATTAGGTAATTTTTCTTGTAACCATTTTTTTAAATTAATATTATTTTTTGTCATTAATTTCATATATATATTTAAATTATGGATATTAAAACAATTTTAATTACAGGTGCATCAAAAGGTATTGGAGCATCTTTTTCCAACTTTCTTGCAGGTGAAGGCTATAGGATAATTGGTATTGCAAGAAACAAAGATCAATTGATTAAAACATTTAACTCTCTTCCAAATCAAAATTTAAATCATGAAATTTTACCAATTGATATTACTGACTTTAATCTTGTTAAGGAAAAGTTGTCCTATATAAATGTTTATTGCTTAATTAACAATGCAGGCATTGCTCAATCTAAACTTCTACATGAAGTATCTAAAGATGAGTTTAATCAAATTATGAATATTAATTTAGTTTCTGCTTTAAATATTAGTAATACAATTATTCCAAAAATGATGCTAAATAAAATTGGTCGTATTATTAATATTTCCTCTATTCTTGGTTTAAATCCTTTAAAGTTTGTAGGTGCCTATTCAATATCAAAAGCCGCTTTAATTCAAATGACCAAATCTCAATCAATTGAATTAGCCAAATATAATATTCTAGTAAATGCGATTTGTCCTGGATATATCATTACTGATTTAAATAGATCATTTCTCGAAAGTAATAAATCTTTTAAATTAAAATCTAAAATACCTTTAAATAGATTTGCATCTTGTAATGAATTATTACCTACTTTAAAAATGCTGGTAGATCCTGATAATAGTTATATGACTGGCTCTATAATTTCAATAGATGGTGGAATGAATTCTACTCTTTAGTAATATAATCCTCTAAACTTTTTACTTGATAATCTACTTTTCCTGGTAAAAATTCATCAATGTTATTTTTTCTATTTACCCATACAGTTTGAAAACCAAAATTTGATGCTCCATGAATGTCCCAACAATTGCTTGAAAAAAAAATACAATTTTTTTTATTTATATTGAATTTATCTATCACTAACTGATAAACATCTCTGTGAGGCTTAAATTTTTTACATTCATCTACAGATATGATTTCGCTAATTAATTCATCAAACTTTGAATTTTTAATTGCTGAATTTAACATATCATAACTGCCATTAGATAATATTGCTGTTTTTATTTTATTTTTTTTTATCTTTTTTAAGACTTCTTCAACTTCTTCAAAAGCACCTATTTTAAAATAAAGATCAAGTAATTCATTTTTTATTTTGACTGAGTTAATTGACAATGAATTCATGGCATATTCAAGACTATATTTTGTGATTTTCCAGAATGAAACATATTTACTCATTGAATTATATAACCAACTATATTCTAATTGTTTTTGTCGCCATATACTTGATAGTTCATCCCAATTATCACCTAATTGGATCGCCATTTCTTTACATGCATGATCCACATCAAATAATGTTCCATAAGCATCAAATACATAAATTTTTTCATTCTCCATTAATATCTCCTAAATATTCATAATAACTTTTTTTACTGTTATTTAATTTTTTCCATTCCTCAAAATTTTTATTTAATATTAGTCTTTCTGCAAAATGCCTTGATATTTTTTTGTTCCTTTCTTTTATTCCTTTTATTAAATATTTTTTATATGCGAGTTTAATTTTATGTTCAAATCCCGGTTTCATAGTCAGACTATTTTTTCTTAGATTTAATTTGTAATAAGCATTTTTAATAATTTTAATTTTTTTTTCTGATAAATGTTCTGTTAGATTATATATGTCTTGACTTGGAAGGTGTTTATATTCCTTAAATTTACTTCTCTGCATGAAGGGATGAAAACTACATGGATATTTTATTAGTTCTTTAATATCCATATATTTTTTTTCACTTGTATATTCCTTTATTAATTTGTCTCTATTGAAAATTTTCGTAATTGCTATTAGCAACCTTTCTCTTTCTATTTCCTGCAACATTTCACATAAATAATTCTCTGAATATTCGTCATCAGCATCCAAAAAACATACGTACTTTCCTATTGCTTTTTTAAATCCTATATTTCTTGTATTCCCTGGACCGCTTCCAATTCTATTTGTACTTACAATTTTAGTATTTATTATTTTATTATTTAATATACTTCTATATTTCTCATAATTTTTATTATCATCAATTGACAAAATTAATTCTATTTTTGGTATCTTATTTTTGAACTTTTGATTATTAATTGATTCTAAAGTTTTTTTAATTGTATATTTCGCCTTATAAACTGGTATTATAATAGATATATCAAACATTTTATGAATAATTTAAAACTAAAACCTGATTTAGTACAATCCTTAGATAGATTAAATTTTTATTCTTTTTCACATTTATCTAATGAAAATTTTAATAATGATGATAAATTATCCCTTTTTTCTAAAGCTAATACGTTTGTTACTGCTTTATTTAACAACTCTAAAATAAATTTTACTGAAAACAAATCAGCACTTCACTTTGTCCCAAGATTTTATGGTGACAAAGATATGTCATCTAAATATCCAAATATTTTTAATGATTTAGATACCATGTTTAAAACTGCTGATTATATAAATTCTTCTAAGTATTCAAATATAACTGATATAATTCATCTTGGCTCTGGTGGATCTAACCTTGGTCCTAAATTAATTTATAATTCTTTTTCACATTTATCAAATGGCCCAAATGTTCATTTTATATCTAATTTAGACCCTTTATCTTTAAATAAAAAAATTATTAAATTAAATCCTACTAACACACTTATTATTTGTGTTTCCAAGTCTTTTAGTACTTACGAAACTCAAGAAAATTTAAAAAAAATACGGGCTTGGTTTTTAAAGTCTAGATCTGAAGAATTATTTTATAATAATTTATTTTTTATTACCTCTTTTCCTGAAAAGGCCATTAAATATGGGTTATCATCTTCAAATATTATTAAATTAGACACATCAATTGGTGGTCGTTTTTCTATATGGTCTTCTTCAAACTTAGTTAATGCTATTATATTTGGTAAAGAATTTTTTACCAATTTTCTTAATGGTGGTAAAAGTATTGATGACCTTATAGTTAAAAATTTTGAAAAATCTCTACCATATATTTTAGCTCTTAAAAGCTTTTATTTTCGTAAATACCATTCTATTTACAATCATATTGTAATTCCATATTCAGACCAACTTTCTTTATTACCTTCTTACTTGCAGCAACTTGTTATGGAAAGTAATGGAAAATCTGTCAATTCTTTTAATGAAAATATTTCATATTCACCTTGTTCATTCATATTTGGTGAAGTTGGGACAGATGCACAGCATAGTTTTTTTCAAGCCTTACACCAGTCAACCTTATCTTTTACTGCGGATTTAATTTGTTTTTCTGATAACTTAAATTCTGAATTTTGTATTTTTAATGATTATGACAAAAAAAATTCAAAAGATTTACAAAATTTTGCTATATCCCAGTACTTTGCTTTTAAAAATGGATCTGATAAAAGCATTGAAAATGTTCACCAACATGTTAAAGGAAATAGACCTGTTGACCTTTTTATGTTCAATAAATTAAACGAATATACACTTGGACAATTGCTTTGCATTTATGAATATAAAACGCTATTTGAAGGTTCTTTTTTTGACATAAATTCCTTTGATCAATATGGTGTTGAGTTAGGAAAGCAAATATTTAAAAGACTTTAAAAATTATTTAGGATATTTCCTAAATATTTCACTCAAAATTATTCCATTTGAGACTGATAAATTTAAACTTTCATTATTTTTGGTTTTAATAAAAATAAGTTTATTGCAAAGGCTTTTTATTTCTTCACTTATTCCATTTTTTTCATTACCTAAAATTAAACATAAAGGAAATATCCAATTCTCATTTAAATAGTTATTTTCACTTCTCAGATCAGTTCCATATAATCTGATCGAATTTTTATTAACCCAATTTTTAAAATTGATAAAATTCGTATTAATTATTTTGAGATTAAATAATGATGCCATGCTAGATCTAACAGCTTCCTTTTTAAATTGATTAACTGTATCACCTACTAAGATAAGATTATTAACTCCAAAAGCGTTTATTGTTCTTAAAATAGTTCCCAAATTCCCAGGATCTGTAATGCCGTCAATAGCAACATGCACATCATTAATATTTAAATCACTAAATAAAAATTTCTTTTTTTTTACCTTAAATATAATATTTTGCGCGTTATTATTATTAGATAATTTTGATAGTATTTTCTTATCTACACTAATAACTTTAACATTTTTCAATATACAATCATTAATAATTTTAGTTATTTCTGTGCTGTAACTAATATTAGAATTTATCACTAGTGTTTGTATTTCCCAATTATTTTCAAATGCCGATTTTAAAAAAAAATTACCTTCGCAAATAAATGATTTTATTTCATTTTTATTATTACCGCGTATAATTTTAGTTAGATCTTTGATAATAGGATTTTGTAAACTTGTAATATTTAGGATTCTTCCTAACAAATTATTACCTCAATTAATTATTTTTTTTAGCTTCTAATTTTATTCTATCTATCATTGAAGATAGTCCATTTTTTCTAGTTACAGATAAGTGTTGATCTAAACCAATTGTTTTTAAAAAATCAAGATCTGTAGTCAATATATCTGATGGACTCTTATTATTAAAAACTTTTAATATTAAAACTATTAAACCTTTAACAATGAAAGCATCGCTGTTTGCTTTAAATGAAAGAGTTTTATCTTTATTTAGCTTAGAAACAAAATAAACCGTGGATTGACATCCTTTTAATCTATAATTGTCATTCATGTACATATCATCTAATTCTGGGAGAGATTTACCCATGTCAATTATCATTTGATATTTATCTTCCCAAGAGTCCAAAAACTCAAAATCCTTGATTATTTCATCTACTTCACTCAAAATCAGACCTTTAATTGTTAATACTATTATGAAGTAATTACGTTAATTTAAAAATCAATAACTTCATATTAATTAAAGATGTTGAATAATTTTGATTTATTTTAGAAAAAAAAATATTTTTGAATTAAACGTTCAAAAGACATTTTTGTTGTTACTTACTGTATTTGTAATCAAAGTATTATCTATTTTTTATTCTCCACTAAGTCTTTCAGTTGATGAAGCACAATATTGGGATTGGTCAAATAATTTGGATTTTGGGTATTTCTCTAAACCACCTTTTATTGCTTGGTTAATAGCTTCTACAACTTATTTTTTTGGAATTGCAGAATGGTCTATAAGACTTTCATCCCCTATTATTCATCTTTTGATAGCAGTTGTGATATGGCTTATTTCCAAAAGTGTTTATAATGTTAAAGTCGCAAACTTTATTACATTAATATGGGCAACATTGCCTTTAACTAGTTTTGGAAGTCTTATTATATCAACTGATACACCTTTATTACTATTTTGGTGTTTAAGTTTATTCACTCTTCTTAAAACACTAGAAAGTAATAAAATTATTTGGCCAATTTTACTTGGAATATCGATCGGATTAGCTTTCTTAACAAAATATGCCGCTTTATATTTTATTATAATTTTAATTTGTTTAATCATCTTAAATGAAAGATTTAAAAAGAATGTATTTAAATTTATTCTAACAATTTGTGTTTTTTTACTTGTGTGTGCCCCAAATCTCTATTGGAATTATGTGAATGATCTCTCTACTTTTAGTCATACAGCATACAATGCTAATTTAGATACAGTCTCTTTAAATTATTTAGAACCAATGAAATTTATTGGTTCACAATTAGTAATTTGTGGTCCATTCATTTTAATTGCCTATCTATTCAAGATAACAAAATTTAAATCACATAATAAGAATGAGTTTTTATTAATTTGTTTTTCATTACCCATTTTAATTTTAATTATAATTCAAGCTTTTCTAAAAACGTCTAATGCTAACTGGGCTGCAACAGCATTTCCTGGGATAATAATTTTAATTGGGAGTTTTATGTATAACCAAAAAAACAAAATTATTTTGGTAGGAATTAAATTAAATTTAATTATAAATATTGGAATATTCGTCCTTTTAATAAAAATATTTATTACTGGGAACTTAAACCCTATTGATTTAAAAAGTGATCCATTAAGAAAGCTAAAAGGCTATTCTGAGCAAAGTAAAACAATTAAATTATATTTAGATTCTGAAAAACCAAGTGCTTTAATATTTTCAAGGCGAAATGAAATAACAAAATTTTCTTATCAACTTAAACTTTTTGAAAACAAAGAAATTAAAAGATACTATTTTACCTCAAGAAAAAATCCAATAAATCATTACGAATATAATTATAACTTTAAAAATCATTCTTTAAAAAAGAATGACATTGTCCTTATAATAAGTAATTTAGATGGTATAGATAGACAATATATAAAATATTTTGATAAATTTGAAACTTTAGGTAAAACAATTTTCAAAGAAACAGAAAATTCTGTGAGAAGTTATTATATTATTAGAGCAAACATAAAGTAATTAATCTTTATTTAATTTACTATAATTTTCAAAAATATTTAAAGTTTCTGCGCTTACGTGATGCTCAATACCTTCGGCATCCATTTTGGCGGTTTCAATGTCAACACCGATAGAGATAAGAAAGTTGTAAACAATATCATGTCTTTTTTTACAATACTTAGCAAGTGCTTTACCTTTTTCTGTTAAAAAAATTGACCTGTAAGGTTTACTTTCAACATAACCATCTCTTACTAATCTTCTAATAACACTATTAACTGTTGGGCTTGTAACACCAAAATTTTTAGCCAGATCAACTACTCTTGCTTCTCCATTTTCATTGATTAACTCTGCAATCATTTCTGTGTAGTCCTCAGCAATTTCAGTATTTCTTGCATTACGAATTTGAAAAAAACGATCAGAATTTGTAGAATTTTTAAATTTCATAATAGTTTTTTAATGTTGATCTAAAAATTGTTAGTATGATATTACAATACATTAAACCAAAATAATAGGAAAGTTATGAAATACAAAACTACTTCAGATCAAAAACTAATAAACATACAATCGAAAGTTTTTGAAAAATTAATAATTCATTTGCAAAATAGAACAGATGTACAAAATATTGACTTAATGAATCTGTCTGGATTTTGTAGAAACTGTCTTTCAAAATGGTATTCTGAAGCGGCTAAAGACGAAGGTCTTGAAATTGATTACGAAACTTCAAGAGAAAAAGTTTATGGAATGTCCTATGACAATTGGAAAGATAAATTTCAGAAAGAAGCTTCTCAAGATCAAATGAATGAATTTAACAAAAAATAAATAAATAGATTGCCTAGTATAAATAGAAACCATTTTGGCGATAGGTTATTTGAAACTATCCGAAGAAAAGAAAATTTCTTATGTTTAGGGATAGATCCTCATTTAGATTTAATACCTAAAGTATTTCAAAAGAAAATTAAGATTACTCATACTATTTACTCTAAAAATAATATTAAAATAGTAGAAAATTTCTGTATAAAACTAATCGAAACTATAGCTGATTTAGTGCCTGTAATAAAATTACAAATTGCTTTTTTTGAGCAACTAGGCCCGGAGGGTTTTAAATTACTTTCAAGGTTGTGTCATTTAATAAAGGGAAAAAATATCATTTGTATTATTGATTGTAAAAGAGGTGATATTGGCTCGACAAATAATGGCTACGCAAATGCTTTTTTTTCTAAATCATCACCTTATCCATGTGATGCTATTACAATAAATCCTTGGCTAGGAATTGAAACTTTATATGCTTTTGAAAAATATATTCCAAAATTTGGATTATTTATTTTAGTACATACAAGCAACCCTGGTGCTAAAGATTTACAAGAACAAATAACCATAGGAAATAAAAAAATATATGAAATTTTAATAGATAAATTAAATCCTATAATTAATAAAAATGTTGGAAAGAATAATTTATCTTCCATCGGAATAGTAACTGGAGCCACATACCCGACAGAACTAAAACTTATTAGAAAAAAACTTCTTCATGCTCCTTTTTTAATACCTGGATATGGTAAACAAGGAGGGTCTATAGATGATGCTAAACTTGGACTACTTCCAGATGAAAAAAATAAAAACAAATTTAATTCGGGTATTATTAATTCATCAAGAGGTTTATGCTTTCCAATTTGCGCAAATAATTGTAATGATATTAAATCTTGGAAAAAAGAGATATACAAAAATTTAGAAGATAACATATCAAGCCTTTTTATATAATATGAAATATAACAAAAAAAAATTTAAATATTTAGGAAAACAAAATGATCTATTATCAAATCCTGATAATATTATTTTAGATAAGCATCCCAACCCACATTTAAATACTAAATATTGCATTCGATTCACATGCCCAGAATTTACATCAATTTGCCCTGTTACTTCTCAACCTGATTTTGCAAAAATAATTATTGACTATATTCCAAATAAATTCATTGTAGAAAGTAAATCATTAAAATTATATTTGACTGGATATAGAAATCATGGCGCTTTTCATGAGGACTGCACTATTTCAATCGGGAAAGATCTAAATAACTTATTAAAACCAAATTGGTTAAGAATAGCAGGTATATGGTACCCTCGTGGAGGAATACCAATTGATATTTTTTGGCAAACAAAAAATATACCGAAAGGCTGTTTAGTTCCTGAATTAAACTTTAGCCCATATAGAGGACGTGATTAAAATGAAACAAAATGAAATAAATTGGAAGTTAACATTGATTATATGCTCAATTATTGTGTGTGTAATAATGGGAGTTAGAAATTGTTTCGGATTATTTTTAGAACCAATAAGCCTTTTTAACAATTCTGGAGCAGAACCATTTTCTTTAGGAATGAGTATTCAAGCTATAATATGGGGTATAAGTGCCTTCTTACTTGGAATGATCATTGATCGGTTTGGTCCTCAGAAAGCATTAGCTTTTGGTATATTTTGTTACGCTTTAGGTGTTTATATTTTAAGTAACCCATCTAGCGATTTTATAATATTTAACTTTGGTTTTATGACTGGTATAGGCCTAGGTGCTGGAGGAATGTCAACAATTGTTGCGATTATTGGTAAAACAGCGCCTCCCGAAAAAAAATCAATGGCAATGGGCATTTCTGCTGCGTCTGCTTCTTTTGGTCAATTTATATTTATTGCACCCACCTTATTTTCAATCAAAACTTTTGGATGGCAAACCACCATTATCTTTCTTTCGTTAATCACAGCATCTTTGTTCGTCCTCATACCTTTACTCAAAACAAATACCACTGTTAAAGAAAAAGAAACTCAAGATTTAACATTTGATTTTCAAGATGTAATAAAATTCTCTTTTTCCAATAGAAACTACATATTGCTGATTTTAGGTTTTTTTACATGTGGTTTTCATGTGACTTTTATAGGCCTTCATCTTCCAAATGATTTAATTTCTAAAGGTCTTTCGATTGATATAGCGGGTTGGTCACTTGCAATTATAGGTTTATTCAATATTATTGGGACGTTGTTTTTTGGCTGGCTAGGTGATCGAGTTTTAAAGAAAAACTCTCTAGCATACATTTATTTAGGTAGGGCAATAGTTATCACTTTATTTATTATACTACCTCCATCGCCTATATTAGCTTTACTATTTGGAGCATCTATAGGCCTATTATGGTTAGCAACCGTACCTTTAACTAATGGTGTAGTTTTTACATTTATGGGCCCTAAATACTTGGCAACTCTTGGAGGAATTGTTTTTATTTCCCACCAAATAGGAGGTTTATTTGGAGCTTGGTCTGGTGGAAAAATATTTGATCTTTATGGAAGTTATGACAATGCTTGGTGGATAAGTGTTATTCTCGGAATTGTAGCATTTTTATTTCATATATTTATTAAAGAAAAATCCTTTAATTACAATCCTAAAACGAATCTTGCAAACGCATAATTAGATTTTCAAATTTTTATAAAAATCTAAGCTTTCAGGATTAGCTAAAGCAGATATATTTTTAATTTCTTTGCCATTTACTAAATCCCTTACAGCTAACTCAACAATTTTTCCAGATTTTGTTTTTGGTATTTCAGGAGTTTGAATAATCATTGACGGCACATGTCTAGGTGACGCTCCTTTTCTCAATTGATTTTTTATAGTTTTTATCAAATTACTATTTAAAATTAAGTTTTCCTTTAAAACAACGAATAAGATTAATCTTGTATCATTTTTCCAAATTTGACCAATAACCAAACTTTCTAAAACATCATCAATTTTTTCAACTTGCCTATAGATTTCTGCTGTACCTATTCGAACACCACCTGGATTTAAAGTTGCATCTGATCTCCCATAAATTATAAAACCATTATTTTCAGTCTTAAGAATATAATCTCCATGATTCCAGATATTGTCATATTTATTAAAATATGCTTGATGATATTTTTCCCCATTATCTTTCCAAAATTTAATTGGCATAGTTGGAAAACTTTTAATGCAAACTAATTCTCCTTGTCTTTTAACTATAGAATTTCCATCTTCATCAAAAACATGGACATCCATACCTAAAATTGGTCCTTGTATTTCACCCCTGTAAACAGATGAAATTGGATTGCCTCCAACAAAACATCCAACTATATCAGTGCCACCCGAGATACTAGCTAGATGAACATCTTTTTTAATATTATTATATACATAATCAAAAGATTCATGAACTAAAGGAGAGCCGGTGGAACCAATTGCTTCTAAATTTTCTAGCAAAAATTTTTCACATATTTTATTCTTAAATTTTGACAATGCATCAATATATTTTGCAGATGTTCCAAAAAAACTAAATTTTTCTTTCTCAGCATATTCCCATAATATATCAGAGTTTGGATAAAATGGTGATCCGTCATATAAACATACTGTAGAATTTAGCATTAAAGAAGAAACTAACCAATTCCACATCATCCAACCACAAGTTGTAAAATAAAAAAATCTTTTATTATCCATCGCATTTGAATGAAGACCAACCTCAACCAGATGCTTTAATAAAACTCCTCCTGCAGAATGAACGATGCATTTTGGTTTGCCTGTCGTTCCGCTAGAAAACATAATATAAAGTGGGTGATTAAGTGGCAACTTTTCAAATTCTAATATTTTTGACTCATATTCTTTAAGCAAATCCTTATAAAGTATAGAATTTTTAATATTACTGATTTCATTTGAATTTATTAAAGGAACTAAAACAGTCTCTTCTAAACTTTGTATAGATTGAACAACATCATTTACTTTTTCAACAATATTAATCTCTCTCCCATTAAAATTATATCCATCTGTTGTTACTAAAATTTTTGGTTCTATTTGTCCAAACCTATCCAAGACACCCTCTACTCCAAAATCAGGAGATGCTGATGAAAAAATAGCGCCTATAGATGCTGTTGCTAACATAACTATAATAGTTTCGGGCATATTTGGTAGATAAGCCGCAACACGATCTCCAACTTTAACACCTTTTTTCTTCAAATAATTTGCTACAGCTGATACTTGATTTCTTAATTCAATCCAACTAATTCTATTTTTAATTTTATCTTCTGACCAAAAGATAATAGCTGGATCATTATTATTTTTCTTAAGCATATTTTCAGCATAATTTAACTTACCTCTGGGAAAAAATTTTGTACCTGGCAAATTATTTTCTGGGTCAAGATAGGGTTTATTTCCTTTATCGCCTATGATTTTATAAAAATCCCAAATTTCATTCCAAAAATCACTTCTATTTTCAACAGACCACTTATGTAAAGATGTAAAGTTTTCAATTTTAATTTTATAAATTGAATTTATATGTTGAATAAATTTATTAATAGAAGTTTTTTTAATTTTTTCAGAATTGGGTTTCCAAAGCAATTTGTTTGTTTCTAACTCACTATTTTTCATATTCATTATCTATGAATTGACCTAATATTATATCTTTATCACTCAAACCTTGCACATCGTGAGTAGTTAAAGTAATTACAACTTTATTATACACGTTGAACCATTCAGGATGATGCCCAATTTCTTCTGCTTTCAGAGCTATAGATGTCATAAATGAAAAAGCTCTTTTAAAATTTGAAAATTTAAACTCTTTAGTTATGGCATCTCTTTTGCTATTTTCAATTGACCACGAATTCAGTTGTAACAAAACCTCTTCAGTTGTAATTTTACATGCCATTAGCAAAATCCTTTCTATTAATATATTTTTGAATTGGCTTTAAATATTCAGAATATTTAATTAATAATTTTAGAGAGTATTTTATTCTATCATCCATCCATCCAGGTATAAGGTCTCCATGTTTTCCAGGTAAAAATTGATTTACATTCCTTATAATTATATTCTCGGGTATCCATAAAACATGAGTGTTTTTATAAGAACTTGATCTTAATTCAGAAATTGGATAAGCACCACCATTACCACTACTAATTGATACAATGAGGCCAGGTTTGTGAAATAATTCACCACTATTAAAAATTATGAAGAAGTTTTTTGCACTTGGAGAAGCCATCCCACCATATTCTGGCACAACAAATATAAAACCATCTGATGAATTCAAATTAGATGAAATTTTATCTAAGCGATCTTTCCAAAAACTCAAATCTTCATTTTTTTCAGATGTCCACAATGGTATTTTGTTTTCAAACATATCTAAATTAAAACATTCAATCTTATCATCAATATCTAAAATTAGATTTTTAAAAATTTTAGATACTCTTTTTGATTGAGAGTTTTTTTGTTGGCTTGTTGATATTATAGATAATTTCATTTTTAAATTTGTTTAACAATTAATAAAAATAGAATACTATAAAATTGTCAAAATCAAAATTCAAATGTTATGAATTCTTTAGAAATTTTAAAACCAGATGATTGGCATGTACATTTTAGAGAAAGTCCTTTACTCGAAAAATTAGTACCTGAAACAAGTAAAGTTTTTAACAGAGCTATTGTAATGCCAAATCTTATTGAACCTATAACAAATTCTAAAATAGCTTCATTATATAAAAAGAAAATTTTAAAATACTCAACTAATAACCCTTTTTTTAACCCATTAATTACTTTTTATTTAAACGATGAAATGTCTATTAATGAATTAGTTAATGCTTTTAAAGAAAAAATTATTTTTGCAGCAAAATTATATCCACTGGGCGCAACTACCAATTCTTCAAAAGGTGTAAGTAAAATATCAAATATGTTTAAAATTTTTGAAAAAATGAGTGAGTATAAAATTCCTTTATTGATACACGGTGAAGTTAACAAAAAAGAAATAGATGTTTTTAATAGAGAAAAAGTGTTTATAGAAGATCACTTAACACCTATATGCAAAAACTTCCCAAATCTTAAAATTACTTTAGAACATATTACTACAAAGTTTGCTGTAAATTTTGTAAATGAGTCATCAAGTAATTTAAAAGCATCGATTACTCCACATCATTTAATTTTAAATAGAACAGATATGTTAGAACATAAAATTAAACCTCACTATTATTGTCTTCCTATATTAAAAAAAGAAGAGGATAGAAAAGCACTCCTAACGGCAGCCTTTAATGAAAATCAAAAATTTTTTTTGGGTACAGATTCAGCGCCACATGACGTTCAAGAAAAAGAGAATGCGTGTGGGTGCGCTGGGATTTTTAACACAATAAATTCTATTGAAACATTAACTCAACTTTTTGATGATAATGGTATGCTCAATAGTTTAGAAAATTTTGTGAGTAGAAATGGTGCTATTCATTATGAATTACCCTTTAATACTCAAAAAATTAAACTTAGAAAAAATAGCTCTCCAATTAAATTTGAAAACTTTCTCACAATTAAAAATTTAAATATTAAAATTTTTAGACCACCATTTAATGTATTCTGGGAAATAGAAAAAGTAGAGGAGTAGTTATGTCTATTAAACCAATTATCCTTTGTGGTGGAAGTGGTCAGAGATTGTGGCCTGAAAGCAGAAAAAAACTTCCAAAGCAATTTATTAGTTTATTAAATAACAAAACTTTATTTGAATTAACATTATCAAGAATAAAATTTTTAAAAAATTGTATCCAACCAATTATTGTTACTAATGAAGAATATAGATTTTATGTTGCCAATTCTTTAAAAAAATGTTCGGTCAATGCCATGTGCATTAATGAGCCCTCGTCAAAAAATACAACTGCTGCAATTTACCTATCTGCAAAATTATCAAAACCCAACGATGAGCTTTTAATAATGCCTTCAGATCATTTTATTCAGGAAGAACAACTATTTTCAAAAATAGTCACCAAGTCTTACAAAGAAAAAAAGTATGATCAATTAATAGTTTTTGGAGTTGAACCTAAATCACCTCATACAGGATATGGTTATATTGATGTTTCATCAGACTCAAATAATAATCAAATTTTTTTAAAAAAAGTATCCAATTTTAAAGAAAAACCAAATAGCAAAACAGCTGAACAATTTATTAAAAAAGGCTATCTCTGGAATGCAGGTATTTTTATGTGTAAATCTAAAACTATCATTAAATCTATAAATAAATTTGTACCAAATATTTCTAAATATTGTGATATTGCGATAGAAAAAATGAGATACTCAAAAGATAAAAAGAATATTTATTTTAAATCAAAAGACTTCAAACAAATTCCTTCAGCATCTATTGATTATTCTGTGATTGAGAAAGCGAACAATGTTTTTTGTGCTCCTCTTAAAGTTGATTGGAGTGATTTAGGAGATTGGGACACCTTATCAAATCAATTAGTTAAAAATTATTCGAATAATAAGATTATTCAAATAGATTCACAAAATAATTTTATAAAATCTAGTGGACGTGTAATTTCAACTGTTGGAATTAAAGATACAATTATAGTTGATACAAATGATGCACTATTAATATCAAAAAGAAATAAAACTTCAAAAGTAAAGACTGTTGTTGAAAAATTAATAAAAAATAAAATTTTTGAAGCCCTTGAAAATAACTTTGAATTAAGACCGTGGGGTAAATTTGAAAATATTCTTGAAACTAGTTTTTATAAAATTAAAAAGCTTACTATTTCACCTAAAAGTAGTATTTCTTTACAGTTTCATAAATTTAGAAGTGAGCATTGGTTTGTTCTAGAAGGAACCGCAACCATAACACTGAACAAAAAAGAATATAAATTGAAAAAAGGAAACTCAATTGATATTCCTCGCAAAGCAATTCATCGAATTAATAATAAATCTAGTAAAGAATTAATTATTATTGAAATACAATTAGGTACTTATTTTGGAGAAGATGACATAATTAGATTAGATGATCCTTATGAAAGATAATCTAATTATGCAAGTAAAATATATTGTTATTCATTGTTCAGATGATAAATTTAAATTACGTAATGCTTTTGACATACACAAACTACATTTAAGTTTTGGATGGGATGGTATTGGATATCACAGAGTTATTAAAAGAAATGGAGTTATAGAACATGGAAGACCAGAGTTTTGGATAGGGGCACATGTTTATGGTAATAATGACAATAGTCTTGGGATTTGTTTGATTGGCAAAGACAAATTTACTAAAAATCAATTTTTATCTCTTAAAAAATTAATTATAAAATGGAAAAAAAAATATCCTGACGCAGAAATATTAGGTCACTCAAGTTTTAGTAATACTAAAAAGACATGTCCAAATTTTGATGTAAAATCATGGTTGAAAAAAACTGGTGTAAGTTAAATGAAAAAAAGGATTGTTACATCTTTTGCTTCTATGCGAAAAAAAAATGATCATAGTTCAAATTTAGAAACTGAAATTTTATACGGAGAAGAAATAAAAATCATACATAATAATGGAGAATGGTTTTACTGTAGAAATATTTATGATGATTATCTCGGCTGGATACATAAAAAACATTTAGGGAATTATTTTAAATACACGCACATTATAATAAATAAAAATACTATTGTTTACGAAAAACCAGATATCAAATCAAAGTACCTATTAAAACTTTATTTGAATTCAAAAATTCTTGTTAAAAACATATTAGAAGATTGGACAGAAATAATACTTAATAATAACTCAAAAACTGGTTTTTTACCAACACGTCATATAAAACTAAACGATGATGTAAATGCAAAACATTGGCTTGATTATACAAAAGATTTTATTGGTACACCATACTTACTAGGTGGAAAAACTCTTCAAGGGATTGACTGCTCTGGCTTAGTTCAATTATGTTTGGAAACAAATAAAATAAAGTTGCCTAGAAACACAGTTGATCAAGTAAATTTCACATCAAAAAATATTTATGACACGAAAGTTATTGAAAAAGGAAGTATTTTATTCTGGGAGGGACATGTAGCTATTGCTCTTAGTAAGAGCAAAATAATTCATAGTAATGCTTATCATATGGAAGTAAAAGTTGAACCTTTGAAAGATGCAATAAAAAGAATATCTATAAATAGTGGAAAAATAATTAAAATTAAGAAGATTATTAATTAAATGGATAGTATAAAATAACAATGAAAAATTTTATTTTAAGCTATTTTTTTTCGTTAAGTAGGAATTTAAAAGTTATTCTACAAGTAATTTCCGATTTAATATTGATATTTTCTTCTTTAACAATAGCTATGTTTTTAAGACTTGATTATTTTTCTTTCCTTAAAAACAGTGATTTTTGGAATTGTTTAACAGTTTTATGTGTTTTCAATATAATTGTTTTTTTTAAATTAAATTTTTACAAAAATGTAATTAGATTTGTTTCTGCTAAAATTTTAAATGTTATTTTTGTATCTTCTATTTTATCAGGTTTTTTTCTATTATTATATTCGCAAATTTTTAATTTATTTATTCCTAGGTCAGTCCCTTTTATTTTCATGTTAGTTATTTTCTTATCTACTAGTGTCTTACGTTTATTTGTAAGAAATTTATATTTTTACAATAAGTATAGTCAAAAAATCAATGTGGGGATATTAGGTGTCAATGATAAAACAATCCAATTTCTAAATATTATTAATCAAGAGTATCAGTACAAACCAATTTGTTTTTTTAATAGTAATCAAGATTATATAAACTCGAATATAGGAGGGATTTATGTTAAGTCTATTTCCGTTATGTCTAAAGTAATAAAGGAGCAGAATCTAAAAATTATTTACATTAATTCAGATGATATCAATTTCTCTACAAAAAATTTATTAAGTAAACAACTAACTAAAAATCCTATAATCATAAAGGAAATTCCCAGTTTTGAAAATTATATTAGTTCTTCTAATATATTAGAAAGTTCAAAATCTATAAGAATCGAAACGTTACTCGGAAGAGAACCAGTCACACCAAATAGAAAATTAATGGAATTAAATATCAAAAACAAAACTGTAATGATAACTGGTGCTGGAGGTTCAATAGGTAACACATTATGTAAAGAGATATTTAAATATAAAGCTAAGTCAATCATTTTAATTGATAATAATGAATATGCCCTGTTTAAGACTTATGAATATTTAAAAAATCAAAAATTAATTGACAAACTTAAAGTTAAACTAGTTCCATTAATTTGTTCAATTCAAGATATTAAAAAATTAAGTAAAATTTTTTCAAAATTCAAAATTGAAACAATTTTTCATGCAGCTGCATATAAACATGTTCCACTAGTAGAAATGAATGTCACTGAAGCTATTCAAAATAATATTTTTGGAACACAAAATCTTGTCGATCTCTCCATTAAATTTAAAGTTAAATCATTTACGCTCATTTCAAGTGATAAAGCAGTTCGACCAACAAGTATAATGGGTGTTACAAAAAGGTTTGCAGAACTTATTTGTCAAAATGCTTCAAAAATAAATAAAAATACAATAATAAGTATTGTAAGATTTGGAAATGTTTTAGGGTCCTCTGGATCTGTTATTCCAATTTTTGAAAACCAAATTAAATCTGGAGGACCAGTTACCTTAACTGATAAACGTATAAAAAGATTTTTCATGACACTTAATGAAGCAGCAGAACTTGTAATTCAATCAAGTTCTTTAAGTAAAAGAGGAAATATTTTTGTTCTAAATATGGGAAAAGAAATAAGAATCCTAGATCTTGCAAAACAAATGATCAGATTACAAGGATTTAATCCATGTTTTAAAAATAAAGATAACAGTAATATCATTAAAAATATAGAAATAATTGAAACCGGTTTAAGGCCTGGAGAAAAGTTATTTGAAGAATTATTTATTGGTGACAAACCACGAATGACACAACACCCAAGAATATTAACAATAAAAGAAAAAAACATCCCCACTAATCAATTGGATAAAATACTTGAAGAATTAAATTATTGTTGTGAAAAAAATAATATCAACAAAATATATCAAATATTTAAAAATTCAAAAATAGATTTTAATACTAAAGATCAAACATTTGATATTTTACTATAAATATAAAAATTATAAATAAATTTATTTATTTACATTATCTTTAAACCCAATTCCTAAAAATGTTTTCATGATAATTTTTAAGTCAAAAATTAATGATTGATTGATTAAGTAGTAGTGATCATAATCGACCAACTTATTAACATTACTCATATCTATATGATTAATTTGAGAATAACCTGTTAGACCTGGTTTTATAGAAAGTATTTTTTTATTATCTCTTTGTTTAATTAATTTCTGTTGTGATAACAATGAAGGTCTTGGGCCAATAAAATTGATTTCATTTCTTAAGATATTAAATATTTGTGGCAACTCATCTAATTTAAAAAATCTAAGAAATTTACCAAATTTTGTAACTTTTGTTTCATTTATCAAATGTGTTGCTCTTTCTCTAGTATCTTGTGACATAGTTCTAAATTTTAGTAAATTGAAGACCTTCTTTTCTTTACCAATCCTTTTTTGAACAAAAACTGGATTCCCATTACGTTCCAATGAAATTAAAAAATAAATTAAAATAAATAGCCACCCAAATATAAGAATTACGTTTACTGAGAAAAGTATGTTAAATAGTTGAGAAAAAAAAATGTAAACAACGTTTTTATTTTTTTTATCATATAGATAGAAATTTTTTTCTTTATAATTTTTAAAGTCAGAATTTAAAAAATTAGATAATTTATTTATATTTACTGTAGGATAAAATGCTGAAATAAAATTGAAAATTTTTTTTGAAAGATAAAATGGAACAATATTTAAAATTTTTAGTTTTTGTGACCATTTTTTTCCATATACATAAGGCATATAAATATTTAAGATTTTTATTCCTGTAGATTGATTAATTTTTTTTGTACCTTCTCTTTTTGATATAGCATAGAAAGTAAAATCATTAGGATTAAGCTGAAGAAAAGATCCAACGTTAAAAAAATATTTGATTTTAGCTAATTTTGACAATTCGACTAATTTAAATAAAAAATTTTTGTTAACTTTTATAAAATTTTTTAGACTTTGATTTGAATTGTTATTTATAACTGCCAAATTAATCAATATATCAAAATTTCTTGCAGATTTAATTATATCTGAGTAATCACATGTATTTAATTTTGGATATTTTTTTTTTAGATTTTGATTATTTCTTCCTACTAAAAGTAATTCATGATTAGCTTTTGAAAGCTCAGGTATTAAAACCGAACCTACATAGCCACTTGCACCCGTAATAATAATTTTCATTTTAATTTAAATTTTTAAAAATCAGTTTTTATAAAGAATAAATTATTCTATCACTATTTTAAAATATTTTTAGCAAATAAATCTTAATGTGATTATTTATTTAGTTAAATTAATATAATTTTTATACCAATTAACAAATAATTTAATACCCTTTTTTATATCGGTTTTTGGAGAAATACCTGTAAGGTATTCGAGCAATTTATTATTAGAACTTGTTTCTATGACATCACCTAATTGCAAATCTAAAAATTTTTTTTTCGCATTAATGCCTAATTCTAACTCAAGAATATTGATAAATTTCATGAGAGGTATTTTTTGGTTTCCACCTATATTAACAACTCTCCATGGAGCAACCGGCGAAAGACTATCATTTATATTTAACGGTTGACTGTCAAGAGGAATAATAGATATTAATTTATAAATATTATTGATTAAGTCATCTATATACGTAAAACTTCTAGACATATTGCCATTATTATAAATTTCAATCTCTTTTCCTTGTATAATATTTTTTGTGAATTTAAATAGTGCCATGTCAGGTCTCCCCCAAGGCCCATATACTGTAAAAAACCTAAAAACTGTGGTAGGAATTTTATAAATGTGAGAGTAATTATGAGAAATTAATTCCATTGATTTTTTTGTTGAGGCATAGGTTGAAATTTGGTGATCAGCTTTATCTTTTTCTTCAAATGGCATTTTTTGATTTGCGCCATAAACTGATGAAGTTGAAGCTAACAAAAGATGTTGTAATTCTAAATTTTTTATAATTTCAAGAAGATTGAAAGTTCCGATGATGTTTGAATTTATATATTCATCAGGATTAGTTATAGAATACCTAACCCCTGCTTGAGCTGCCAAGTGTATTACTATATTAATATTATGTTTTTGAAACACCTTCTGAATTTGATTTTTATTTTCTAAATTTTCTTCATAAAATATATAATTTTTGTTTTTCTTGAGTAGAGCATTTCTAGCTAGCTTAAGATTTTTATCATAATAATTTGTTAATGCGTCAACACCAATGACCTTAAAACCTTTTGACAAAAGAATATTTGATAAATGATAACCAATGAACCCAGATGAACCAGTTACCAAGAAAGTATTTTTCATAACTTTTTCATTTCATTGATTTTTTTTTGACGTATTTTTAATTTATTATTTGTTGGGATCATATTAACCATTAAACCGTTAGAAACTTTTCCTAATTTAGTCATGACAAGTGTAGAAATCAAATTAAGACATGCTTTTTGAGATGTACCAGCTTTTAACCTAGTAGAACCTGCTACTAATTCTTCTCCTGTATCTAAAATAACAGAGAAATCTGAATGTTGTTTCATTATACAATTCCAATTATTACATAATGATATGGTCAGAACTTTTTTTGTGCTAGCAATCTTTAATACCTCGAGTGTAAAAGGAGTATTGCCGCTAGCAGAGATAGCAATTAAAACATCCTTATTTGTAAACTTAATTTTATTTGCCATTCTTTTTGCAATAGATATATTATCTTCTGCATTTTCAACAGTACTGTATAATGCTTTTTTCCCACCAGAAATTAAAAAATTTAACCTTTTTTTAGGCCATCCAAAAGTCGGATATAATTCAATGCCATCTTGTACACCTATTCTTCCAGATGTACCAGCACCAGTATAAATAAGTCTTCCTTCACTGGAGCAAGATAATTTAGATGATATATTTGAAATAACTTCATCTAATATTTTTTTATTCTCAATCAATGTTGATATTGAATGTTTTTGTTCTTTAATCATCAATTCAATAGCTTCATTTAGTTTAAGCTTATCAATTGGTTTAGAATATGGGTAACGTTTCTCAGTTTTTAGTTCATTTGTCATTTAGATTAAATATCCCTAATTCATTATTCTTATTAAATAAATATACATATGTCATCAATTTAAATAAACTTTATTAATATTACTTTATCTAAGGAGAAAAATATTAATTACATAAATACAATTGGCATTATGTCCGGTACTAGCATGGATGGAGTAGATTTAAGCTTAATTAAAACTGATGGAAAAAAAATCCAAAGATGTAAAAAAAATTTTTTTTTAAATTACAAACGTTCTACTAAAGATGCTTTAAAAAGAGTTACTTCTGAAAATAACTTTAATAAAACAACTTTAAATTATTTAGATCAAATTATTACCGATGAATACATAAGAGCTTTGGAGGCATCAAACTTTGTAAACTTATGTGAAGTTATAGGATTTCATGGTCAAACTTTACTACACGTTCCTCAAGAAATTTCTATACAAGTAGGCAATCCAAAAACTATTGCTAATAAATTTAGAAAAAAAATTATAAATAATTTTCGTAAAAATGATATTTTAAATAATGGACAAGGAGCACCTCTATCTCCAATATATCACAAAAGTATTATTGAAGACTTATTAATGCCTCTACCTGCGTGCTTTATAAATATTGGTGGAATTTCAAACTTAACTTATTGGGACGGTATCAACCTATTTGGATTTGATACTGGGCCAGGAAATTGTTTATTAGATGAAATTGTAAAAAAATATACTAATGAAGAATTTGATAATAATGGAGAGTTGTCACTTGCCGGAAAAGTAAATTATAAAGAAGTTAAAAAATTTTTAGAGGACAATTTTTTTAAATCAGCTATACCCAAATCTTTGGATAAACTTTATTTCAAAAAATACCTTTTAGATATAGATACAAACATATTAGACCTTAATGATAAATTGGCTACTCTTTCTGAACTTACAGTCATTTCAATAATAAATTCCATCAATTCAATGCCAAATAAGATCAAATCTTTTTGTATAACTGGAGGTGGTTATAAAAATAAATATATTTTAAATAAATTAAAAAATTCAATTGATGCTCAGTTTTATGACCTTAATTCATATCAAATATCTTCTGATTACATTGAATCTGAAATGATAGCTTACCTTTCAATCAGAAGATTAAATCAGTTACCCTCTACATTTCCTTCTACAACTGGTGTGTTCAAACCTACAATTTGTGGAGATATTTATACTGTTTAAAGAAATCCATAATTACCATCAATATCAAATTTTCTAATTTTAATAGTTTGTGGAAGAATATTATTTATGTTGGCAAATGGAAATGAAGAATTAAAAAAATAAGCTTCTGCAAAAGATCCAAATTTTGCGTTACACTGAGCAGATCTATAGCCATTCATTAATTCAATTAATTTTATGAATCTATCAGGCTTTTGACTTTGGTGATTAAGAATAGCTTCTTTTTTTTCCTCAAAAAATTCAGATATATCAAAATAAAAATTTGGTAAAAAATTTATACCCATCATAGTATCACAATACAAAACAGGAAAATTATGACTTGAGATATCTTTTACTAATTTAGATAAATTTCTATGATCAGAATGATAATCTTCATGATAGTGCGTAATAATTAAATCAGGAGAAATTTCATCAATTTCATGTCTTAATTTATCTTTATGAGAATATTCATCTCCTAATCTACTATCCGGCAAATTTAAAAATTTAGGAATACCTATTCTTTTTAATGCCTCTATAGATTCGTCTTTTCTTAATTGAATTAAATTATTATATTTTTTACCTCCAAGAGATCCATCAGTGGCTATAATCATAAATATTTCGATATTATTTTTTTTTAATAGACATAATAATCCATACATAAATATCTCAATATCATCAGGGTGAGCGCCAATTGCTAAAACCTTCATTTTTTTCCTCAAAAAAAAATATTACGTTATAATACATTATGAAATATTTAAGAACAAATACTTATTTAGGCTATATTGAAGGCTATTATGGAAATTTATTGAATTGGAGAGACCGAAACAGTATTCTTTTGTCACTTAAACAAAATAATATGAATGCCTATTTTTATGCTCCTAAAGAAGATTTAAATCACAGATTTGATTGGAGAAGAAAATATTCTAAAATTTGGCTTAACAAATTTTCACATTTTTGTTTAAACGCTAAAAAAAATAAAATAAAAATTATAGTAGGTGTATCACCAGGAGCAGATTTTAATTTTTCAGAAATTTATCAAAAAGAGAAATTACCAAAGTATGATTTAAATACTCTTTTAGATAAATGTAAAATCTTAATAAATAATGGTGCTGACGAAATTGCGCTTTTATTTGACGATATCCCAAACGTTTTTTCTAAGTTAAGCAAATTTAAAAATTACAATGAAGGTAAGTCACACGGTAAGTTAGTTAGAATTTTATCTAAAAAGCTAAATAGAGAAATTTTTGTTGTCCCAAGAATTTATGCAGATGAACTTATTAGTGAAAGTTCAACATATATTGATGATTTGATTATAGAATTGAATGGAAATTCAAATTTATTTTATTGTGGAAAATTTATCGTAAACCAAAAATTTGAAACAGATCAAAAAAAAATTAAATGCCTTTTCGATAAAAATAAGGTAATTTACTGGGACAATTTTTATGCGAATGATTATTGTCCAAATAAAATTTTTCTTGGGCCTTATCCTTTTAATAATATGAAAAAAAGTTTAATGTTCAACTTAACCGGATTAATAAATACTGATAAATTACTAATTCAAATAATTAACAATTGTCTAAAAAATAAAAATAAAATTGCTGAATGGGAGAAAACTATTTTAGAAAATCAAATACCTAATTCTCTTATTAAGATTATAGACTTTTTTGAAAGTCCAATATTTTCTTTTGAAAAAAAAATACGTAAAATTTCAATACCTAAAAATATATTTGAACACTTAGATTTTCTTTTGTGGAAGTGGAAATCGCCTTTATCTCGTGAATGGTATAATTACCTTTTAATATTAAAACAAGATCTAGAAATTTTATCTAAAAATTTTAACAAAAATAGAATAATGAAATTAAAAACATATCCATTACAAAAATTACTTTTAAAAAGGAGAACTTAATATGAAAAAAATTGGTTTTATTGGATTAGGAAATATGGGAAAAGGAATGTCAATAAATCTATCAAAAGAAAATCTCCAGATTTTTGGTTATGATATTAATAATAATGCTTACAAAAATTTAAAAAACCATAATATTCTTATAGCTAATAATTTAAAAAATCTAATTGATGAATCGGAGATAATTATTACTATGTTACCAGATGGTTTAGCTGTTGGAAAAGTTTGGTCAGAAATTATAACTTACTCAACGCCCGGCAAATATATTGTTGATTGTTCAACAATAGACGTAAAAACATCTAGGTTTGTTCAAATGCAAGCTAAAGAAAAGGGTTTAATGACATTAGATGCACCTGTGTCTGGTGGAGTGATTGGAGCTGATCAAGGAACTTTGACTTTTATGGTTGGAGGGAAATCACAAATATATAATGAGATGAAGTTTCTATTTGAAATAATGGGTAAAAACTCTATTTTATGCGGTGAAGAGGGTTCAGGACAAAGTGCAAAAATATGCAACAATATGCTCTTAGCATCAACAATGATTGCTGTTGGTGAAAGTTTTAATCTTGGAAAAAACTTAGGTTTAGATTTAAATAAATTATTTGAAGTTATTTCAACTTCAACTGGATCATGTTGGGCTGTAAACTCCTATTGTCCAATTAAAGGAATTGGGCCAATTTCACCTGCTGATAAAAACTATGAAGGAGGTTTTGCAACTGCTTTAATGTACAAAGATTTAGGTCTAGCAGTAGATGCAGCAGCAGAGACTGAGTCAAATATTAATTATGGTATTCAGACTTATAAGAAATACAAATATTTAACTGAAAACAAAAAAGGAAATTTAGACTTTTCAAATATAATTAATGAATAATCATATCAATAAGGGGGCAATAACTAAACTAACAATTGCCATTACATTAATTAAAATATTCATTGATGGTCCTGAAGTGTCTTTTAGCGGATCTCCAACTGTGTCTCCAACAACTGCAGCTTTGTGAACTTCAGAACCTTTTCCTCCATAATTACCTTTTTCAACAAACTTTTTTGCATTATCCCATGCACCACCTGCATTTGACATCATTAATGCCATCATAACACAACAAATCAAAGCACCACCTAACATTCCACCTAGCGCTTTTGGACCCAAAACAAATCCTACTATTACTGGAGCTAGAACAGCAAGAGACCCAGGCAGTATCATTTTTCTCAAAGCAGCTTGTGTGGCTATATCAACACATTTTGCTGTATCTGGTTTTGCTTTACCTTCTAGCAAACCAGGAATTTCTTTAAACTGCCTTCTTATTTCTTTTATCATATCAAAAGCTGCATCTCCTACAGCAGTCATAGTCATTGCACTTACAAGAAATGGAAAGATCCCTCCTAAAAACATACCACTTAATACTAAAGGATCATTGATAGCTAATACAAAAGTTGGGTCACTCATAGATATTTTTTCAATGTAAGCACTTATTAATGCAAGAGCAGCCAAAGCTGCTGCACTAATCGCGAAACCTTTCCCGATAGCCGCAGTTGTATTACCAACTTCGTCTAAAGAATCTGTTATTTCTCTTGTCTTTTTACCCATTTCTGCCATTTCTGCTATTCCACCGGCATTATCAGCGACAGGTCCATAAGCATCAATTGCCATCGTTATTCCAACAGTACTTAACATACCGATAGCAGCAATTCCAACACCATATAACCCAGCAAAATAATTTGATGTAAAAATAATACATACAATTGTGAAAACTGGTATAGCAACTGATTGCATTCCAGTGGCTAATCCAGTAATCATAATAGTAGCTGAGCCTGTTTCTCCACCTTTAGCGATTTTCTTAACTGGAGCACCTCCAGTATAATATTCTGTAACTAGTCCAACAATTATACCACCAATAGATCCAATTAAAACAGCTGCCCAAACACCTGATGAAACACCTAAGCTTTTAACAAGGAAGAATGATGCAATAATAAATACCACGGCTGAACCAATTGTTCCAAATCTTAGCGCAATTTCAGGGCTTTTATTAGAGAACAGTCGAACCATTAAAATCCCGACAATAGAACAAATGAGACCAAGTGAAGCAAGAGCTAAAGGCATAAGCTGTAACATATATTGATCTCCACCTAATTTTGTAATGGTTGCAGAAGTCATGGACGCTGCTAATGCAATGGACGCAATCATCGATCCACAATATGATTCAAAAATATCTGAACCCATTCCAGCAACATCACCTACATTATCACCAACATTATCTGCAATAACACCGGGATTTCTTGGATCATCTTCAGGTATACCCGCTTCTACTTTACCTACAAGGTCAGCTCCAACATCTGCACTTTTAGTAAAAATTCCACCACCTACACGAGAAAATAAAGCAACTGAAGAAGCACCCATCGCAAATCCTTCAATCGAATGAATTGTTTTGATATCTCCCCCAAAATAATAAAATAAAATCCCTACTCCAAATAGACCCATGGATGCAACTGTTAAACCCATAATAGAGCCACCGAAGAAAGCAACATTAAGAGCTTCAGAAGCTCCTTTTTCGTTTGCAGCGACAGCAGTTCTAACGTTAGCTTTTGTTGCAGTATACATTCCAATAAAACCTGCAACACCAGAACATGCAGCTCCCACAAAAAAGGAAATTGCTGTTTCCCAACCCAAACTAAAATACAAAGCAACGATACAAACTATACAAAATAAAGCTAATCTTTTATATTCACTAGCCATAAATACCATGGCACCAAGATGAATTTCATCTCCAATATCTTTTACTTTTCCAGTTCCTTCTGAAGATGCTTTAACTTTTAAGTAGACAAAGTATGCACTTAATAGCCCCAAAATGCCTAAAATAATTGGTAATACGTTATTGATCATTTCTTTCTCCAGGATTTATATCATCTTATATATATGTAATTTATTTTTTGTAAATTATTAATTATAAATTTTAAATTATTTTTTTTTATAGCAACACAACCATTTGTATTTCTTAAATCATTAAAAGAACAATGTATAAATATAGCACTTCCTTTATTTTTGAAGGTAGGATTTTGATTATAGTTTAATTCTAAAGTTATATCGTAAACATCATCACATCTATATAATTTTTCATGTGAATAATCAAAGTTAGGAATTAAATCTACCAATTGATTATATTGTTTAGAGCGAACATCATCACACCATCCATAATTTTCACGAACATAAAAAATTTTTCTTTTTATTGACTTTCTCAAACGAATATTTAATTTTTTATCTTTTCTTAAAAAGATAGATCTAATAATGAATTTACCTGAAGGTGTACATTTATCTCCTTCTCTTTTCTTGTAACTTGGAACTCTACCATTTTTGCCAAGCTGGCAAGGGAAAATTTTTTTTTTAAATATTATTTTCGATTTATAAATAGTATTAAGGTAAATGATCATTTAATGTTAAATCTATAGATGTTTATTCTACATAATATACATCGGGAACAATATTAAAATGAAAATATTAAAACAGAATAAATTTCTTACGATCAAAGTGTTTTTAGAAATAAGAATGTTAAAAATTTTACTACTTGGGATTATAAGTGGTTTTCCTTGGGTTTTGATTGGGTCGAGTTTAAGTCTATGGCTAAAAGAGGAAGGTTTAAGCAGAAGTACAATTGGTTGGGCAGGAGCAATATTTGCTGTATACGCAATCAATTATCTTTGGGCTCCTCTAGTTGATAAGTTAAAAATTTTTTGGCTTACAAAAAAAATTGGACACAGAAAGTCTTGGATTTTTTTAATGCAGTTTTTCATTAGTATATCATTATTAATTTGGTCTAGTATTGACCCAGAAAAAAACTTATTTTTTGTAATCTTAATTGGATTATTTATCGCGATTTTTTCATCTACTCAAGATATATCAATTGATGCGTTAAGAATTGAACAAATAAAATCAAATGAAAATAATATAATGGCAGCAGCTGCTTCAATGGCTGTAATTGGATGGTGGACGGGATTTAAAATTGGAGGTTTATTATCACTTTTAATATCAGATTATTTTGAAAAAATAGGATTTGATAATTACTGGCAACTTACGTTTATTTTATTATTTTTTATTTTAATGTTGTTAAATCTTCTATTATTAACAATTAATGAAATACCTAAAATTAAATCAAACAAAAATAAATCAAATATAATGAAAAATTCAAAATTATCTATTTTTGAAAAAAAAATAAACTTTATCTTATTATGGATGTTTGAAACTATAGTTGCCCCGATATATGATTTTTTTAAAAAAAATGGTCTAGCTATTGGCATAGGTTTAATTGCATTTATATTTTTATTTAAAATTGGAGAAGCTTTTCTTGGCCGTATGTCTTTAATTTTTTACAAAGAAATTGGTTTTACCAAATCTGATATAGGTATTTTTTCAAAAGGTCTTGGGTGGATCACTACTATTTTATTTACTCTAATTGGTGGATTTTTAACTGTAAAAATTGGATTGGTAAGATCTATCATTATTGCTGGAATATTTATGGCAATAACAAATCTTCTGTTTTCTATTTTATTTTGGGCAGGAAAAAGTTACTTCATTTTTTCTATAGCTGTTATTTTAGATGATCTGGCAGCTGCATTCGCTACTGTTGCTTTCGTTGCATTTATATCTGTGTTGGTTAATAGACAATATACTGCAACTCAATATGCATTATTAGCCTCAATTGGTACTTTAGGAAGAACAACATTAGCATCTTCTTCTGGAAGTTTAGTCGATTATTTAAATGGTGACTGGGGATTATTTTTTATTATTACTTGTTTAATGGTCATACCATCATTAATTCTCATATTTTTCTTAAAAGGTAGAATAAAAGTTCTGAATTAACGATATGTTCTTAAAATATTTTAGTACAATTGATTTTGATTTAAACTCTAGTTTTCATAGAGGTTTAAACAAGATAAATAATTTACCAAAATTCCAAAAGTTTATGTCATATTTTTGGATATTAGGGCCTTTTTTTTATTTAATTGAGAGAGATCCTGCTGATTTATGGCTTACTACAATATCTTTAATATTCATTATAAGATGCTCTTTAAAAAATGATTGGATATGGGCTGGTCAATTATGGTTTGTCTTTGCAATTCTTCTTTGGATTACTGGGTTGCTATCTGCAATTTTAGGTCCCTATGAAAAATTTTCTTTTTTTCAAGGATTAGTATGGATTAGGTTTCCAATTTATGTAGCTGCTGCTCAAGCATGGCTTGGAAAAGATAAAGACATAAGAATGGTAATGTTCGTTTCAATTCTAATTGGGATGGTTATAATGTGTATAATCTTATCTTTTGAGCTCTTTTTTGAAGGGGTCAAAGATAGATTATCTTGGCCTTATGGAGATTTAGTTCCTGGTAGTTATTTATCCAAATTATCTTTACCAATATTTTGTACTTTAATAGCAATCATATGTTATAGATTCAAAAAGAATAATATTTTAAGTTTTTTAATAGTTTTGTGGAGTATAATTTTGGTCTTTTTATCAGGAGAAAGAGGTAATTTTTTAATTAGATTTTTTGGTGGTCTACTTTCGATATTTTCATGGAAATCAAATAAAGTTAATTTAATTAAAATTTCTATTTTTATAACAACATTTTTAATTTTATCACTTACTATTATCTCGACGTTTAATAAACCTAAGTTTGAACAATACACTCATCATTTTTTGAAAGCAGTTCCAATTTTAAATACTAGTATTAACAACCCTTATTGGGGTGCCTGGAGATCAGGTATACAACAGGGTCTTTATAAACCTATGATTGGCATGGGACCCTCGAGTTCTAGAATTCATTGTAAGACAATGAAAAGTAATGAATTCAATTGGTTGCCAGGTAAAAACTTTTGTCTTAATCATCCTCATAATTTCTATTTGCAGCTTTTTGCTGAAACCGGAATAGTTGGTTTAATTTTTGGCACCTTAATGATCTTTTTCCTTTTTAAAACATGTTATGATGGAAGGAAAATTGACATTAACTGCCCACTTTTGTCAATATGTTACATAATACCATTAGCTTTTTTCTTTCCTTTACAACAAATGGGTAGTTTTTTTGGTCAATGGGGCAATCTATTTATTTGGTTTCCAATTGGTTTTTGCATATCACAAATCCAAGATTATAAATCAATTTTTAAAAATTAATTCATTTCTATATTGATCTAATCTTGCTGATATTATTTTTGAATTTAATTTGAAATTATCCCATGATTTTGTTTGGAATTGCTTAAGTAAATTTTCATTTTCCATGAATTTTTTTAAATTTTTTGTAATTTTTTTTGCGTTGATATTTTCAATTAGTATACCATTTTTTCCAATTATTTCAGGTAGCCCCCCATTTTTGGAAGAAATTATCGCCACCCCATTTGACATTGCCTCCGCAGCAACTAACCCAAACGGTTCTTGCCATATAGAAGGTATCACTATTATTGAAGATTTTTGCATTATCTTATTTAGAGATTTTGAATTAACAAAGCCTAACATTTTAGCTCTTTTTCCTAAGCCTTCAAAATTCATTTTTATTTTTTTAGAAAAATTATCAAACTTGTTTACGCCTAATTTGGGAGATCCAATAATTTTAAAATTCCAGTCTTCAAAATCATTATAAATTTCTTTTATAGAATCTACAAAAAGATCAACACCTTTTTCTTTAACAATCCTTCCTACAAAAATAATTAGTTTTTTTTTATTTGGTTTAAAATTTTGAACTCTTTTAACCCCGTTATGTAAAACTACGACTTTATTATGATGTTCAGAAATACCTGTTAAAAATCTTTTTTTAATAAAATTACTCACACAATAAATTTTATTTAATTTTGATAACAAATTTTTTCTTTCATTAATACTAATTGATCCTTTCATTTCCAATGGATCATTATGAAGAAAAAGGGTAATTTTGTGAAAATGATATAATTTAGAGTGAATTGAATTAACTAAATATGGTCTATTGTGAACTTCAATTATTTGTTTAGGTTTTTTTTCATTATTTAGAAATTCACACATTTTTTGAGCAATATTTTCATTTTTACTTTTAAATATATTCCATGAATTTTCAAAACCTATGAAATTTTTTTCATGCATAGGTTCTTTAACGGTATGCCCGAACACTCGAATATTTTTTTTATATTTAGTAAATTGCAAGTTATTTGATACAGTCAAACTAACAGATGAAGCTTTATTTTTTGAAAATTTTTCTTTATATGGAAGTAGTATATTTATAATCATTTTAAAAATAATATTTAATTAATAATTAAAGGTATGAACAAAAATTGCAAACAATAATATGCATGAAATGGGGTGATAGATATAATTTTAATTATGTTAATAATTTATATTCTTCCATTCAAAAACATACTGAAAATAAAACTAGGTTAATTTGTTTTACAGATGATAAAAAAAATATAATTAAAGATGTTATATGTAAACCTTTACCAGATATAAAAATTCCAAAACCGTTATCTTTAACTCCATGGAGAAAATTAAGTATATGGAAATATCCACTTTATGGACTTGAAGGAGATATTCTTTTTTTAGATTTAGATTTAGTAATTACTAATAATTTAGATAAATTTTTTTCTTATAAAAAAGGAACTTTCTGTGTTATTGAAAACTGGACTCAAACTGGAAAAAATATTGGAAATACAAGTTGTTTTAGATTTCCTGTTAAAAAACATAAATATATTTTTGATGAGTTTGAAAAAAACTCGAATTATATATGGAAAAAATATCATATTGAACAAGTCTATATAAGTAATGTAATAAATGAACAAAATTTTTGGCCTAAAAATTGGTGTCAAAGTTTTAAACATAATTTGCTTCCAAAATGGCCTTTGAGAATATGGAAACCTGCAAATATAAATCAAGAAACCAGCATAGTCGCATTTACAGGAAAGCCGGACCCTGAAGATGTTTTGATTGAAAGATGGCCAGTACCTAAAAATAAATTTTATAAAAAAATTTACAAACAAGTAAAATGCCCAGATTGGTTAAAAGACAATTGGAAAATTAATTCAGAAGATTTATAGGATTTGCGTCAAGATAAGCTAAAATTGCATCAACATATCCTTGATGAAATTTTTCGTAGGTTTCAGAAGATACATAACCAAGGTGAGGAGATAGGACAACATTAAAATTTTGAGACAAATTTCTAAGTTCATGATCTTTTGGCAATGGCTCAATATCATAAACATCTAAACCAACTCCTGAAATATAATATTCTTTTATTGAATTTATTAAATCTTCCTCATTAATTATTGGACCTCTACTCGTATTAATAATTATTGAAGTTTTCTTCATCATTTTAATTTTTTCAGAATTAATAAATCCCCTTGTTCTATGAGATAACTTGGTATGAATTGAAAGCACATCAGAAGTTTTGAACAATTCATCTGAGGATACTAAAGTTACTTTTTCTAATTCACAAACCTCTTTAGTTAAATTATGACTCCAAGCAATTACATTCATACCAAAAGCACTTCCAAATCTAGCAACTTGTTTACCTTGTTTTCCTAAACCAAAAATTCCTAATGTCTTCCCAAATAAGGTTCTACCTATAGATGTTTGCCAATTACCATTTTTCATATTTACAAACTCTTGAGAAATATTCCTCCAAACTACTTGTGTTAACAACCAAGAAAGTTCAGCTGTTGATTCTATTCTGTTATCAGTTCCACAAAAAACAATTTCTCTTTTTTTAAGAGCATTTTTATCTACAGAAGGATTCCACATTCCTGTTGTTATCACTAATTTAAGCTTTGGTAATTTATTAATTATACTTGCACTCAACACTGTTCTTTCTCTCATTAAACACAAAACTTCAAAATCTAACACACTTTTAACAAGATCATTTGGATCATCAAAAAATTTATTAAATATTTTTAGGTTAATTTTACCGTCTAACTTTGACCAGTTCCCAAACTTTTTTGTTACGTTTTGATAATCATCTAAAACTGCAACATTTAACATTTTACAAACCTAAAGCTGCTGCGCTGCCAGCTTTCCTTCCAAACACTGCGCCTGAAGTTAAGCCAGAGCCACCAGGATAACCATTTAAGAACACACCACCAACTAATTCTCCACAGGCATAAAGTCCTTGAATATTTTTATCATTTTTATCTAAAACATTTGCATTTTTAGAAATTTTTAATCCACCATATGTAAATGTTATACCTCCGGTTACAGGATATGCTCGAAAAGGTGGTTTATCTAAAGCTAGCGCCCAATTTGATTTTGGTATATTAAGGTCTATTGTTTTTCTACCATCAAGAATAGTTGGATCAAAATTTCTGTTGGATTTGCAAGACTTGTTAAACTCTGTAACTGTAGATAGACATTCTTTATAGTTGACACCATCCATTTTCTTTATTAGTTCTTCTAATGTATTTGCTTCCACATAATGAGCATCTTCAAAAAAATACTCGTCATAAAGTAAATGTTTAACTTTTTCATCAAAAATCTGCCATGCGAAATGTCCAGGTTGTTCTAAAACCCGAGCACCATATTGAGCATAGGTGTAATTTCTAAAATTTTTCCCTTCATCTAAAAACCTTTTACCATCTGCATTAATCATAATCCCAAGAAAATAACATATCTTTCTATATTTTTTTCTTTCGCCAGGTTCTAAATCTAAATTACCAAAGTCTTTCATGTGAAGATCCATTGGAGTTGCATGACAAGAACCAAATTGGCCATTTAGAGCAGCTCCTATATCCATAGCCATTTTCAATCCGTCACCTGTATTATTTGGAGTACCTCTTACCTTAGCAACACCCCAATGATCCCCTAAATACTTTGACCTCATTTCTTTATCAGCCTCAAATCCACCTGACGCTAAGATAACTGCGTCAGCAATAAAATTATTATCTTTGGTTTTAACACCTATTATTTTTCCTTCTTCTCTTAAAAGTTCAGTAACAGAGGTTTCATATTCTATCTCACCACCAAGTTTTTTGAAGGCATCTAATTCTTGATCAAATAATCCTACACCTTCATTTTTTGATGCCAACGTTAATCCTCCCCAAAAAACAAACTTGCCATCTTTTTCAAAACTTTGCCTTTGATATATTGGCTCAAATTTTACATCATGAGATGCTAACCATTTCATTGTTTCATAAGATTCATTAATCAAAGTTTTTTGTTCAGTAGTAAGAGTTTTTCCATCATTAAAATTAAGAAGGTCCTCAGAAAACTTATCTTTTGAATATTTACCAAAATTAGTTTTTTCTAATTTTGGGTCATTAGGGTCCTTCAAAAGAGGTTTTAATTCATCACCATTATTGTAAGCAAACCTCATGGCGCCAGCAGTGTACTTTGTGTTTCCACCAGCCAAATACTCATTAGCTTTTTCTAAAATTTTTACATCTGCTCCTTTTTCTAATGCAGAAATCCCAGCACATAAAGCAGCATTACCTGATCCGACAATGATAAGTTTTTTGGACATATTTTTACTTTTGAATTACTTTGTCTAGATAATAATAAAATTAAATTTATATTCAAATAATTTATGACAAATAATCTACTTGGTTCTTTAATCGGTTTAATTGGAATAGTATTAGCTCTTGTCACACACATGATGGTTAAAGATTTAACTTATGATGTAGATTTTTTAATGATTTTGTTTGGTCGTTTTGTATTTTCTTTACCTCTGTTATTTATATTTGCAATTATTGCTAGAAAAACTAACTTCTTTAAAATTAACAATTGGTTTTACGTTTTGTTAAGGTCTGCTTTTGGTTTAACGACCATGCTTTTAGTTTTCTTATCCCTACAGCTAATACCAATAGGCTTAGTAACAGCACTTGCTCAAAGTTCTGCAATTTTTGTAACAATTTTAGCTCCCATTTTTTTAGGGGAAAAAATTGGTATTAGAAGATGGATAGCTGTCTTAGTAGGTTTATTTGGTGTTTATTTGATGACTAATCCTATTGGAATTATTAATGGAACAAGTGACTTATCTCCCTTGGGTTTAACTATGGCAACTATAAGTGCATTAAGTCACGCGGGTCTTGCTTTGATTTTGAGAAAACTAGGTAAAACTGAACATCCTACTACTACCGCATTAATTCACAACTGTATTACTTCTTTTTTTGTTGTTTCTGGAATAATCATATTTGGCTCAAGTATAATTGGTCAAAAAGGAACTTTTGGAAGTGAATTATTGTTTGAACCAAATTATTTTTTGAATATTTTACTTTTGTTAGGCTTTATTGGATCATTTGTGCAATATTTTATGACAACAAGCTACAAATATGCTGATGCAACAATTCTTGTAACACTAAGATATATTGCTATTCCATTAGCAGGTATATTTGGTTTTGTTATTTGGAATGAAATTCCTAGTCAGAATCAAATAATTGGAGGTATCTTTATTCTTACATCTTGCTTATTCATTACTTTAAGAGAAATGAAAATAAATTAAAATGATTAATTATTTCCCACCATTTTCTTTAGACCAAACTTTTGGATTATTTAAAAAGTTTTCAACAGCTTGTAATGTCATTTGATCAAATTTATTTAATTCTTTAGCACAATTTAAAACATCCCACCAGGTCGCAAGATAATGCAAGTTTAATGAATTATTTTGAAGTGAAGATATAGTATCTTTAAAAATGTCATAATAAAAAATTACAAATGTATGATTTACAATTGCACCTGCTTTTCTGATTGCATTTGCAAAATTAAGCTTACTTCCACCATCAGTTGTAAGATCTTCAACTAGAAGAATTCTTTGTCCTTCCTTTATATCTCCCTCAATTAATGCATCTCTTCCAAAACCTTTTGGTTTTTTTCTGACATATTGCATTGGTAAACTAAGTCTCTCCGCTATAAATGCAGCAAAAGGTATTCCAGCAGTTTCACCTCCTGCAACAGCATCAAATTGTTCAAAACCAACATTCTTTGCAAGTACAGAAGCGCCAAAATCCATTAAAGTACTTCTCACTCTTGGATATGAAATTATCTTTCTGCAGTCGATGTAGACAGGACTAGCAGTACCCGAAGTAAATATAAATGGTTTATCACTTCTAAAATGAACTGCATCAATTTCAAAGAGCATTTTAGCGGTCAATTCTGATATTGTTTTTTTATCAGTGAAATTTAATGTTTGCATACATTATCTTTATATTTTTTAGACACCTAATGCAATACCATCTTTTCTCCAGTCGCTAGCACCTAAAGATATACCTTTATCAAAATCATTAACAATTATTTGACCACCTCCAATTGGAAGTGCAGGATAATTAATTTTATGACCTTTATTTTTAAGTTCTGCAATTAAATCTGAGTCAAAGTTTTCTTCGATATCAAGTATTCCATTATTTGGAAAAACTCGTGGCAAATCTAGAGCACATTGTGGGCTCAAATGGAAGTCTAAAATTTGAGACAAAATAAACGCATGTCCTGCTGCTTGATAATGCCCCCCCATAATACCAAATGATCCTACAATGTCATCATTTCTTCCAATCATTCCAGGGATAATTGTATGCAAGGGCCTTTTTCTTCCAGATATTTGATTTGGATGATTTTCCTTTAAGTTAAAACTCTTTCCTCTACAATGTAATAAGATCCCAGTTTGTGGAGCTGTAATTCCACTTCCAAATTGATCAAATAAAGAATTTATAAATGAAATTATCATTCCATTTTTATCTTTTACCGTTAAATAAATTGTATCTTTATGGTCTGGAAAATCAGAAATTTCCATAACACTTGCATAATTTAAATTAATTTTGTTAACATAATTTTTAATAATATTTTCTTGTATTAAATTCATCAAATCTATTTTTTGGTACTTTGGATCACCAAGAAACTTATCTCTTAAAGAATAGGCTATTTTTACTGCTTCAACATAAACATGATAATAATCTGATTTTGATAAGTTTTTCATATCAAATTGTTTTAATAATTCTAAAATAAAAAAAACTACAATTCCCTGGCCATTTGGTGGGGCCTCATAAATTGTAAAACCATTATAATCGAATTTAATAGGATCTTCCCAAACTGGTTCATATTTTGAAAAGTCTTCAGATGTATGAAGCCCTCCCAAATCGTTTAATGTGCTTACAATATTATCTGCGATTGATCCTTGATAAAATCCATTTTTACCTTCCTCAGCAATAAATTTGATTGAATTTAACAAATTATTATTTTTGAAATTGTCTAAGTATTCATAAGCTAAATGATCTTTAGTAAAGATTTTTTTCGTCTCATTATTTTCTAAGAGTTTTTTTTCATTTCTTTTCCAGTCTCGAGACACTCTTTCGTTAACTAAAACACCGTCTTTAACAACATCAATTGCAATATTAAAAATATCCTTCCATTTTAAAAACCCATATTTATCATGAAGTTCTTTCCATCCAGCAATAGCACCTGGGATCGTCACTGCGTGCGATGAAAATGGTTCAATAGTTGTTATATTTTTGTCTAAAAAATACTTTAGATCATAATTTCTTCCAGCATAACCTGATGCGTTTAAAACTTTAATATCTTTCGTCTTTCCAGATTTTGATATTAATGCAAAACAATCACCACCTATACCTGTCATGTGCGGTTCTGCAAAACATAAAACAATTGACATAGCAATTGCAACATCCACAGCATTTGCTCCATCTTTTAACATATCTAACCCTAATTGACTTGATAACGGATGTGAGCTAGCTACAATTCCATCTTTTGAAATCGCATGTGATTTACTTGGAGAGGTAAAATTTCTAAATTTAAACTTTGGAAATGTTTTCATTTTTAAATTGTAACAGTTACTTGATTATTATATCAAATCAAATTAATTTCTAATAATTAATGGATAATAAAGTTTTAATTATTGGAGCAGGGCACGCAGGAATAGAAACTGCAGCAAGTTTAAGAAATTTAGGATTCTCTGGAAAAATTGAAATATTTGATCAAGAGAATACATTACCGTATCAAAAACCACCCCTCTCAAAGTCATACATTAAATCATTTGATACAAAAGAAGCTCTTCTCAGAAGTAAGGAATGGTATGTTAATAACAAAATTGATTTAAAACTAAACACAAATATCAAATTCATAAATCATAAAAATAAATCATTAAGTGATGAAGAAGATAATTTATATCATTATGACAAATTAGTAATTGCTACTGGATCTAAAAATAATCTTTTAGGAATAGATACTGAAGAGTATCATAAAGGTACTTTTTTTTCTTTGAGAAATTTAGAGGACTCTAAGAGAATTAGAAAAAAAATTTCTGAAATTCAATCTATTACTATTATTGGTGCAGGTTTTATTGGATTAGAAATTGCCACAACAGCACTTCAATTAAATAAAGATGTTACAATAATTGAAAATAGTAAAAATGTAATGGGAAGATCTATATCTAAAGATTTATCTAGATGGCTAATAAATTATTACGCAAAATCTGGAATAAAGTTCATATTCAATAAATCTTTTAAATCTTTTAAATCTGATGAAAACTCTACAATGAATATTGTTTTATCTGATGATACAAAAATAAATTCTGGAATGGTACTAATATCCGCTGGCTCTCAACCAAATGATTTATTATTTAAAAGTATTAAAGTAAATGAATTTAATAAAATTAAAGTTAACTCCTTTTTAGAAACTAATATTGATGATATTTATGCAATTGGAGATTGTTGTTTTTTTGATTACTATTCAAAAGAAGTTAGATTAGAGTCTATACAAAATGCAACAGATCAGGCAAAGACAGTTGCAAAAAATATTCTTGGCATGAAAGAACATTATAATTTTGTGCCATGGTTTTGGTCTGATCAACTTAATATAAAACTTCAAATAGTAGGGCTATTAGATTTAAATTCAAATATTGAAACCAAAGTACTAGGTTCTCAAGAAAGCTCTAAATTTTCTAATTTTATATTTGTAGATAATCAACTGCAGGCAGTTGAAAGCATCAATAGTCCAGGACACCACTTGATTATGAAAAATAATTGGGAAAAAAGACATCTTCTTAAAAAAGATCTTTTTACAAGTGATTTAAATTTAAAAAACTTTTTTAATTCTTTAACCTAATAGTTTCTTTATATTTTTGGCTGCTTGTCTTATTCTATGATCATTTTCTACAAGGCCAATTCTTACAAATCCTTCTCCATATTCTCCAAAGGCTATACCTGGAGCAACAGCCACACTTGCTTTTAGCATTAAATCTTTTGAAAAGGCTAAAGATCCTTTTTTCTCGTACATTTTTGGAATTGGTGCCCAAGCAAACATACTTGCCTCTGGTTTGGGAATCTCCCACCCACTTCTTGACATAGATTTTATCAAAGTATCTCTTCTAGACTTATAGGTATTTCTAATATTTTTAACACAATCTTGTGGACCATTTAAAGCTGATGCAGCTGCAACCTGTACTGGAGTAAAAGCGCCGTAATCTAAATAAGATTTAATTTTGGTAAGTGCCGCAATGAGGTTTTTATTTCCAACAGCAAACCCAATTCTCCAACCTGCCATAGCATATGTTTTAGACATTGATGTAAATTCTACACAAATTTTCTTAGAATTTTTAACTTGTAAAATAGATGGTGGGGGATTATCACCAAAATAAATTTCTGCGTAAGCCAAGTCAGATAAAATAAACGTATTATATTTCAATCCTATTTTGACAACTTCTTCATAAAAACCCAAATCAACAATCTGGGCAGTTGGATTAGATGGAAAAGATACAATCACTGCTTTTGGAGAAGGTACTGAATGTCGGATAGCTCTATCTAATTTTTCTAAAAATAATTCTTGATTAAATTGTCCATCTTCCATTGCTGGCAAATGCCTTAATGATGCTCCGGCGATAATAAATCCATATGGGTGAATTGGATATGATGGATTTGGTGATAAAATTATATCACCTGGAGATGTAATTGCTTGAGCAAGATTAGCTAACCCTTCTTTTGATCCAAGTGTAACAACAACTTCTTTATCTGGATCTAATTTAACACCAAATCTTCGTTCATAATAAGAAACTTGTGCTTTCCTTAACCCTGGTATTCCTCTACTTGTAGAATATCGTCCTGTACCAGGTTTGTTGACTGTTTCTTGAAGTTTTTCACGGATATGACTTGGTGTAGGCATATCAGGGTTACCCATACCAAAATCAATAATATCTTTTCCTTTATGCCTCAACTTTGCTTTTAAGTCGTTGACTTCTTGAAAAACGTAAGTTGGTAGTCTATTTATCCGTTCAAATTCTGACATAATGTATTAATTTAAATATATATAAATTTATTTTATAATCATGGTTTATTAATTTTTTTTACGTATTTATGTGTATAATAAATTATAATGAAAATGATAGCAAAAATTCTAATTGGTATTTTAGGAATATTATTTATTTTTGCAATAGTATGGTTTGGAATGCCAAATGTACAAAATGCTTTTAAAGAAGTTAAAATGATGTCTGTTACTGTCAAATTAGATAACAAATGTTCACTGGACGATGACTCATTTGTTGTAGCTGTGCCAGGTACTGACATAATAGTCCCTTTTAGAAATAAAATTGCAAGATTAAGATTAAAGTCAGACAGAAAACTTCAACTAAGAGCAAACCCAAAATATCCAGCCATTAGATATGATGGAATGTTTGTTGATGTGAAAGAAAATGTTATTCTTGAGGCAGATTGCACTACTTCACCAAGACTTAAAGGAATATTTAAATCAATGAAAGATCAATTTAAAAATTAAAAGGAGATATGATTGTCTAACCTACCTAATGACCCACTTTTAAATATAAGTATAAATTTTTTTGCTAAAAAATTAAGAAAAGGTAAAATTAATTGTGAGCAAATTGTAACGTCTTATTTAAATAGAATAAAAGCCGTAAATGATAAATTGAATGCTTTCATTTTCATCGATGAAAAAATAGCTATTAATAATGCAATCGCTATTGATAAATTATTAAAGTCAGGAGTTGACCTAGGCCCTCTAATGGGTTTGCCAGTAGCGATAAAGGATATTTGTTCTGTAAATAACATGCCGACAACAAACGGATCTATGGTAAATTCCGATGACATTACTGGTAAAGAAGGGAATCTTGTAAAAAGACTTAAAGAATTAGGATGCGTTGTTATAGGAAAAACGCATACAGTCGAATTTGCGCTAGGAGCAACTGGCCTAAATAAACATAGAGGAACACCATGGAACCCCTGGGATTTAGAAACTCATAGAATTCCAGGTGGATCAAGTAGTGGCTCTGCAGTCGCAGTTGCATCTGGTTTAACACCATTTGCAATTGGAACCGATACCGGAGGATCAGTAAGAATACCTGCATCTTTAACGGGCGTTGCTGGTTTAAAAACTACAAAGGATGTTTGGCCTACTGATGGTATTTTTCCACTTTCACCTACACTTGACACTCCAGGACCATTAGCAAGGTCATTTGAGGATATAAAAACCATATTTGAAACATATGGATCTGGCGTAACTAAAGATTTAGGGCCTATTCATCTTAATAATCTAAAGTTAGCTAAATTAGGTAAACCTTTCACAGATGATCTGGATGAAGAAGTTCAAAATGCCTATGAAAAAATTTGTGAAAAATTAAAAGAAAAAGGAGCTACCTTAATTGAACTAGATATTCCTGAAGCTTTGGAAAGAGTTAATCTTTTTCCCCCAATAGTAGGATCAGAAATTATCTATGCTTTTGGAGAAAAAAGGTTTTTAGAGAATTGCGATAATATGGATCCTGTTACAGCTAAAAGAGCTAAGGTTGGATTAGATGTTAAATCGGCAGACTATTTAAAATTCAAAAATAGATTAAAAGAATTAGAAATAATGGCTTCAGACTTCTTTAAGGATTATGATGCTTTGATTTCTCCAACTACAGTAATGAGAGCAATGAAGGTTGAAGATTGTGAAATAAACGGAAAACTTCATGATAGAAGTTTACTTTCTTCTGCCAACACTCAACCAGGAAACTTATTTAACTTATGTGGTATAAGCTACCCTATTCAAAAATATTGTAATGACTATAAAAGTGATACTTGCTTACCAGTAGGTCTACAGGTTTTATGTGCTAATGGAAATGATAGCAAGGCAATAGAGATAGGAATAGCACTTGAAAAAGAATTTGGTCAGCCAGAGTTCCCAAATTTAGATAACTTTTAATTTATTTAACTTGAAAAAAAATTAAATTTTATTAAATATTTCATAAATCTGAACTTCCATCGAGGATATATTGAACTTATTAGAAGCAAAAAACTTATACAAGTCATTTGGTAATATCAATGCTGTTTCAGATATTAGCATTTCACTGGATGTTGGAGAGGTTATCGGTTTTCTAGGACCAAACGGCGCCGGTAAATCGACAACAATGAAAATGCTTACTGGATTTCTTGAAGCTGATTCTGGATCAATTGAAATAAAAAAAATTGATCTTTCAAAAGATCCAATTAATGCAAAATCTATTATCGGCTATCTACCAGAAGGTGCTCCATCCTATTCAGATATGACTGTTAAATCATTTTTATATTTTGTTGGTAAAATGAGAGGTTTAAAAGATGAACTTCTTGAAAAAAGATTAGAAATAATGCTTAAAGATATAAATCTTTCAGAGGTTCAAAATCAAATAATTGAAACATTATCCAAAGGGTACAAAAGAAGAGTTGGAATTGCACAAGCTTTAATTCATGATCCTGATATCTTGATATTAGATGAGCCAACGGATGGATTAGACCCAAATCAAAAATTTGAAATGAGAAAACTAATTAAATCAATCTCTAAAAATAAAGGAATTATTATTTCGACTCATATTCTCGAAGAAGTTGAGGCTGTATGTTCTAGGACTATCATAATTTCTTCGGGGAAAGTACTCTTAAATAAAGAGACAAAAGACATATTAAAGAATAAAAAAGAAAATTTAGATTCAATATTCAGAAAAATCACAAAATAGGAGAATCATGAAACTTTATATTGAAAAATTAATGATCATTTTTAATAGAGAATTTACTGGTTATTTTAGAACACCTTTAGCTTCAATCTTTCTTCTTGTCTTTTTAGCATTATCAGCAGGAATGACTTTTTTTATGGGACAATTTTTTCAGAGAGGTCAAGCTGATTTGAATTCTTTTTTTGTATGGCATCCATGGCTTTTTTTAATTCTTATGCCCGCAATTGGAATGAGACTGTGGGCAGAAGAAAGAAAGTCTGGTACTATTGAATTGTTAATGACATTACCAGTGACGAACTCTCAATTAGTACTTGGTAAATTTTTAGCTAGTTGGTTTTTTACACTACTAGCTATCATAATGACAATTCCAATATGGATAACTGTAAATTATTTAGGTGAACCTGATAATGGTGTTATTTTTATTTCTTACTTAGGGAGCTGGTTAATGGCGGGATGTTTTTTATCCTTAACATCTTGTCTTTCCATGTTAACAAAAAATCAAGTAATAGCGTTTATTGTTTCAACAATCAGCTGTTTCATTTTGGTTATGTCTGGATTTGGACTTGTTTTGGCTAGCGTTAGGTCATGGGCGCCTTTATGGTTGACTGAAGTTATCCAGTCTTTTTCTTTTTTATCTCATTTTAAGAGAATTCAATATGGCGTTCTAGACTTAACGACTTTTATCTTTTTTATTTCTATGATTATGATTTGTATATCTATCAATATCTTTTTAGTTCAATTAAAAAAAGCTGATTAATATGAAAATTTCAAAAAATAATATTTTAAAATTATCTATATTTTTATCTATCATTTGTTTCTTTAGTTTAAATATATTTTCAAATAATACTTTTAACAGAGTTAGTTTAGACACTACACAAAATAACCTTTATACAATAAGTTCAGGTACAAAGAAATTTCTGAAGAATATTGATGAACCAATACATTTAAGGCTATTCATGTCTAGTACACTTGTAGAGATTGCTCCTCAATTATCTACTTACGCCAACAGAGTAGAATCTTTACTTTATTCATACGCCAACATGTCTGACGGTAAAATTACTCTAGAAATTATCGATCCTAAACCATTTTCTGATCAAGAAGATAGAGCAGTAGGTATGGGTATTAGTCCTTTTGGAGGATCGAATAATAATGATCCACTATATTTTGGACTGGCTGCCACGAATTCAACGACTGGTCAAAAAAATATTAATGTTTTTTCTCCTGAAAGAGAACCATTTCTAGAATATGATTTAACAAGATTAATCGCTGAATTGGCACAAACAAAAAAACCAAAAATCAGCATAATCGATAACCTTGGTTTAGAAGCTAATTCAAGAATAGGAAAGCCTGAACAGCAAGTTTTAACCCAAATGAAATCACTATTTGATGTGGAATTTGTTAAAGACAATGCTTCAGAACTCCCAGAAAATACAAAAGTTTTAATGCTCATTAACCCAAAATATTACCCTGATGAAACTCTTTTTATGATAGAACAGTGGGTGTTAAAAGGTGGTTCAACATTAATATTTTTAGATCCTTATGCTGAAACAGAAGTGAGTATTAATCCTGGAATGCCAGCTTTAAATCCTCGTTCTGATTTAAAAAAATTATTAGATACTTGGGGAATTAATTTTAATAACAAAAAATCTATTGCTGATAAAAAATATGCTCTGAGAACCGTTAGAAATATTAAAGGTCGAGAAGTTGAAGTTTCAAACTATCCTTGGATACAAGTAACTGATGAGGGTCTTAATCAGAATGACGGTGTACTAGCCCAACTTTCTAATATAATATTTACAAACGCTGGTGGTTTAAACCCTAAAGATGGAATTAAATTTGATCCACTTATTACGTCCAGTGAAATATCTGGTTTAGTTGATTCAGACAAAGCAGGTGATTCAAAATCTGATCCTAGAGATTTAATAAAGGATTTAAAAATTGATAATAAGAAAATTATAATATCTGGTTGGTTAAGAGATAACCTAAATTCAGCTTTCCCAAAAGGCGTTAAAAAGAAAACCGGACTCAAAAAATCATCACAAATGTCTAATATTCTAATAGTAAGTGATGCAGACATGTTAATGGATAGAAATTGGCTGACAAAACAAAATTTACTTGGGCAGGAAATTGTTTCTGCTTTCGCAAATAATGGTGATTTTGTTTTAAATGTAGTTGAAAACATGATTGGTGGGTCATTTTTATCTGAGATAAGAGGTAAGGGTATTTCTTGGAAACCATTTACTAAAATAGTTGAACTAGAAAAATCTGCTGAAGAAAAATTCTTAAGTAAGGAAAGAGAATTAGTATCCAAACTTGAAAAAATGGAAAACAAGATTCAAATTCTTACTAAGAAAAATAATAATGAAAGTGATGTAATTTCTCCTGAAACAATTAAAGCAATAGATGGATTTAAATCAGAAATGATGACTACGAGAGCTGAGCTTAGAAATGTTAAATTTCAATTGAGAAGTGATGTTGATAATTTAAAAACAAAAATTATGTTCATCAATATAGGCTTGATACCAATTTTAATTGCTGGATTAGCTCTTATTATTGCCATTAGAAGACCTAAACCAAAGAAGATAATACATTAAAATTTAAGGAATTATATTTTATGACAAGCAATTTTACTAAGCTATCAATTGTAACTGCAATTTTCCTGGGATTGGCATCCTATTCTGTATTAAAAAACAAAGACTCAAATCTTTTTTCAGAGCGAGGTAATACTTTTATTGAAAATCTTCCGTCTAAATTAAATGACATACAAAAAATAAAGATTACAGGAAGAGATCTTGATATGGAATTAATTAATAAAAATAATTCATTTATTGAAACTTCTGGCTATCCTTTTAAAGCGAATGTTTGGGAAAGTTTCATAACAAGTTTATCTTTATTAAGAATCGAAGAAAAGAAAACAAACAATCCTGAAAGACATAATGAATTAAATTTGGTTGCTATTGATAAATTCAAGGAAAATAATGATGATAACGAGCCTGCAACAAAAATAACTTTTTTTACTAAAGATCAGAAGATATTCAAATCTATTTTATTAGGTAAAATCGATAATACTGTAGGAGGAATAAGCGGCGGTCAATTTGCTCGTTATGATAAAGATAATCAAGCATATCTATTAAAAGGGGCATTGAGAATGCCCTCTGGAAAATCAGATTGGTTTAACAGTTTATTACTTAAATTAGATCAAGAAAAACTTTCTTCAATCTCTGTTAAAAGAAAAAAAATTATTTTTGAAATTGAATCAAAAGATAGAAAACTATCTTTAAAAAATAATCCAGATTTAAAAATTGACGAAGAAAAACTAAAGCAAGTAGCTGAAGTAATTGACGCCTTTTATTTTTACGATGTTAGAAAAGTAAATAAAATTAAAAAAAATAATAATAATATTATTTTTTATGAGTTTAAAGATGGTCTTATTTTAAAATTAAAATTTATAGAAAAATCAAAAGACTCTGAAGAATCTTGGATTGAGATATCTGCTCAATCTAATAATCCTAAAACTATAAATGAGGCCCATGATTTGAATAAAAAAACCAAGGGTTATCAATTTTTAGCAAACATAAATACTTCTGTAATCTTCAATTGGAATATTAAAGATTTAATTAAAAAATAATTAGTATGATCTTTGCATCCCTAAAACATGTTCTGAAAGATATGATAGTATTAAGTTAGTTGATATTGGTGCAACTTGATATAGTCTAGCTTCTCTAAATTTTCTTTCTACATCATACTCTTCTGCAAAACCAAAACCACCATGAGTTTGAACACAAGCTTCCGCAGCTGCCCAAGATGCATCAGCAGCTAAAAGTTTTGCTGTGTTAGCCTCTTCTCCTATAGGTTTACCATCATCGTATAATTTTGCAGCATGATATACCATTAATTCTGCAGCTCTCATTTGTGCATAAGCTCTAGCTATTGGGAATTGTATCCCTTGATTTTGACCTATTGATCTTCCAAATATTTGTCTATCATTTGCGTATTGTGTTGATTTTTTTGTAAACCACTTAGCATCACCGATACACTCGGCTGCAATAAGTATTCTTTCCGCATTCATGCCAGACAAAATATATCTAAAACCTTTATTTTCTTCTCCGATCAAATTATCGGCAGGTATTCTTAAATTATCAAAAAAAACTTCAGTTGTTGAATGGTTCATCATTGTTCTTATTGGTTTAATTGTTAACCCATTATTTTTTGCTTTTTGCATATCTAATAAGAATACAGACAGGCCATCAGTTTTTTTAGAAACTTCACTTAGTGGTTTAGTTCTTGCTAAAAGTAACATTAAATCTGAATGTTCAGCTCTACTTGTCCATATTTTTTGTCCATTAATGATATAATCATCACCATCTTTTGTTGCAGTAGTTCTTAAACTGGTTGTATCAGTTCCGCTAGTAGGCTCTGTTACACCAAATGCTTGTAATCTTAATTTTCCACTCGCTATTTCAGGTAAATAACTTTTCTTCTGTTCATCAGAACCGTGCCTTAAAACAGTTCCCATAGTATACATTTGGGCATGACATGCTGCTGCATTACATCCTTGATGATGTATTTCTTCAAGAATGACCGATGCTGATGTTATTCCTAGGCCAGAACCACCGTACTGCTCAGGTATTAAGACACTTAAAAAGCCTGAATCCGTTAGCGATTGAACAAACTCTGTAGGATAAGCTTGTTCTCTATCTAAGTTTCTCCAATATTCTCCTTGAAAATCTTGACATAATTTAGCTACAGAAGATCTTATTTCCGAATTAGTATCATCTTGAACTAAGCTTGAAGTCTCTATTGATTTATTTTCATCTGGCATATCAATTATTCCTTTTATTATATATATTAAATTAAACATTTTTTTTTAAATTAAAAGTATTCAACTAAATTAATTGGAGGTTCTTTTGAAAATTTCTTTTCATCACATCAATCTGGTATCTAAAAATCTTGAAGAATTAAATAATTTTTATAAAAATATTTTAAAATTGGATTCCATACCTGAACAACAATTTCCAAGAACTGAAGCAAACCAAAATAAGGGGTATGACGGAAAAATTAAATTTGTCACAGATGGAAATATACAATTACATTTAGCAGAAAAAGATCTGACCGTTGCTGAGAAAAATAAAAAGCATATTAATCCCGTCGAAAAAGGACATATAGCTTTTAGAACTGATGACATTGAAGATTTTAAAACAATTTTAAATAAAAATAATATTAAATTTGCTGATTATGGGACAACTTTTGCTAAAGAATGGTATCAAATTTTCTTTTATGATCCAGAAGGTAATATTGTTGAGGTTCATCAATTTATCGATAAAAATTAATGCTACTCTCGTGTTTTAAAAATCAATCTTTTAGGTATTTATGGACAGCTGGATGCTTTACTGGCATTGCAAGAGCTATGGAGTTTCTAACTCTTAGTTTATATATTTTGAATGACTTTGGATTAGCTTACCTAATTACTGTAATTTTTGCATTTAGGATGCTTCCTATGAGCATGCTGGGCTTAATTATTGGTTCTATTTCTGAGAAAATTTCTCCTATCTTGATTGTTAGATTTTTATATTCCTTATCTTTTTCTTTTACATTAATATGTGTATTTCTTAAAAATTTTGATTACTTTAACTTATTTTTTGCTCTTTTATTAGCATTTATAAATGGAACCACATGGGTTATTGATTTAGCTGTTAGACGCAGAATTATAACAGAGAACATTACTGAAAAACTTTTAAGTACTTCATTAGCAATGGAAACTTTATCTAATAATTCAACACGATTAATTGGCCCTCTGTTGGCTGGCTTTTTATATGTTGCAATTGATTTAGAAGGTTTATTATTAATAATATCAAGTTTATATTTTTTAGCTTTAAGCTTAATAATATGTTTTGAAAAGATTAGTATAAATTCAAATGCTTCATCAACATTACAAAAAAATATTGTTGATGAATTTATCTCAGTTTTCAAAAGTCTAAAAACCATAATCTTTGATGCCTTCAAAGATATTAATCTTAAATTATTATTAATTGTAACCTTAGTATTTAATCTTTTTGGGTTCCCTCTTATTTCATTAATACCTGTGTATGGAAAAAATATTTTAAATTTAAATGAGGCAGAGATTGGATTTTTAGCTTCATCAGAAGGTGTCGGCGCATTAATTGGTGCTTTAATTATTGCTAAAATTTCACCTCAAAAAAGATTATCAATTTTTTTTCTAATTGGTTGTATAGGTTTTTTTGTAGGAATGCTTTTATTTTCTGTAAGTAGTTCATTAATTATTGGTTTTCTATTTTTATGTTTAGGTGGAATGTGCTTATCTGGTTTTAGTACTATGCAAGGAGCTTTAACTTACAGATCTGCAGAAAAAGGTAAAAGGGGTTACAATTTTGGAGTTTTAGTAACATGTATAGGTTTAGCACCAATAGGCATGATAATCATATCTTTTATAATTAATTTAATCGGCGTTGAACAAGTTATAAAGCTTAATGCAATAATTGCATTAACTTTACTTATATTAATTGCTTATTTGATAACTCAGAAGAAATTTAAAGTTTTTTAAGCTTTAGCTCACACCTTTTACTAGAAAATTATTCATAATTTTAGCAAATTTGGTAGGGTCACTAGGCAGTTTTCCTTCCATCATTCGTGCTTGTTCAAATAAAAGGGTTCCAGCATCATCCACGAGATTATTATGTTTTTTATCACTTAGTAGCTTATTCATTTTTTCAACTAATGTATGTTCAGGATTAATTTCTAGAATTCTAGGTGCTCCTTGATAATTAGGATCTCTTTGTTTCATTAGATTTTCCATTGCAACATCCATATCACCTTTATCTGCAACTAAACAAGCAGGACTATCTGTAAGTTTAGAAGTTAATCTAATATCTTTAACATTTTGCCCTAATGAAGCTTTTAAATGAGCAATTAAATTTGTAAATTTTTTATCTACATCATCTTTTTTTGTATCTTTATTTTTTGGATCTTTTTTATCAGATTTAATATTGTCCAGATCAATTTCTCCTTGAGTGATTGAAACAAAATTCTTTTCTTTAAATTGCCCTGCCATAGACAACCAAAACTGATCTATAGGATCAGCCATTACCAAGACCTTAATTCCTTTAGATTTAAAACCTTCAAGATGTGGACTTGATAATGCTTGAGATTTTGTGTCAGCCGCAATGTAGTATATATCTTTTTGATTTTTGTCCATTGCATTCACATAATCATCTAAAGAAACAAGATCATCATTTTCATTATTTGAGAATCTTGCCAATTCTAGTAAAGTATCTTTTCTTTCAAGATCTTCATACAAACCTTCTTTTAACACTTGACCAAATTCATTCCAAAACTGAATATATTTAGCCTTATCTTTGTCAGCAATTTTTTTTAATTCTCTTAAAATTTTTCCAACAAGTGACTTGCTAATTTTTGCAACTGCTGGATTATTCTGTAACATCTCTCTACTAACATTTAGATCTATATCTTGTGTATCAACTATACCTTTAACAAATCTTAAATATGCTGGTATTAGATTGTCACATTTGTCAGTAATAAATACTCTATTAATATATAATTTTAAACTTGATTTTCTATCAGGATTAAACAGGTCAAATGGTTTTGATGAAGGAATACAAAGTAAGTTTGTGTAACTTACGGTACCTTCCGTATTATTATGCATTGTTAATAATGGCTTACCAAAACCAGCACCTATATGAGAGAAAAAATCTTCATATTGTTTTTCTTTAATGTCTTTTGGAGCTCTCGTCCATAAAGCTGATGCTTCATTGATAATTTCTTCCTTGGCATCTTTTTTTGACACCTCTAACATTTTGACTGGATAAGAAATATGATCTGAATATTTTCTAACTACAAATTGAATTCTAGTTCCTTCAAGAAACTCCTTGGCATCTTTTTTAAGGTGTAAAATCAACTCAGTTCCAGAATTTGTTTTCTCGCCTTTTTCTATGTTATAACCACTTTTTCCATCAGAAATCCATTTCCAACTCTTATCAGTGCCAGCTTTTTTTGATAAAACTTCAACTTTATCTGCAACCATAAAAGAAGCATAAAACCCTACACCAAATTGACCAATTAAGTTTACGTCTTCTTTTTTATCATCCTTTGATTTATTAAATTGTTCAAGAAATGCCTTTGTTCCTGATCTGGCAATTGTACCAAGAGAATTTATAAGATCTTCTTCATCCATACCAATGCCATTATCGCTTACTTTTATAGTATTTTCCTTACTATTAACTTCTATCTTTATTTCGAAAGGATCTGATGTGTCATTGATAGATTTATTTGTTAAAGCTAAATATTTTTTCTTGTCAATCGCATCTGATGCATTTGAAATTAATTCTCTTACAAATATCTCTCTTTCTGAGTAAAGAGAATTAATTACAATATCAAGAATCTTACCGGTATCCGCTTCAAATTTTTTTTCCATATTTGACATTAATTTTTCCTTTCGCATTGTAATTACAAGTTTAAATTGGTTATTATTATTTCAATTTCAAGGCATAAAAAAAACTTTGTAAAAGGAATAAGAATGAAAAAAATTGGACTTTGTGGAACTGGGAAAATGGGAAAAGCAATAGGCGCAAGATTAATAGATAAGGAATATGATCTTTCAATTTGGAACAGAACAAAATCTAATTCTCAAGGCCTAATAAAGTCAGGTGGAAAATTTTTTAAAAAAGTTAGTGATTTAGTCGATGAGGTTGACATTATTATTGTTATATTAGGTAATGATGACGCTTTAAAAAATATTTATGAAACAAAGACTGGATTTAAAAGTTGTGATTTGAAAAACAAAACTATAATTGAGATGAGTACTACAAGTGTAGATTACATGAAAGAGCTGTCCAATATAGTCTTAAATCAAAATGGTTCTTTTATTGAGTGCCCAGTTGGTGGATCAACTAAACCAGCAAGAGATGGACAACTTCTTGGTTTAATGGGAGGCAAGAAAAGTGAAATCGATTCTTTAGATTTTTTCTTCAATAATTTGTTTAGACGTTATGAATATTTAGGCGAAATAGGGAAGGGAACTGCCATGAAACTTGCTATCAACCTTCCTTTATTAGTTTATTGGCAATCATTAGGAGAGGCACTAAAATTAACAAGCCAAAATGGAATTGAATTTGAAAAAGCCCTTGATATTATGATGGACACATCAGGCGCCTGCAAAGTTGCTCATTTAAAAACTGGAACTATCTTAAAAGCTTATAATAATAGTTTAGATGGATCTTCTACTTTTGGTCTTGAGTCATCTTTAAAAGATATGAAATTAATGCAAGAAGATGCAATTAAACATAAAAATCATCTTAATATTGTTTCTCAAGCTATTAAGTATATAGAAAAAGGATTAGATCAAAATCTTCATAATGAAGATGCAGCATGTACAAGTGGTTTAATAGCAAAGAATTTTAATTAAAAAAGTTACTGATCAAAATCAGAATTTTCATTAGATAAAATTGTTTTGATTTCTTTTAGAAATGCTGTGCCTGCAGGATTAGGGTACTCTTCATTATTTAATTCTTCAGCAGTTTTTTTAGCAATAACTTCATCTAAAATTTTTAAAGGTTTTTTAGTTTGTAAGGCTTTAACATAAACTTCTGCCGCCCTTTCAAAGTAGAATAGTCTATTGAAAGCTTCAGCAACATTACTACCAATTACCAATAGCCCATGATTACCCATAATCATGGTTGTATAACTTTCATCTTTCAAAAGATTTGAACATCTTTGACCTTCTTCTTCAAACGCTAAACCACCATATTTTGTATCAATAATTTGTTTTCCAAAAAAAAGACAGGAAATCTGATTTATAGGGGGGATGATCATATCCTCTTCTAAAGACGCTAAAACTGTTGCATATATAGAATGAACGTGCATAACACATCTTGCGTGCTTACAATTTTTATGTATAGCTCCATGCAAACCCCAAGCAGTAGCGTCTGGAGGATTTTCTTTCTGTAAAACTGATTTATCATTTGCATTTAAAAGTAATAAATCTGAAGCTTTAATACGTGAAAAATGCCACATATTTGGATTCATAAGAAATTCGGTTCCATCTTCATTTACTGCAAGACTAAAATGGTTTGCTACTCCTTCATGCAAATTAATTCTTTCAGCCCATCTAAATGATGCTGCAAGATCTTTTCTTTCTTCATAAAAATTAATATTAGGTTTCATAATTTTATTTGCTATGATTTTGTTATATACTCACATAATAATCACTAAAGTGTCAATATTATCAAAGAGGAAAATATGGGATATTTTTATCTTATAATAGCCATTATAGGGGAGGTTGTTGGAACATTATCACTCAAGAGCAGTAATGGATTTACAGCAATAACTCCATCTGTTTTAGTCATAATTGGTTACGGAATTGCTTTTTACTTCATGATATTATCTATGAAAACTATACCTGTAGGAATTACTTATGCAATATGGTCAGGAGTTGGCATTGCGGCTGTAACATTCATTTCTTCAATAAAATTTGGAGAAAAACCTGATATTTTTGCTTTAATAGGACTAAGTTTCATAATTATTGGAATTATAATTCTGGTTTCATTTAGTAAAATGGAAGCAAAAATATCCTAATTTTAGGAATGTATTGCTTTTGAAAAAGTTGCTAAAGCTGCTTCTTTTATTGCCTCATTGACTGTAGGATGACCATGACAGATTCGCGCGACATCTTCTGAAGAAGCGCCAAAGCCCATTGCAACACTTAATTCATGTATAATTGTTCCGGCTTCATGACCTATTATGTGTGCACCTAAAATTTTATCCGTTTCTTTATCTGATAAAATTTTTACAAATCCCTCTGTATGACCAATAGCTTTTGCTCTGCTGTTAGCAGTAAATGGAAAAACCCCTTTTTTATATGAAATCTCTTCTTGTTTTAGATCATCTTCTGTTTTACCTATTGATGCTACTTCAGGAGCAGTATAAATAATATTTGGTACAAGATTGTAATCGACATGACCTGCTTCTTTATTAATTAATTCAACTAATGCCACACCATCCTCTTCTGCTTTATGAGCTAACATAGGACCTTTTATAACATCACCAATAGCAAAAATATTATCTACAGATGTTTTAAAATTATCATCTGTTTCGACAAAACCTCTTTCATCCACTTTTACACCAATTTTATCTAAACCTAAATTATCTGTATTAGGCCTTCTTCCAACCGCAACTAATACGATATCTGCCTCTATTGTATCTATTTTTGAAGTTTTAAGGTCTTTAATTTCAACATGTACTTTATCTTTAATAAAAGATGTCTTTTCTACAGAATGTTCTAATTTAAATTTTAATCCTTGTTGTAGAAGGATTTTATGAAATTTATCTGATACTTCAGTATCCATACCATTTAAAACTCGAGGTAGAAATTCAATAACCTCGACTTCTGAACCTAATCTTCTCCAAACAGTCCCTAATTCTAATCCTATTACACCAGCTCCAATCACAATCACTTTTTTGGGAACAGACTTTAAGTCTAAAGCGCCTGTTGAAGTAACAATTTTTTGTTCATCAATTTTTATATTTTTTAAATTCGAAGGCTCAGAACCAGTAGCAATTATAATCTTTTCAGCAAATATTTTTTCAATCTTATCTTTTCCCTTAATCTGAATTTCATTTGTGTTTATTAAAGTAGCCTCACCTATATATTTATCAACTTTATTCTTATTAAATAGAAAGTTAATACCTTTTGTTAATTCATCAACAATAGTTGATTTTTTTTTCATTAATTGCTGTACATCAATGCTTACATTGGATGTTTTGATTCCCCATGATAGATTAGCGTTATTTTTTACATTATTTTCATATTGTTCTGATGCATGTAGCAAAGCTTTAGAAGGAATACATCCTACATTTAAGCATGTGCCACCTAAAGTCTCCCTCTTTTCAATATTTGCAACTTTCATTCCCTTTTGTGCTGCTACAATAGAAGCAACGTATCCTCCAGGACCCGCTCCAATAACAACCAAATCATATTTTTTCTCTGACATAATTTTTATACTCCAATAAGCATTCGTTGAGGATCTTCAAGATTCTCTTTTACATTTACTAAGAAAGAAACCGCCTCTCTTCCATCAATAATCCTATGGTCATAAGATAAGGCCAAATACATCATTGATCTGATTTCAACTTTATCATCTATAACAACTGCTCTTTTTTGAATGTTATGCATTCCAAGTATCCCAGATTGAGGTGGGTTAAGAATAGGTGATGACAACATCGAGCCGTAAACACCTCCATTTGAGATAGTAAACGTACCATTTGACATGTCTTGAATAGTTAAATTACCATCTCTTGCTTGTTTTCCAAAATTTACAATTGTTTTTTCAATTTCTGGAAAATCCATATCCTCTGCATTTTTTAAAACTGGTACAACTAAACCTTCAGGAGTTCCAACTGCAACACCTATATTATAATAATTTTTATATACGATGTTATTATCTCTTATTTCTGCATTAACAGCAGGATAAACCTTTAATGCATTAATACATGCTTTTACAAAGAAGCTCATATATCCAAGTTTTATTCCAAATTTTTTCTCAAAATTAGGCTGGTATGATGATCTTATTTTCATTAATGCTGTCATATCAACTTCATTATAAGTTGTTAAAATTGCTGCTGTGTTTTGTGCTGATTTTAGTCTATTAGCAATTGCTTGCCTTAATCTAGACATTGGAACAATTTCTTCTTGGTTACTTGGTAACTTTACAGCATCATCTTTTCTTACATCTGTTTCAGAAGATGAGGTTTTTAAATCTTTAGTTTCTATTTGTTGTTCCTCTTTGTCATTTTTTTCTTTAGCTTTTGGTTTATCATCAGATGATTTTTTTCCACTTGGATCAAGCGCTCCAATGTTTTGCCCAACTTCAACCGTTTCACCTTCTGCAGCAATTATAGACCCAATTAGTCCTGATATTGGTGCAGGAACTTCGAGTGTCACTTTATCAGTTTCTAATTCAACTACAGGTTCATCAACTTCAACATATTCCCCCTCATTTTTAAGCCATTTTGATACTGTGGCTTCTACTATTGACTCACCTAGTGTAGGAACAATTATATCCATTGCAGACCCCTTTCTATTTTCATTAATTTTAAAATTTTCTTCCTGATTTTTGTTATCTGTTTGTTTTTGTAATGTGCCATTTGATTTTAAGAAAAATAAAACATCACCTTTGGTTATTCTACCGTCTTTTCCTGTGCCTTGAATGATATTTATATCTAAATCATTTTCTAAAATTAATTTTTTAGCTGCAGGCATTACCAAATCAAAGTTTTTATCATTCATGTTATTCATAGAAATTAAACTCTATTCAGCAGCACGAATCTCTTTTTTATTTGGTTTAACCAAGTTTAAAGATTCTTTAACAATATCATCTTGCTCCTTAAGATGTCTTGAAAGTGAACCTGTTGCAGGTGATGCTGCTTCTGCTCTACCTACATAAATTGGCCTTAAAAACTTTGAGTTTATCTTAATTAAAACGTCTTCAATATTTCTGTCCACAAAAAACCAGGAACCCATATTTTTTGGTTCTTCTTGGCACCAAATTACCTTTGCGTTTGGTGTTTTTTTTAATTCCTTTTCTAATGTCTTACTTGGAAAAGGATAAATTTGCTCTAACCTTAACAACTTAACATCAGTAATATTGTTTTTCTCTCTTTCCTCGTAAAGATGATAGAATATTTTACCAGAACAGATAACAACGCGATTAATATTTTTGTCTTTCAGATTTTTGTTAGAATCTAATATAATTCTGTGGAATGATGTGTTTTCTGCCATATCTGATAAATTAGAAACACACAACTTATGCCTAAGTAAACTTTTGGGGGTCATTATAATTAATGGTTTTCTAAACTCTCTTTTTAATTGTCTTCTGAGAGCATGAAAATAATTTGCTGGTGTACTACAATTTAACACTTGCATATTATCTTCACCACAAAGCTGTAAATATCTTTCTAATCTAGCTGAAGAGTGCTCAGGACCTTGCCCTTCGTAACCATGAGGCAGTAACATAACTAAACCTGACATCCTTAGCCATTTTGCTTCTCCACTAGATATAAATTGATCAACAATCACTTGAGCACCGTTTGCAAAATCACCAAATTGTGCTTCCCACATAACTAATGCTGAGGGTTCTGTCAAAGAATATCCATATTCAAAGCCTAACACTGAAGCCTCTGATAAAGGTGAGTCAATAACTTCAAATTGAGGTTGATTTTCTTTTAAATTATTTAAAGGTATATATCTGTTTTCATTATTTTGATCTACAAATACGGCATGTCTTTGAGAAAAGGTGCCTCTACAACTATCTTGCCCTGACAACCTTACGGGATGACCTTCATCCAAAAGTGTTCCAAAAGCTAAATGTTCAGCAGTTGACCAATCTATATTTTTTTCTTCATTTATTGATTTTCTTCTATTTTCAATAATTCTAACTAATTTTTTATTTAGTTCATATCCTTCAGGAAGTTCAGTAATTGATAAACCAATTTGTTTTAATGTATCTAGTTTAACAGATGTATCTCCTCTTCTATCTTCACGATCAGGAGCAGCTTTTAATCCTGACCATTGGCCGTCTAACCAATCAGCTTTATTTGGTTTGTAACTGCTTCCAGCCTCAAATTCTTTTTCTAGAAAGTCGTTATGTTTTTTTAATTCTTGATCAGCATCTTGTTTAGTTATCGTGCCTTCACTAATCAATTTTTGGCTGTAGATTTTACTAATACTTTCATGCAAAGCTATTTTTTTATACATTGAAGGTTGAGTAAACGCAGGTTCGTCACCTTCATTATGACCAAATCTTCTGTAACAAATTACATCTAAAACCACATCACAGGAAAACTTTTGTCTAAATTCTGTTGCAATTCTTGCAACGTGAACAACTGCCTCTGGGTCATCACCATTTACGTGAAAAATTGGTGCCATGACCATCTTAGCTACATCCGTACAGTATGGACTTGATCTTGAAAAATTTGGACTTGTTGTAAAACCAATTTGGTTATTGATAATAACGTGAATGGTTCCACCTGTTTTGTATCCTCTTAAACCTGAAAAATCAAAAGTTTCTGCAACTATACCTTGACCTGCAAACGCAGCATCACCATGCAAAACTATGCCTAATACAGAATTCCTTTCTTCTGTGTCATTATGCTGAAGTTGTTTTGCACGAACTCTTCCAATTACAACTGGGGCAACTACTTCCAAGTGAGATGGGTTTGCTTGAAGAGATAAATGGACATTTTCATTATCAAACTCTCTATCAGCAGAAGCACCCATGTGATATTTTACATCACCAGATCCCCCGGCTTCTTCAGGATTGGCAAGATTTCCTAAAAATTCCGAAATAATTGCTCTAAATGGTTTATTTAATACGTTATATAACACATTTAGTCTTCCTCTATGGGCCATACCGATTACAACCTCTTTTAAGCCTAATTGACTTCCTCTTTTTAAAATTTGTTCAATAGCTGGAACAACAGATTCTGAACCATCTAGTCCAAATCTTTTTGTTCCTGCATATTTTTTATGAAGAAATTGTTCAAATGTTTCTGCGCCAACTAGTCGTTCAAAAATTGCTTTTTTGCCATTATCTGTAAATTGAGTTGTATTTCTGATCGATTCTATTCTTTCCTGTATCCAAGCTTTTTGAGACGGATCTTGAACATGCATAAATTCCACACCAATAGAACCACAATAAGTTTCTTTAAGGATATCCATTATTTGATTTAAAGTGGCGCTCTCCATTCCCAAAACATTATCTATAAAAATTGGTCGATCCCAATCTTCTTCTTTAAAGCCATAAGTCTTAGGATCAAGCTCGGGGTGAATATCAGGCTCATACAATTTTAAAGGATCTAAATTAGCTAACAAATGACCTCTAATTCTATAAGCTCTGATTAACATTATTGCTCTTAAAGAGTCAGTTGTTGCTGATCTTAAGTCAGATGCAGAAATTTTACCTTTTCCAACTATACCTTGAGCAACTGCTTTCACAGATTCTTCTACATCGATAGCACCTACAACTCTATTATTTTCTTTTGCCCAACTTGGCCCTTTGTCCGCAATTTCAGATCCGATTTCTTTAAACCACTTCGACCAGTCTTCAGGAACAGACTTTGGATCATTTTCCCATTTGTTAAGCAAATCATTTATAAAAACGGAATTAGAGCCTGAAAGAAATGTTTGATCAAAATTTTTATCTGACATATTGTTAGCCTATTAATTGAGTTATATCATATACCTTATTATACATTATACACATCAAATCTAACTCAAGATCAAGTTAATTTACTATGTTTTATTAATCGCTCTTAAAACTGCTTTACCAAGATCTGATGGTGAATTAGCTACTTCAATTTTACATTCTTTAAATTTAGATATTTTAGAATCTGCATCTCCACTACCACCACTTACTATCGCACCTGCATGACCCATAGTACGTCCAGGAGGTGCCGTTCTTCCTGCAATAAATCCAGCAACAGGTTTTTTTATTTTATGATTTTTTAGAAATTCCGCAGCCTCTTCTTCTGCAGAACCTCCTATTTCACCTATCATTAGAATTGCTTCAGTTTGTTCATCTGACAAAAACAAGTCTAAACAGTCAATAAAGTTTGTTCCATTTAATGGATCACCACCTATGCCAACACATGTTGACTGCCCTAAATTTACAGCAGTTGTTTGATCAACAGCTTCATAGGTCAATGTCCCTGATCTAGATACAATTCCTATTTTTCCTGGTTTATGAATTGATCCAGGCATAATGCCAATTTTACATTCCCCAGGTGTAATTATTCCAGGACAATTTGGGCCTATAAGTCTTGAACTAGAATCTTTGAGAAAATTCTTTACTTTTATCATGTCCTGAACTGGTATACCCTCTGTAATACAAATAATTAATGGTATTTTTGCATCAATTGCTTCAATTATAGAATCTGCTGCAAATGGTGGTGGCACATATATAACTGAAGCGTCTATTTCTAAATTATCATTAGCTTCTTTAACTGTATTAAATACTGGTAAATCTAAATGCTTAGTACCACCTTTACCAGGAGTTACGCCTCCAACCATATTTGTTCCATATGCTATAGCTTGTTCAGAATGAAATGTACCTTGACCCCCAGTAAACCCTTGACAAATAACTTTTGTATTTTTGTTAACTAAAATTGACATCTATTATCCTTTTACAGCCCTAACTATTTTTTCAGCTGCGTCATCAAGATCATCAGCTGAAATAATTTGAAGATCAGATTTAGATAAAATCTCTTTTCCTTTCTCTACGTTTGTTCCTGAAAGTCGTACAACGAGGGGCTTATCAAGCTCCAAATCACTAGCAGCTGCTACAACGCCTTCTGCAATAATATCACATCTCATTATACCACCAAATATGTTTACCAAAATCCCTTTAACAGCTTCATCAGACAAAATTATCTTGAATGCTTCTTTAACTTTTTCTTTAGTAGCACTTCCACCTACATCTAAAAAATTAGCTGGTGATGAACCTTTAAGATTTATGATATCCATAGTTGCCATAGCTAATCCAGCACCATTGACTAAACAACCAATTTCACCATCCAACTTTATGTATGCTAAGTCAAATTTTTTAGCTAATGTCTCAGAAGGTTCTTCTTCTGTTTCATCTTTAAGTTCCAAAACTTCTGACTGTCTAAATAAACTATTACTGTCAAAAGACATTTTTGCATCAAGTGCGATTAACTTATTTTCTTTTGAAAGCACAAGTGGATTTATCTCTACCAAGCTAGCATCTAAATCAACAAAAGTTTTATAAATTTTAGAAAAAAAACTATAACTTTGTTTAAAAGCATCACCTGAGAGTTTAAGTCCATTAGCAATAATTCTTGCATGAAATGGCATAAATCCGCCTTTAGGATCAACCCTAACTTTAATAATTTTCTCAGGAGTTTTTTCTGCTACTTCTTCAATATTAACACCACCCTCAGTAGATGAAATTATAGAAATACACCCAGCGTTTCTATCAACTAAAATTGAAAAATAAAATTCTTTATCAATTTGACATCCATCTTCTATATATAATCTTTGAACTTTTTTTCCTTTAGAACCAGTTTGAGGTGTAACTAAAACTTTTCCTAAAATTTCTTCAGAGGCTTTTTCAACTTCTTCAATATTTTTTACAACTTTCACACCTCCAGCTTTACCTCTACCTCCTGCGTGAATTTGTGCTTTAACAACATATACGGGACCAGGTAGTTTTTTTGCATTGTTAACTGCCTCTTCAACTGTGAAAGCTGGGTATCCATCTGGAACTGAAACACCAAATTTTCTTAGTAATCCTTTAGCTTGATGCTCGTGAATATTCATAATTTATATTACCTATTTTTCAAAATTTTGTGCAAGTTGATTTAATTTTTGGACAGATTCAACAGAATGATTAAACATCTGTTTTTCTTCTTCACTTAAATTAATTTCAACAATTCTTTCTACACCTTCTTTCCCAATAACTACAGGAACTCCAACATATATTCCATCTAAATTATAAGGGCCATCAACAAATGCTGCACAAGGTAAAAGTTTTTTCTTATCCTTTAAAAAGGCATCTGCCATTTGAACGGCTGATTCTGCAGGAGCATAAAAAGCTGAACCTGTTTTTAATAAACCAACAATCTCGGCACCACCGTCTCTTGTCCTTTGAACAATGTCATCTATTTTTTTCTGAGTACTCCATCCCATTTCTAAAAGATCTGGGATTGGAATGCCAGCTACAGTGGAGTATCTGACCAGAGGAACCATCGTGTCGCCATGTCCCCCTAAAACAAAAGCTGACACGTCTGTCATCGATATTTTAAATTCCTCTGCTAAAAAATATCTAAATCTTGCTGAGTCTAAAACTCCAGCCATCCCAACAATCATATTCGTAGGCAACCCAGAAGCTCTTTGAAGAACACCTACCATAGCATCAAGTGGATTAGTTATACATATTACAAAAGCACCAGGACAATTATTTTTTATACCTTCTCCAACCTGTTGCATTACTTTTGTATTTATTTCAACTAAATCATCTCTACTCATTCCAGGCTTCCTGGGAACACCAGCAGTAACTACAACCACGTCACTATCTTTAAGATCTGAATAATCGTTGGTTCCTTCAACTTTTACATCAAATGACTCAACTGGCCCTGATTGTTGTAAATCTAATGCTTTACCTTGAGGTATACCTTCTGCAATATCAAATAACATTACATCACCCAATTCTTTCATGGCAAATAAATGTGCTAGAGTACCTCCTATATTACCTGATCCAATTAGTGATATTTTTTTTCTTCTCATAACAAACTCTTTAAAACTTCATCAGATACAATACTTCGTTTTTAATTATAATCAAGCTATCTGAGTTAATTTTCTACAACCTGAGACATTTCAAGTAATCTTGAAATCGTTCGACTAAACTCAAACTTCCATTCCGTTCCTGTATATAATTTTTTTATATCAACTTCTGATGTAGCGATTAGAAAGCATTTTCGGTCATAGAGTGCATCTATAAGCCAAATAAACCTTCTTGATTCGTTATTTTGATTCTTGCCTAAACTAGGAATATTATTAATTAAAAATCCCTTAAATTTATCAGCTAACTCTACATAATCAGATGCAGCTAAGGGTTTTTCGCATAAATCTTTAAAATCAAACGCTGCGATGCCACCTGCAGAATTAGGAATTCTAATTTTTCTACCTGATACTATTATTTCTTCTTCCTTAACATTAAAACCTTGGGTCAATTGGCTAAAAATTTTATTAGCAATATTTTTATTTGATGAATTTATTGGATTTAACCAAGTTTTTTTACCTATAAGTAAAGATTTTCTCCAATCTTTTCCTTCCTTGATTTGGGATACTTTCATATTAGAATTAATTAAATCTATAAATGGTAAAAATCTGTCTCTGTGAAGTCCATTTTTATATAAATTTTCTGGAGGTTGATTAGAAGTTGTTACTAGAGTTAACCCCAATGAGAATAAGCTTTTAAATAATCTGTAGATAATCATTGCATCAGCAATGTCCCGGATTTCCATTTCGTCAAAACACAACAATTTTGTTTTTTCTATAAATTTTTTTGCAAAAACCTGGACTGGATCAATATTTTTATTTTTTTGACCTATAGAATATATTTTAGCATGAACTTCTTTCATAAAGTCATGGAAATGCATTCTTCTCTTATTCTCTAATATAATATTTTCAAAAAAAATATCCATTATCATTGATTTTCCTCTTCCAACTCCTCCGTAAATATAAAGACCTTTAAAATCACTTGATTTGTTAAAGAATGGAAAAGAAAATTTTTTGGACTTTTGTTCTAAATCTATTCCAAGTTTATCTAAATTTTCACTAATAAATTTTTGACCTTCATCAAGGTCTATTTTCATATTCTTAGCTATTTCAAAGATTGTGTCTCTTTGACCATTCACAAATAGACCTTAAAAAGAATTAAGTTTCTAGTTGAAGTTTTTTAATTTCACCAATAGCTTTTGCAGGATTTAAACCTTTAGGACACGTTTTAGTACAATTCATAATTGTATGGCACCTATAAAGCTTAAAGGAATCTTGTAAATCTTTAAGTCTCTCTTCTTTAGCTTCATCTCTACTATCTGCAATCCATCTATAAGCTTGCAGTAATGCAGCAGGTCCTAAATACTTGTCACCATTCCACCAATAAGACGGGCATGATGTAGAACAAGAAAAACAAAGCACACATTCCCAGAGTCCATCTAGCTTTTCTCTTTCTTTAGGTGATTGATGTCTTTCACTTCCTTCTTTTGGTTTATTTTCAGTCTGTAACCACGGCTTAATTGATGTTAATTGCTTGTATGCATCCGTAAGATCTGGAACTAAATCTTTTATAACAGGCATGTGTGGTAAGGGATATATATTAACTGAACCTTTTACATCTTCGATTGATTTCAAACAAGCTAGAGTGTTTGTTCCATCCACATTCATTGAACATGATCCACATATTCCTTCTCTACATGATCTCCTAAATGTAAGAGATGAATCTACTTCATCTTTTATTTTAATTAAGGCATCCAAAACCATTGGACCGCAGTCATCCATGTCTATTGTATATGTATCTATTCTTGGATTATCATCATCATCAGGTGACCATCTATAGATGTTAAACACCTTTTTATTTTCAGACTTACCCTTATATGGAAAATCTTTACCTACTTGTACTTTTGAGTTTTTTGGTAAACTAAACTCAGCCATTAATTACTCCTTAATTAATAAACCCTTGCAACTGGGGGAATTGATTTAACTTCATTAGATAATGTATTCAGGTTAACATCTCTATAAGATAATTTAGATTTGTTTGATTTGTCTAACCACATGACTGTGTGTTTCATCCAATCTTTATCATCTCTATTAGGGAAATCCTCATGAGCATGTGCACCACGTGATTCTTTTCTTTGGTCAGCTGATCTCATGGTAACAATTGCTTGTTGCATTAAGTTTTCTAACTCAAGTGATTCTATTAAATCAGTATTGAATATTAATGATTTATCTTTAATGCTTACATTTTTCATATCGATACTAATCTTATCTATTTTTTGAACCCCTTCTTGAAGGGAGTCATTTGACCTAAATACAGCTGCATGTTTTTGCATAGCATTTTGCATTGCTGATCTAACTTCACCAACTGAAGCATCTCCTTTTGAATAGCGAACCTTATCAAGACGATCAATTATTTTATCAATTGCTTCTTTATCTATTGATGAGTGTTTTTGATTTTTTTTCAAAGTATCTTCTGTTCTCATGGCGGCAGCTCTCCCAAAAACAACTATATCTAAAAGTGAATTTGTTCCTAATCTATTTGCTCCATGAACTGAAACACATGCAGCTTCACCAATAGCCATTAATCCAGGGACAACATTATGCTGATCATCATCTGTAGGCGACAGAACCTCTCCATGGAAATTTGTTGGTATTCCGCCCATATTATAATGTACTGTTGGTAAAACTGGGATAGGTTCCTTAGTTACATCCACACCACAGAAAATTTTTGCTGTTTCACTAATCCCAGGTAATCTTGTATGCAAAGTCTCAGGGTCAATATGATGGAGGTGTAAGTTAATATGGTCTTTTTTTGGACCTATGCCCCTACCTTCATTAATTTCTATTGTCATGGCACGAGACACAACATCTCTACTAGCCAAGTCTTTAGCTGTAGGAGCATACCTCTCCATAAACCTCTCGCCTTCAGAGTTTGTTAAGTATCCACCTTCTCCTCTTGCGCCTTCTGTAATTAAAACACCAGCTCCATAAACTCCAGTAGGATGAAATTGAACAAACTCCATATCTTGTAATGGTAATCCAGCTCTTAATACCATAGCATTTCCATCTCCTGTACAAGTGTGAGCAGAGGTACAAGAAAAATATACTCTTCCATAACCACCTGTAGCTAAAACAGTTTTATGTGCTCTGAATCTATGAAGCTTGCCATCTTCTAAACTAATAGCAATCACTCCTTTACACGCACCATTTTTATCCATAATTAAGTCAAGAGCATAATATTCAATAAAAAACTCAGCATTGTGTTTTAAACATTGTTGGTAAAGTGTGTGAAGAATAGCATGTCCAGTTCTGTCTGCAGCAGCACAGGCTCTTCTTGCCATGCTTTTTCCATAATCTAAAGTGTGACCACCAAAAGGTCTTTGATAAATTTTACCTTCATCTGTTCTAGAAAACGGAACACCAAAATTCTCAAGTTCAATAACAGAAGGTATAGCATTTTTACACATGTACTCAATGGAATCTTGATCACCTAACCAGTCTGATCCCTTAACGGTGTCATACATATGATACTTCCAATTATCATCTTCTCCCATATTATTTAACGCTGCACCAATTCCACCTTGTGCCGCAACAGTATGACTTCTAGTTGGAAATACTTTAGTAATACAAGCAGTCTTAAAACCTTTTTGAACCATTCCTACAGTAGCCCTTAAACCTGCGCCACCTGCTCCAACAACTAAAACATCATGTTCGTGGTCTATAATTTCATAATTAGTCATTAAATAATCCTTTATCCTATTTATTTTATATATATATATTAATTACCGATCCAAAAGAAACTATAAATAAGAAAAAAATAATTAATTTTGATAAATTAAGTAAAAATGCACGAGATTTAACCTCTGAAATATAATCTTCTATCACAACTTGAATACCTAAAGATGAATGATACAAAATAGATGCAAACATAGATATAATTAAAATGCTATTAATTGGGTTTTTTACCCATTCTGTAAGAGAAATATAACTATAATCAGAAAATGTAATTAATGAAAAAACAAACCAAATAATTAATGGTATATTAATTATTGCTGAAATCCTTTGAAATTTCCAATGGGGTATCCCGTTATGAAAGTTGCTATCTGAGTTTTTACTATTTAGAGACATGATTTATAATGCCAAATACCAAATTAATATCGTTAGTACAAAAGAAACAACTAGAACAACTAATCCACTTTTATGAACTGTCTCTATCTCATAGCCATAACCTGCATCCCAAAAGAGATGCCTTATTCCATTACAAAGATGATAGTTCAAAGCGAATGTAAAACCAAATAAAATTAAAAGTCCAAACCAAGATTTTATAAACATAACAAAATATTTAAAATATTCTTCTCCCAATGAAAGAGTAAAAATCCATGCTACTAGTAAAATAAGCCCAAATGTCAAAGCAACACCTGTAATTCTATGAAATATTGATAACACAGATGTTATTTGAGGTTTATAAACTTGCAGATGCGGTGATATTGGTCTTTCTCTAGCCATTAAAAATTCCTTACTTGTATATATATACATTAAAAATAATGTATCAATTAGTAAATGTTAATATTTCACATCCTCGCATAAATTACTAATAAGATTGAAATAATTAACATGCAAATTCCAAATATTTCAGTTCTTTGAACTTTTTCTTTAAAAAAAATAATTGATATAATAATTGAAAATATTAACTCAATCTGACCTACCGCTCTCACCTCTGCTGCAGTGGCTAAAGCAAAAGCCAAAAACCATCCAGCCGTAGCACCACTTCCACATATTCCTGCAGGTAAAGATTTTTTCCAAAATTGAAAAACTAATTTTAATTCATTCCGTTTATAATAATACAACCAAATACCCATCATTATTGATTGAATAAACACAGCAAGAATGGATAAATAAATTGTGGCATCTAGTATGTGACCCTCAACATTAATTATTGCCATTCTATAACCAACTGTAGAACCAGCTAAAATTAAACCTGTCAAAACTCCAAATAATGTTGAAAAAGTAAAAAATGATTTACTAATTTTAATAAGAACATCATTTATGTTTGTAGTTTCTTTTGCAACAGAGAGAAAAATTACAGCGAATACACCTAAAATAATTCCAAAATTTATTATTGGTAGGAATACAATATTCAAAATAAAAATTTCAATTAACGCTGCAAATAATACTTCTGTTTTTGAAAAGGCAATGCCTGCAGCAAAGTTTCTATAAGAAAAAATTATCATCAATAGCAGTGTAAATAGTACCTGACAGAGAGCGCCAATGAAGCAATAAAAAATCGCTAAATTATTTAATTTTGGAATTTCATTTTTCAGAATAAAAAACCAAAATATAAAAATTAAAAATGTAAATGGAAGAGCATAAATAAATCTAATATACGTAGCTCCAAATTTACCAATATCAGGTATCATTCTTTTTTGAAAAGCAGATCTAAAAGTTTGCAATGCTGCTGCAAAAATTGCTACAAAAATCCACAAATAATCCATAAGTAATTTCTGCTTTTAAGAAACTAATTTTTTTGAAATTAACAATTCAGCAATTTGAACTGCATTTAATGCAGCTCCTTTTCTTAAATTGTCTGAAACACACCAAAAAACCAAATTATTTTTATTAAAATTATTTTGTCTTATCCTGCTGATATAAACATCATCTTCTCCTGCTACTTCAGCTGGAGTAACATATCCTTCATCTGCCCTATGATCAACAACTGTAACCCCGTCAGCTTTTCTTAATATGTTTCTTGCTTTTTCTTCATTAATTTCTTTTTCACATTCTAAAAATATTGCTTCACTATGTCCTATAAAAACAGGAACTCTAACGCATTGGGCTGTCACTTGAATATTTTTATCTAGAATTTTATTTGTCTCAACAGACATTTTCCATTCTTCTTTAGTCGAACCATCATCCATAAATACATCTATATGAGGAATGACATTAAATGATATTTTTTTTGTGAACTGTTCAGGCATAGATGAATCATTAACATATACACCTTTAGTTTGGTTAAATAATTCATCCATAGCCGCTTTTCCTGCACCAGAAACAGCTTGGTACGTCGAAACAAAAACCTTTTTAATTGTAAACTCTTTATGTAATGGACTTAAAGCTGTTACCATTTGTATGGTGGAGCAATTTGGGTTAGCTATTATATTTTTCTTCTTAAAATCTGAAATATGATTAGGATTAACTTCAGGAACAATTAAAGGAACATCTTTATCCATCCTAAAAAATGAAGAGTTATCTATAACAATACATTTATTTTTTCCAGCAATGGGTGCAAATTTTTTTGACACATCTGAACCAGCTGAAAATAAAGCAATGTCAGCTTTACTAAAATCAAAATCTTCTAGTGCTTGTACTTTGAGAACTTTGTCCTCGCCAAAAGAAACCTCTTTACCTAATGAAGATTTTGAAGCCAATGCATAAACATTTTTACAAGGGAACTTTCTATAAGAAAGAGTTTCCAACATTTCTCTTCCAACAGCACCTGTTGAACCGACAATCGCTATATTATAACTCATTTGTCAGTTAACTCTGTCATTTTATTTATAATGACATCTGTCATTTCTGAAGTCCCTACTACTTTTTCATCTTTACTTGCTAAATCTTTAGTTCTGTATCCCTCATCCAATGTTAATGAAATAGCTTTTTCAAGAAGTTCTGCTTCTTTATTCAGTTCAAAAGAATATCTTAATAGCATTGAAAAACTTAAAATTTGAGCTATTGGATTAACAATTCCTTTACCTGCAATGTCAGGTGCAGATCCGTGAACAGGTTCATACATTGCATATCTTTTTCCAGTTGTTTCATCTTTAGATCCCAGGCTAGCAGATGGGAGCATTCCTAAAGATCCAGTGAGCATAGCAGAAGTATCTGAAAGAATATCCCCGAATAGATTATCTGTTACAATAACATCAAACTGTTTAGGATCTCTCACTAATTGCATTGCACAATTATCAGCATACATATGGTTAAGTGAAATTTCTTTCCCTTCATTTTCATAAAGAGAGGACATAACTTCTTTCCATAAAACTCCTGACATCATTACATTAGATTTTTCAACAGATGTAACTTTTTTATTTCTAAATTTAGCCAAATCAAACGCGACTCTTCCAATTCTTTCAATTTCTCTTGACGTGTAAAGATTAGTATCAAAACCCTTTTTTTCACCATTAGATAAATCTTCAATACCTCTTGGTTCAGCAAAATAAATACCACCTGTAAGTTCTCTTACAATCAAAATATCTAAACCTGAAACAATTTCTTTTTTTAAGGTTGATGAATTTGCTAATGCAGGAAAAACCATTGCAGGCCTTAAATTTGCAAAAAGATCCATCTCTTTTCTTAATTTAAGAAGACCATTTTCTGGTCTTTTATCAAATGAAACTTTATCATATTGTGGTCCACCTACCGAACCGAATAATATAGCATCTGCAGACATTGCATCTGCCAAGGTTTCGTCTGTTAAGGGAACTCCAAACTTATCAAAAGATGCTCCTCCAACTAAACCCTCATCTAGATCAAATGATAAATTTAGATTATCTTCAAACCATTTTATAATTCTTGTTGTTTCATTTACAACTTCTGGACCTACTCCATCACCTGCCAGCAACATTATTTTTTTATTATTTTTCATAATTAAATTTTATAGCCAAGGATGTTTAATACTTCGGCTTTCTTCAAAAGACTTAATTTTATTTTCATGAAGTTCCGTTAGACCAATATCATCTAATCCTTCTAGCAGGCATTTCTTCCTAAATGGATCAATTTTAAATTTAATCTTTCCTCCATTTGGTCTTCTAATTTCTTGATTTTCTAAGTCAATTTCTATCTCAGGGTTTTCTTTGTCTTTTGCATCTTCTAAAAGCGCATCTCTTTCATCTTTTGTCACCATGATAGGTAAAAGACCATTCTTAAAAGAATTATTGTAAAAAATATCTGCAAACGAAGTTGATATGATACATTTTATACCAAAGTCTTTAAGCGCCCATGGCGCATGTTCTCTACTTGAGCCACATCCAAAATTATCACCTGCAATCAATATGTTGGTCTTGTCATATGGCTTTTGATTTAAAACAAAATTAGGATTTTCTGAACCATCTTTTTTATATCTCATCTCGTCAAATACGTGTTTGCCCAAGCCAGTTCTTTTAATTGTTGTTAAAAACTGTTTTGGAATGATTTTATCAGTGTCAACATTAAGAATATTAAACGGAGCTGCGATACCTTTGAATGTGTTGAATTTTTCCATCTATGTCACATTTCTAGGGTCAGTTAATTTTCCTGTTATCGCAGAAGCAGCTGCAATTTCTGGGCTTACCAAATGTGTTCTTCCACCTTTACCTTGCCTACCTTCAAAATTTCTATTTGACGTACTTGCACATCTGTCACCTTCATTTAATTTATCAGAATTCATAGCAAGGCACATTGAACAACCTGGCTCTCGCCATTCAAACCCAGCATGCTTGAATATTACATCCAGACCTTCTTCTTCGGCTTGTTTCTTAACAAGACCAGATCCCGGAACAACCAATGCTTTAACACTAGTAGATACTTTTTTTCCCTTAATAATTTCAGCTGCTGACCTTATATCTTCTATTCTTGAATTAGTACATGAACCAATGAAGACAGTATTTATTTCAACATCACTTATTTTCTGTCCAGGAGTTAACCCCATATATTCAATAGATCTTTTAATTTTGTTTTGCTTAACTTCATCAGAAATTTTATCTGGATTTGGTACGGTGCCATCAATACTTACTATTTCTTCAGGGCTAGTGCCCCATGTAATAGTTTGTGTTACTTTAGTTGCATCAATGTCTACAATCTTATCAAACTTTGCCCCGGAGTCAGAGGGTAGAGTTTTCCACCAATTAACTGCTTTGTCCCAATCTTCATTTTTTGGAGCCATTGGCTTTTCATAAAGATAATTAAATGTAATATCATCTGGGGCTATCATGCCTGCTCTTGCACCTGCTTCTATAGACATATTGCATATAGTCATTCTGCTTTCCATTGACATATCTCTAAGCGCATTTCCAGAATATTCAATTACACAACCGGTTCCGCCAGCTGTTCCAATTTTTCCAATAATGTAAAGTATCAAATCTTTGGATGTAACAATTTTATCAAGATTACCAGTAATATTAATGAGCATATTCATAGCTTTTTTCTGAATTAATGTTTGAGTAGCTAAAACATGTTCTACTTCAGACGTTCCAATTCCAAAAGCTAAAGAACCAAAAGCTCCGTGAGTTGCTGTATGACTATCTCCACAAACAATTGTCATGCCTGGTTGAGTAAATCCTTGTTCTGGTCCAATAACATGCACAATACCTTGTCGAGTATCATTCATGTTAAAATAAGGTATTTGAAATTCTTCAACATTTTTATCAAGTTCTTCAACTTGAATACGAGAGTCTTCTTCTTTAATTCCTAATTCTCTATCTAAAGTAGGCACATTATGATCTGCAACTGCAAGTGTTCTCTTAGGCGAATTAACTTTTCTATTGGATAACCTTAATCCTTCAAAAGCCTGAGGACTAGTTACTTCATGTACTAAATGTCGATCAATATATATTAAAGATGTACCATCATCTTGTTCATTTATTAAATGACTTTGCCAAATTTTATCATAAAGAGTTTTAGACACTAGTTAAACTCACTAAATTAATCTTTTTTATCTTCAGTTTTGACTTCAGTTTTATTCTCAACTTCCTTTTTAGAAGATGTTTCAGCAACTTTATCTTTTGATACTGAAGCAACATCCATTTTTTCGTTAGTTTTTTTCTTAACTTCTATTTTTTCTACTATTCTGGCTGCTTTACCTCTTCTATCTCTTAAGTAGTATAGTTTAGCTCTTCTTACTTTACCTTTTCTAACTAAAGTGATAGAGGATATTTTTGGAGAAAATAAAGGGAAAACTCTCTCAACACCTTCACCGTATGAAATTTTCCTTACTGTAAAACTTTCATTTATGCCTTTTCCGCCACGAGCAATACAAACGCCTTCAAAGGCTTGAATTCTTTCTCTAGTTCCTTCAACAACTTTAACATCAACTTTTATTGTATCTCCAGGATTAAAATCAGGTATTTGTTTACCAGAACTTAATTTTTCTAACTGTTCTTTTTCAATTTTTTCAATGATATTCATGGTTAAAACCTTTCGATGACAACTCTTAACAAAAAAATTTTAAAATATCTACTTCAATTTTAAATATTTTTTCCAAAGATCTGGACGTCTTTTCATTGTTATATCCTCAGATTGTTTTATTTTCCAGTTTTTTATTTTTTTGTGATCTCCTGATAATAATACATCTGGCACTTTGTAATTTTTCCATTCCCTGGGTTGTGTGTAAAGAGGGTATTCTAACAGATGATTTGTAAAACTTTCTTCATTTAATGTCAGTGGATTTCCTAAAACATTTGGTAAACACCTGACTACACTATCAATAAGAACCATGGCTGCCAGATCTCCACCAGACAATATGTAATCACCAATACTAATTTCAATCATGTTGTAATGTCTAATAACTCTTTCGTCTACACCCTCATATTTTCCACAAACTAGAGTCATCCCATCTAATTTTGATATTGAATTAGAGATTTGGGCATCTAATTTAAAACCCCTTGGTGACAAATAATAAATTGGAAAATCATTTGATTTCAAAGAAAAAAGGGCTCTATCTATTACATCTGGTTTAATAACCATTCCTGGTCCACCACCAAATGGCGTATCATCCACTCTCTTATTTTTTTCTGCAAATTGTTTTAAATCTATAATGTTGAGTTTCCATTTACCATTTTTTCTTGCTTTACCTAATATTGAAGAACCTAAAGGGCCTGGATACAAATCAGGAAATAATGTTAAAATATTAGCAGTCCACATTTTTAATTTATTAATGTTTTAATAGAAGAAGATAAAGTAATTAATTTTAAATCTTGATCTATATTTATAATAAAATTGTTAGAAAAGGGTAGCATCATTTCTGTATGACCTTGTTTCACTCCAATTATTGGGCCAGCCCCAAAATCATAAAATTTTACTAATTCACCTAAACATAGACCAGATTCTAATTCTACTTTGAAACTTATTAAATCATTCAAATATATTTCATCTTTATCTGTTTTAGGTAAGGATAATCTACAAATAAAAATATCTTTATTAACAAATTTTTTAGCCTCTTCGATAGAATTTATTCCTTCTAACTCGCAAATAAACACGGACTTTTTATTAAACTTAAATAATATGGAGCTAAAACTAAGCTTATCAATAAAATATTTACTAAACTTAAAAATGTCTTTTGGGTTTTCTAAAAAACTTTTGACTTTTAAATAGCCTTTTAGGCCATGAAGGCCAACAATTGAACCTACTAAAATAAAATCCTTACTATACAATCTTCACTATGTTTTTTTTTCTGCTTCAGCAGGTGCCTCAGTCTTAACTTCTTCAGCAGGTGCCTCGGTCTTAGCTTCTTCAGCAGGTGCCTCGGTCTTAACTTCTTCAGCAGGTGCCTCGGTCTTAGCTTCTTCAGCTTCTCTTTCTAAACGTTTCTTCCCTGGAGCACTTTTTTTAGGCTGTTCATTTATTATTGGTTTATCAACTAATCCATCTTTTGAAATTAACTTACTAACTCTTAATGTTGGTTTTGCACCTTTAGATATCCAATATTTTACTCTCTCCGCATCTATGACTAATCTCTCTTTATTATCATGATCTACCATGGGATTATAAGACCCAATTTTTTCAACAAATTTACCATCTCTTGGTGATGTTGCTTCTGCAACTACAATCCTATAAAAAGGTTTCTTTTTAGCTCCACCTCTTGATAATCTTATTTTTAATGCCATTAATTTTCCTTTTCTATAATTTATTTAATTCTTTTTGACGGCTTTCCAGAAAAACCTGGCAATCCCATTCCACTAAATTTATTTGCGCCACCACCCATAGGTAACTTACCCATCATCTTTTGCATTTCCTCAATTGAACCAGGCATACCATTGGGCATGTTACTTTCAGAGTTTCCACCTAAACCCGAAAACATATTTTTAAGAGCTCCCATTCCTCCAACTTTTCCAACTTTTTTCATCATCCTAGCCATATCTTGTTGTTGTTTTACCAATCTGTTAACCTCGTGTACGCTGGAACCAGAACCTGAGGCTATTCTTTTTCGTCTAGAAGCATTCAACAAACCAACATTAGTTCTTTCTTTTTTTGTCATTGAATAAATAATTGCTTCTTGTTTTGCAATAACTTTATCGTCAAAATTATGAGCTTCCATTTGTTTTTGTAACTTTCCTATACCTGGTAACATTGACATAACGCCACTTAATCCACCTAACTTTTTAAGTTGGCCAATTTGTTTTAACATGTCATTCATATCAAATGAACCTTGAGATAATCGTTTCATCATCTCTTCTGCTTCTTCTTCAGCAATAGTTTCTTGAGCCTTTTCAACTAGAGAAACTACGTCACCCATATCAAGAATTCTTCCTGCAGCTCTCTCAGGATGAAAAGTTTCTAAACCATCTAGCTTTTCTGATACACCAATAAATTTGATTGGTTTACCAGTTATTGCTCTCATAGATAATGCAGCACCACCTCTGGCATCACCATCCGTTCTAGATAAAATCACACCTGTAATATTTACAATTTCAGAAAATGCTTTTGCTGTATTAACAGCATCTTGGCCTGTCATCGAATCGGCTACTAATAATGTTTCAGAAGGGTTAGAAAGTTTAAAGATATTTTTTGCTTCCGTCATCATTATGTTATCTAAAGTAGTTCTTCCTGCAGTGTCTAAAATTAACACATCAACGCCTTGAACTTTTGAAGAGGCAAGGGCTCTTTTAGTAATACTTTCAGGACTTTCACCGTCACTATCAGGTAAGACAAGAACCTCAGCCTGTTCACCCAGCAATCTTAATTGTTCTCGAGCAGCAGGTCTGTAAATATCTAATGAGGCCAGCATAACTTTCTTTTTTTCTTTATTTTTAATATGAAGGGCTAATTTACCAGCAGTTGTTGTTTTACCAGAACCTTGTAAACCGACCAACAACATTACAACTGGTGGTGAGTGATTTATCTCCAGTGGAGAATTTGCTGTTCCTAATGCATCAATTAAAACGTCATTAACAATTTTAACGACTTGTTGACCTGGAGTTACTGATTTTAAGACTTCTTGACCAACGGCCCTTTCTCTGACCTTTATTATAAAGTCTTTAACTACTTCTAATGACACGTCTGCTTCTAAAAGAGCTACCCTAACGTCTTTTAAAGCTTCATCGACATCTTTTTCCGTTAATGCACCTCTCTTTTTAAGA
>CACIWG010000004.1 GCA_902590245.1 uncultured SAR116 cluster alpha proteobacterium | reverse complement strand
GTTGTATTTTCTATTGCAATTGATAGATCTGCAGGCATTAAAGGTGTTTCATATATTTCTTTTTTAATTCCTGGCCTCATGATGATGAGTGTTTTACAAAATGCCTTTGCAAATACATCATCTGCTTTTATGACTGCTAAGGTTACAGGATCGATTGTAGATTTATTATTAGCACCTTTAGGCTCGGTAGAAATTTTTACTGCTCATAATTTAGCTGGAATTACGAGAGGTATTATAGTATTTATTGCTTCATTTTTATTACTATTCATACTTGGGATCACAAACTTACCAATAAATTATATTTGGACAATTATTTTTCTAATATCTGGAGGATTTGCTCTATCATGTATAGGCATGATTGCAGGTATTTGGGCTCAAAAGTTTGATCAATTAGCAATTGTTTCAAATTTTGTAGTGCAACCTTTAGCTTTTTTATCTGGAACATTTTACTCTATAGAAAGATTGCCTGAGTTTTTAAAACCAATAGCATATTCAAATCCTTTTTTTTATGTAATAGATGGTTTTAGATATGGTTTTTTGGGTGTAAGTGATATATCACCTTATATCTCATTGATAATATTATTAGGTTTCAATTTTATTTTAGGCTATTGTGCTTGGTACGTGCTTAATAGTGGGTATAGATTAAAATCATAGTCAATTGTGGAATTATAAATGGTCTTTTTAAGTAATGAAAAAAATGGTGTTTTACCTTCTCAATACATTAAAGAGTTAATTGATCGAAACTTCGTGTTTAGCAATGAGAATATCAATGATGACCTAATTCAACCAGCATCAATTGATCTAAGGTTAGGTTTCAAAGCATGGCGTGTTCCAGCATCATTTTTACCTGGCAAAAATAGTACAGTTGAAGAGAAGTTAAATCAAATAGCAATGCATGAATTTAGTTTGTCAAATGGTGCAGTCTTAGAATGTGGTTGTGTATATATTGTAAAATTATTAGAAGGTCTAAATTTACCAAAAAATATATCTGGCATGGCTAATCCAAAAAGCTCAACAGGAAGATTAGATGTTTTTACTCGTTTAATTGTTGATCGAACACAGCAGTTTGAAAATGTTCCAAAAGGGTATAAAGGTTCTTTATATTTGGAAATTTCTCCAAGAACTTTTTCAGTAGTTGTTAGAACTGGCACTAGATTAAATCAATTAAGATTCTCAATTGGTGATGTAAGTTTTACCGATAAACAAATGGCTGAACTTCAACATAAACACGATTTGATAAAAAATAATGAAACATCTGAACTATCAGATAAATTAGAAAATGGATTACCTTTATCCGTTGATTTAAAGGGTTTTGATGGTATTGTAGGATACAAAGCAAAAAAACATTCAAAGTTAATTGATTGTGATAAAGTTAAAAATTATAAAATCTCCTCTTTTTGGGAGAAGATAACTGTTGATGATTTAATAATTTCTAAAGAAAATCTAAATAGATCTTTAGTTTTAAGTCCAGATGCTTTTTATATATTGTGTAGTAAAGAATCAGTTTCAGTTCCAAAAAATCTAGCTGCTGAAATGCGACCTTATGATACTAATATTGGAGAATTCAGAGCTCATTATGCAGGCTTTTTTGATCCTGGATTTGGTTCTCCAGAATTAAATGCTAACAATACCAAAGCAGTTCTTGAAGTAAGATCGCATGATGTCCCATTTTTAATTGAAGATGGACAAACTATTTGTCGATTAATTTATGAACCTATGTCAAATATCCCAGATAAATTATATGGTGAGATAAAAGGCAAAAATAATTATCAATCCCAAGGTTTAAAATTATCTAAACATTTTGTATAAATTAGATTATTATAATTATTTTTCAATTAAGGATTTTAAAATGGCTTTAAGTCCAGACATAATGAAAACATATGGTCGAATTGATATTGCTTTTACACATGGTAAAGGTAGTTTTCTATTTTCGGAAGATGGAAGTAAATATTTAGATTATGCAACTGGCATTGCTGTAAATGCTTTTGGACATTCTCATCCAGATTTAATTAATGCATTGCAAGACCAAGCTTCTAAATTATGGCATGTATCAAACCTATATAAAATTCCAGAACAAGATAAAGTTGCAAGTTTACTAGTAAAACATTCATGTGTAGATCAAGCTTTTTTTTGTAATTCTGGTGCAGAAGCTACTGAAGGCGCGGTAAAAGTTGCAAGAAGATATGCTTGGTCTAAAAAAGATATTGAAAGAGATGAGATTATATGTGTCACAGGAGCATTTCATGGCAGAACACTAGCTATGCTTGCTGCTAATGATAGACCCCTTTTTCGAGAAGGTTTTGGGCCCAGAGTTCCAGGGTTCAGCCATGCAAAGTGGGGTGATATTGAAGATCTAAAAAAAAGATTAAATAAAAAAGTAGCAGCTGTACTAATAGAACCTGTTCAAGGAGAAGGTGGAGCTAGAAAAGCACCAACGAACTATTTAAAAGAAGTTGAGAAATTAACAAAAGAGAATGGCTCTTTACTTATATCTGATGAAGTCCAGATTGGCATGGGTCGTTCTGGAACTTTATTTGCTTATCAAAATGAAAATATTGAACCTGATATAATTGCACTTGCAAAAGGACTAGGAGGGGGCTTTCCAGTTGGAGCAGTTCTTGCAAAATCTGAAGTAGGTGACGCCATGGTCCCAGGAACTCATGGAAGTACATTTGGTGGTAATCCTCTAGCAATGAGAGCTGCAGAGGTAGTGATAAATTTAATCACTAAAGATGGATTTTTAGAAATTCTTAATGAAAAAATTAAGTATTTAGATAACAAAATAAATTCTCTCATTAAAGATGAAAGAAATAATTTAGACAATCACAATGAACCTATTTTTGCAAAAGCTAAGGGACATGGTTTTTTGCGAGGCATTGAATTGTCTGAGAAAGTTTCTGTTGGTGATTTTTCTACAGAAGCACTAAAACAGGGCCTTTTGTTGGTTGGTGCAGCAGAAAATACTATTAGAATTTTACCACCGCTCAATACATCATTTGATGAGATTGACTTAGCCTTTTTAAAGTTAAAAGAGATATCTTTAGAGTTACATAAAAGAAATGACTAGTTTTTTAGATATAAAAGATCTTTCTAAAAAAGATTTAGAAAGAATTATTGATGATTCAATTGAAATAAAAAAGAATGGATCTGATAAAATTCTTAATAATAAAAACGTTTTAATGATTTTTGAAAAACCCTCTCTTAGAACAAGAATTTCGTTTGAAGTTTGCATTAATGATTTAGGTGGAAACTCTTTAATATTAAATTCAAATGAGTTTAAATTTGGGGAAAGGGAAAGTATTCATGACAGTACTAAAGTCCTTGATAGATATATAGATTTCATAATTATCAGATCATTTGAACATTCAATTTTGAAAGAAGTTGCAAGTAATTTTTCAAAACCTATTATAAATGCTTTAACAAATCATAGCCACCCTTGCCAGGTTATTGCAGATTTAGTTACTTTTAAAGAGAAGTTTGGTAATTTTAAAAATAAAAAAGTTTCTTGGTTTGGAGATTTTAATAATGTAACTCAAAGTTGGTTAGAAGCAGCTGCAATTTTAGATATAAATTTTTCTATTGCTTGCCCAAGTGTTGTCTCAGAGTCAAAAAATACTATTAAATTATTAAAAAACCAAAATAATAAACTGATAATTTCAGAAAATATTAATGATATTGCTAAAAATTCTGACTGTATAATGACTGACACTTGGGTATCCATGGGAGATCAAAAAGATAAATCTGTAGATCATTTTAAACCATTTCAAGTCAACTCTGATCTAATGTTACTAGCCAACAAAAATGCAATATTTATGCATTGTCTTCCTGCATATAGAGGAATGGAAGTTACAGATGAAGTGATAGATTCTAGATCTTCAGTTGTTTTTGATCAGGCAGAAAATAGAGTTCATGCACAAAAATCTATAATAAAATACTGTTGTAAAAGTTAATTTATAAAAGTTTAATAGTGATTTTAGAAAATTTAGTAATTCCTTTTCAAATTAATAATAAAATTAAAGGTACTATTGTACGATTAAGTTCTGTTGCTTCTCAAGTTATTAATGATTCACTACCTAAAAATATAAAATCTATATTTGCTGACTCTATTTCAATTACTGTTTCTATTGGTTCTAGAATGAAAAATGATGGTGTTTTTAGTCTTCACATTCATAGTGAGGGGATAATTAAAACAATTTTTGTTGATGTAAACAATAATTCATCAATACGTGGTTATATATCAGTAAATGATTTTGAAAATGTTGAAAATCTCCCTTTTGAGAGACTTGTGTCAAATGGAACTTTAGCTTTAAATATAAAGGAAGGAAAATTTTCTAAAAATTACCAAGGTTTAGTCGAAATTAAAGGTAAATCTATAAGAGAAGCAATTGACTCTTATTTTAATTCATCTGAACAAGTTAAATCTTTTTTTAAATTATTTAATATTTTCAATCATGAAAAATATGAACCTAATTCGAATTATATTGCTGGCGCAATAAGATTAGAATTAATGCCTAAGATTAATGACTTTAATAACTTAGAAAAACCAAATGAAGATTGGGAAACAATGTTAATGTTCTTGGAAACTTTGAATTCTGAAGAATTTTTAAATATAAAAAAAACATCAAAGCAAATTTTATTGAACTTATTTGGACAGTACGAAATAAAAATTTTTGATGAAATTAATCTAAATAATAATTGTCAATGTTCAAATGAAAGAGTTTTAAACACGTTAAAGTCAATGGACCAGAAAGAAATATCATTTTTGTTCAATCATAAAAAATCAATTGAAGTAGTTTGTGAATTTTGCAAAACAAAAAGGGTTTATACTAAACAAGATTTAAAATAGTTATTTTTTCCAAAATGATGCTGTAAACATTACTAAGATTGCAAAAATTTCTAATCTTCCTAATATCATTCCAGAACAAAGAATTAACTTACCTAAGTTAGGTATTTCTGCATATGTACCGTTTGGTCCTATCATTTCACCTAATCCAGGACCAACATTTCCTATAGCAGATGCTGCGCCAGATAATGAAGTTATAAAATCTAATCCTAAACTTCCAAGTAGACATGAGATGATAATAAAAACAAGTATATACAAAAAGAAAAACCCCATAACAGATTCAGTTACAGATTCTGGAATTGGTTTTTTATTATAATAAGGAATAATTACTGCATGAGGTGTTAAAAGTTTTAATACTTGTGTTTTTGCATTAGCAATTAAAACTAGAACTCTTGCCATTCTTAGACCACAAGTAGTTGACCCCGCACATCCACCCATAAACATTAAAATTAAAAGTAAGGTTGTTGCAAAACCTCCCCATTGGCCAAAATCGTCAGTACCAAATCCTGTACCAGTTACAATTGAAACTACGTTAAAAAAAGAAACTCTTAGTGATGAAAAAAAATTCTGTCCATTTATATATAGGTTGAATGTAACGACTGAAACCAAAAAAAATAAAATTAACAAAAACCATTTCACTTGTTGATCATTAATTAAATTTTTCCATCCACTTTTTAAGATTGATAAATAATGAATAAAAGGCAATGATCCAACAATCATACCAAACACAATAATTATTTCTATATTTAATGAATTGAATGCGCCTAAGGATTCTGATTTTGTTGAATACCCACCAGTAGCAAGAGTTGACATGGCATGTGTTATAGAGTCAAATATTGGCATTCCAGCAAGCCATAGCATTAAAGCCCATATTGAAGTTAAGATGATGTAAACAATACTAATGCCACTTGCAAAAATTGCGGCTCTAGGAATAATTTTATCTGGTGTTTCGTAAGATTCAGTTTTAAAGAGCTGCATACCTCCGATTGATAACATTGGTAAAATTGCAATAGCCATTACAATTATTCCAATTCCGCCTAACCATTGCAGAAGAGCTCTCCATAGGAGTATACCATAAGAAACTTGTTCAAGATTTGCTATAATAGTAGATCCTGTAGTAGTTATTCCAGATGTTGATTCAAAAAATGCATCAATAAAATTTAAACTTAAATTTGAAAATAAAAAAGGTAATGATCCAAAAATTGAAATAGAAATCCATGCACTATTTGTTAATAGAAAAGCTTGTCTTAGTTCAAGGTGTTCGGGGTTATTGTCCCTTGAAGACAGATATAGGCCTGCTCCAACAAACAAGGTTATAAATGATGATACTAAAAATGCCGCCCAATCGTCGTCACCAAGAATATAATCAACAAACCCAGGTATCAGCATGAATACTGACAAAGTACAAAGTAACAAGCCTATTAAATTAATGACAGGTTGAAATTTCATAGTTAATTATAGGTTTAATCTTTTATAAAGTCCAAAAATCTGTTTCTTAACTTTTCGTCAGTTAAAAATGACCCTTTAAACTGTGAAGTTATCATTAAAGAATTTTTTTTATGAACACCTCTTGTCTTCATACAATGGTGATCAGCTTCTATGACTACCCCAACTCCAATTGGATTTAAATTATCATGGATCGCATTTATTATTTGAGATGTCATTATTTCTTGTGTTTGAAGACGTTTTGCAAATGTATTGACTATTCTTGCTAATTTTGATATTCCAACTATACTCTTATTAGGTAAATATCCAATACTTGCATTGCCAATAATTGGAAGCATATGGTGTTCACAATGACTCTCAAAATCTATTTTCTTTAAAACAACGATATCATCATAACCTTGAATTTCTTTAAATGTCTTAGAAAGGATTTCTGATGGATTTTCTTTATAACCAGAAAAGTGTTCTCTAAAGGCTTTAATAACTCTTTTAGGTGTTTCTAAAAGACCTTCTCTCTTAGGGTCGTCTCCAATCCATATTAAAAGTGTTTCAACTGCTTTTTCAGCTTCCTCAATTGTAACTTCTCTTTTTGTATCATTACTTTTAAAAGCTTTAGTAACAGATGAAAATGAAGACATAATTATTAATCCTTTTAATTTAATTTATTAGAAACGTATCATACTTACATTCCAAAACAACTGAATTATTTTAAATTTATTTTTTAAGTAAATTTTGAAATGTTTAGTTCTATAAAATTATTTATATTTTTTATCAATCTATGTGACACAATTATACAGGGAATGTTGAGTTCTTTAACGTAATCAAATAAAAATTTCTGAAATGATTTTATAGTTGTTTTATCTAATGACGAAAAAGGTTCATCTAATAACAATGCTTCAGGATTAGAAATAACAGCTCTTAGACAAGCTATTCTTGCTTTTTGACCTCCTGAAAGCTCAGATGGATAATGATTTGAGAATTTGACCATATCAATTTTTTTCAAAAAATGAAGTGCGTGTTCTTTTTTATTTTTTGTCTCTTTTGGTAGAGAAAAAATTAAATTATTTTTAACATTAAAATGAGGAAATAAAAAATAATCTTGTAACATGTACCCAATATTTTTACTTTGAATTGAAGCATTAGTTATATCAAGTTTATTAAGGTATATTTTTCCTGTCCAAATTAAATTGTTGTCATGAAATCCGGAAATTAAATCTAACAAAGTAGATTTCCCAAGGCCACTTTTGCCAGAAACAAAAAGTATTTCACCTTTTTTAACTTTAAAACTTAAGTTTTTAACAAGTGGTTTTTTTTCTTTTTTATCAAAACTAAATGTAATATCTTTAATTTCTAACATTTCAGATCAAATAACTTTCAGTATGATGTTTAATATATTTAAAAACAATAAACTTAAATTAAGAAAAAATAAAAAACATATTTCAACAAACAAATTTGATCAATATAAATCTGAGTTTAAAAGTTTTTATGATAAGGCAAATTTAGAACTACAAAAATTTAAGTTAAATGATTGGAAAATAACTTTTGATTATGCGAAAAGAAGAGCTGGTGCATGTATTTATTCCAAGAAAGAACTTTCGTTTTCAATATATTTTTTAAGAAATTCATCTACTTTTGACTTAAATGATACGCTATTACATGAAATATCTCATGCTCTTGTAGGACCTAATCAAGGTCATAATCACATTTGGAAAAAAAAAGCTTTATCAATAGGTTGTAGTGGTCAAGTATACCATTCATTAAATTTTTCGAAACCAGGATGGATAAAATATTGTTCAAATTTATGTTGGGAACAAACATCCTATAGAAAAAGACAAAATCTTATTTGTAAAATTTGCAGATCTGAAGTTTTATACAAAAGGAATTACGTTTCTTCTAATTCAACTAATGTTCCTGATAAATCACTAGGGTGAAGGAAAATAACAGGTTTATTGTGAGCTCCAATTTTAGGGTTACCGTCACCTAAAATATTTATTTTTTTATTTTTTAATGAATCTAGAGTTTCAGAAATCTTTTCTACTTCGAAACAAATATGATGCATTCCACCTTTTGGATTTTTTTCTAAAAACTTTGATATTGGACTTTGATTATTTAGAGGTTCTAGTAATTCTATTTTCAAATTAGAAAATTCTAAAAAAACGACTTTTACCCCATGCTTCTCTAAAACTATTATCTCACTCTTTTTTATGTTTAATGCTTGTTGCCATTTTATTGCAGCCTCTTTTACATCAGGCACTGCAATTGCAATATGGTTAACTTTTTTATTTTTGTTTTCCATTTAATTCTTCCATTACTAATTGTAATACTTTATTTTTAATATATTTTTATATCTACCATAACTATATTTTATTAAAGGAAAAAAAAATTAGAAAAACAAGTAAACAAATTATAGAAGAATTACAAAATAGAAGAACCGAGGCTAGAGCGGGTGGGGGTGTTAATCGGGTAAACAAGCAACATGACACTGGAAAATTAACAGCTCGAGAACGAATTGAAATTTTTTTAGATAAAGATACTTTTGAAGAAACTGATATGTTTGTTGTTCATACAATTAAGGATTTTGATATGGAAAACAATACTTTTTCAGGTGATGGCGTAGTCACAGGATCTGGAAAAGTTAACAATAGATTAATTTATATTTATGCCCAAGACTTTACTGTTTTCGGTGGTTCTTTGTCATCAGCACATGCTTCTAAAATTGTAAAAGTTATGAAATTAGCGATTCAAAATGGAGCACCATTGATTGGCTTAAATGATAGTGGTGGTGCAAGAATCCAAGAAGGTGTGGAATCATTAGGTGGATATGCAGATGTCTTTTTACAAAATGCGTTAGCGTCAGGAGTTGTACCTCAGATTTCACTAATAATGGGACCCTGCGCTGGTGGAGCAGTCTATTCTCCAGCAATGACAGATTTTATTTTTATGGTCAAAAATACAAGTTATATGTTTGTGACTGGGCCAGATGTAGTCAAAACTGTTACATCTGAAGAAGTAACTGCCGAAGAATTAGGTGGCGCGTTAACACATACAACAAAATCATCTGTTGCAGATGGTTGTTTTGAAAATGATATTGATGCACTTTTGGAAATGAGAAGATTTTTGTCCTACTTACCTTCTTCAAATATTTCCAAAGCATCTTCTAGGCGTACAACAGATAGTATTAGAAGACAGACTGCTTCGTTAGATACTCTTATTCCAGATAATCCAAATCTTCCTTATGATATGAAAGAATTAATAATCAGCATCGCTGACGAAGGTATATATTTTGAGTTACAAAAAGATTATGCAAAAAATATTTTAATTGGATTTATTAGATTGAATGGTGAGACTATAGGTGTTGTGGCTAACCAACCACTTGTCTTAGCTGGTTGTTTAGATATTGATTCTAGTAGAAAGGCAGCAAGGTTTGTTAGATTTTGTGATGCATTTAATATTCCTATACTTACTCTAGTAGATGTTCCTGGTTTTATGCCAGGTACAGCACAAGAATATGGTGGAATTATTAAAAATGGAGCAAAATTATTATTTTCTTATGCAGAAGCAACTACTCCAAAAGTAACCTTAATTACCAGAAAAGCATATGGTGGAGCTTATGATGTCATGAGTTCAAAGCATTTAAGAGGTGATACAAATTATGCTTGGCCTACTGCAGAAATTGCAGTCATGGGTGCAAAAGGTGCGGTTGAAATCTTGCATAGGAAAAAAATTGATGACAAGAAGTTTATTGATGAAAAAACGCAAGAATATGAAGATAAGTTTGCAAATCCTTTTATAGCAGCTGAAAGAGGGTTTCTTGATGATATAATAATACCTAAAAACACTAGGTATAGAATTATTCAAGCTTTTTCAAAATTAAAAGATAAAAAATTAAAGAATCCAAATAAAAAGTTTGGGAATATACCTTTATAAGGAAATAAATGATAAAAAAAATTTTAATTGCTAATAGGGGTGAAATAGCTTGTAGAATAATAAAAACGGCAAAGAAACTTAAAATTAAAACTGTTTCACTTTATTCAGATTCAGACATTAATGCTGAACATGTATTTATGTCAGATGAGAGTTATTATTTAGGTCCATCAGAGGCTTCAAAGAGTTATTTAAATATATCAAAGATAATTGAAATTTGTAAAAAGGCTAAAGTTGATGCCGTTCATCCAGGGTATGGTTTTTTGTCTGAAAACCCTAATTTTGTACGAGAGCTATCTGAGAATAAAATTATATTTATTGGCCCATCTGAAAACGCAATAATTTCAATGGGTGACAAAATCAAATCAAAAATGATTGCTGAAAAAGCAAACGTAAATGTTGTTCCGGGATTTATTGGTGAGATAAATAATGTAAATCATGCTAAAGAAATTGCTAAAAAAATTGGCTTTCCAGTGATTGTAAAAGCTAGTGCTGGTGGCGGTGGAAAAGGAATGAGAATTGTTAATAGTGAAGAAGATGTTGAAGAAGCTTTTTTGAGAGCTTCAAGTGAAGCTAAAAATAGTTTTGGAGATGAAAGGTTATTTGTAGAAAAATATTTGGTCGAGCCTAGGCATATAGAAATACAGATAATTGCAGATAATTATGGAAATGTCGTTTCACTTGGAGAGAGAGAATGCTCAATTCAAAGAAGAAATCAAAAAGTGATTGAAGAGGCTCCATCTTCTTTTTTAGATGAAACGCTGAGAAGAGATATGTCAACGCAGGCCATTATGCTTGCTGAAGAAGTAGAATATTCAAGTGCGGGGACAGTTGAGTTTATTGTTGATAAAAATAAAAACTTTTATTTTTTAGAAATGAATACAAGACTTCAAGTTGAACATCCTGTCACAGAAATGATAACAGGACTTGATTTAGTACATGAAATGATCAATGTGGCAAATAATAAAAAATTATCATTCTCTCAAAAAGACATAAAGTTGAATGGTTGGGCTTTTGAAAGTCGTATTTATGCAGAAGATCCCTATAAAGGTTTTTTACCTTCAATAGGCAGATTGACACAGTATAGTCCTCCATCTGAGGACAAATCTATGGATTACGAAATAAGAAATGATACTGGCGTAAAAGAAGGTGATGAAATATCTATTTTTTATGATCCTATGATTGCTAAATTATCAACTTGGGGAAAAGATAGAAAAAGTGCAATTAAATTGATGGAAAAAGCACTAGATGAATTTTGTATTAGTGGATTGAAAAATAATTTATCTTTTCTTTCATCAATATATTTAAATCCTAAATTTGTTGATGGTGAAATATCAACTGCTTTTATTGAAAAAGAATTTAAAAATGGATTTAAAGGTCTTCCAATAAAGCAATATAAAAGTTTATTTGAAATAATTATTCTCACTTTAAGCTCAGAAAATGAAATCAGAGATCTAAATCTTAAAAAATTTGATAAAAGAACATCTGTGGAGCTGTTTGATTTTTTTGATAACAAAAAATTTGTATCAGATGAATACATTGTAAGATTAGATAACAAAATGTTTGAAATAAGTAAATTAAACGGAAATTTATACTTACTTGATAAAATGTATAAAAAATTAAGAGTACATCATCAGATAGATTTTCAGACAAATTTAATAAACATTAATATTTATGAAGATGATCAAATATTATTAAGTACTTTTTTAAAATTAAATTATTGCTTTCCTTATTTTCAGATTGATTTTAGAGGATCATCAGTAAAAGGGATTACAAGAGATTCAGTTAATCTAGAATTATCTAAATTTATGAAAAAAGTTGACAATGAAGAAAATAAAAATAGTTTAATATGCCCAATGCCTGGAAAGCTAATTGAATTATTTGTAAAAGTTGGAGATAAAATTGAGATCGGACAAAACTTGTGCATAGTTGAAGCAATGAAAATGGAAAATACATTAGTGTCTCCTTTAAAAGGAAAAGTAAAAAAAATTAACTTTAATGTTAACGATCTTTTGAAAGTTGATGATATAATTATTGAATTTTAGGTATGATGATCAAATTATGAGTAAGAAATATAACATTTTTGATTGGGAAAAAATTGCTTTAGACGAACTAAAAGGAATAAAAACAGATCGATTAATTAAAGAAACTCCTGAGGGCATAAAAGTTAAGCCATTATACACTAAGGATGATTTAGAAGATTTAAATCATATGAATTCTTTACCTGGTATTGAACCATTTGTAAGAGGCCCTAAGGCAACAATGTATACTTCTAGACCATGGACTGTAAGACAATATTCAGGTTTCTCTACAGCTAAGGAGTCTAATAAATTTTATAAAAAAAACATTGCAGCTGGACAAAAGGGGTTGTCTATTGCTTTTGATTTAGCAACTCATAGAGGCTACGATTCAGACAATGAAAGAGTTCGCGCTGATGTTGGTAAGGCTGGTGTAGCTATCGATACTGTTGAGGATATGAAAATTCTTTTTGACGGAATACCTCTTGATAAAATGTCTGTATCTATGACCATGAATGGAGCTGTCTTACCTGTGCTCGCAAGTTTCATAGTTGCTGGTGAAGAACAAGGAGTTCTTTTTGAACAATTGAGTGGAACAATTCAAAATGATATTTTAAAAGAATTCATGGTTAGGAATACTTATATCTATCCTCCTGAACCTTCAATGAGAATAGTATCAGATATTATTTCTTACACATCTGAAAAAATGCCAAAATTTAATTCAATTTCTATCTCTGGTTATCACATGCAAGAAGCTGGAGCAAATTTAGTCCAAGAATTGGCTTTTACAATATCTGATGGTTTGGAATATATTAGAGCTGCAGTAGATAGAGGTTTGAATGTAGATAAATTTGCTCCTAGGCTATCTTTCTTTTTTGCAATTGGTATGAATTTTTTTATGGAAGCTTCAAAATTAAGAGCTGCTAGATATTTATGGTCTTATTGGGTAAAAAAATTATTTAATAATCAAAATCCTAAATCACAGATTTTAAGAACGCACTGTCAAACATCTGGAGCAAGTCTTCAAGAACAAGATCCCTATAATAATATTGTCAGAACAACGATCGAAGCACTAGCAGGTGTTCTGGGAGGAACTCAATCTTTGCATACAAACTCATTTGATGAGGCGATAGCATTACCTACTGAATTTTCAGCAAAAATTGCTAGAAATACACAATTAATTCTTCAAAATGAAACAGGGGTAACTGATGTAGTAGATCCTTTGGCAGGAAGTTATTATGTTGAGAATTTAACAAATGAGTTAATTCAGAATGCAAATAAAATTATTGAGAAAATTAATGACATGGGTGGAATGACAAAGGCCATTGAAAGTGGTTTCCCAAAATCAGAAATAGAAAAATCAGCAACTGAGAAACAGGCAAGAATAGATTCCAAAACAGAAATTATTGTAGGTGTAAATAAATTTAAATCAGATCATTTAGATGAAGTTAATATTCTAGATATTGATAACAATCAAGTTAGAAAAGAACAGATTGAAAAATTAGGTAAGATCAAATCTGAAAGAGATAATAATCTTGTAAATCAGTCCTTAGAAAAAATTACTAATGCAGCTAAAAATAATAATGAAAATCTGCTTTCATTATTTGTTGAAGCTATGAGAAATAGAGCAACAGTAGGTGAAACATCTTTTGCACTAGAAAAAGTATATACTCGTTATGAAACGAAACAATCTATAGTTACAGAAGTTTATGCAAATACATTTGATGATCAAAAAGAACTAAAAAAAATTAAAATTTCTTTAGATAAATTTAAGCAAATAGATAATGAAACTATAACTATATACATGGCTAAGTTAGGACAAGATGGACATGACAGAGGAGCTAAAGTTATCTCATCTGCTTTTTCTGATTTTGGTATAAATGTTGAAGTTGGCAATTTATTTCAATCTCCTGCTGAGGCAGTAGACGAAGCCCTAAAAAAAAATGCCCATGTGATTGGTGTTTCATCTCTTGCAGCGGGCCATAAAACTCTAATTCCTGATTTAATCAAAGAATTAAAAAGGAGAAAGGCAGATGATATTCTAGTCTTTTGTGGAGGGGTAATACCAAAAAAGGATTATCAATTTCTTTATGATGCTGGAGTGTCTGAGATTTTTGGACCAGGGTCCTCAGTTGTTGATACAGCTCATAAGGTGATTGAAAATACAACAAATCATTTAAAAAGAATGCATAACTATAGAAAATCTAGGATTGTTTAGAAATGAATTATTCGGAAATTTACAAAGAATGGAGAGATAACCCAACAGAATTTTGGAAAAAAAATGCTGAAGATGTTTCTTGGATTAAATTTCCTGAAAAAATTTTAAAAAAGAAAAGCAACTATTTTTATGAATGGTTTTCTGACGGTATTTTGAACACTTGTTACAATGCTGTAGATAAAAATATTTTAGAAGGAAGAGGAGATCAGGTTGCTATTTATTATGATAGCCCAATAACTAATTCAAAATCAAAACTAACCTATAATAAATTAAAGTCCAAAGTCGAAAAATTTGCCGGTGCTTTAAAGAAATATAATATATCTAAAGGTGATAGAGTTATAGTTTATATGCCTATGATACCTGAAGCTATTATAGCTGTTTTAGCAATAGCTAGAATAGGAGCTGTGCATTCTGTTGTTTTTGGAGGATTTGCAGCTAAAGAACTAGCAGTAAGAATTGATGATTGTTTACCTAAACTTATTATTTCTGCTTCTTGCGGTATTGAGCCAGGCAGAATTGTTGAGTACAAACCTCTTTTGGATGAAGCAATAAAATTGTCAAATCATAAAGTTAAAAATTGTATAATTTTTCAACGAGAACAATTAATAGTAAAATTAAATGCAGGTTTAGATGTTTCTTGGGATGAGGCAATTAAAGATATTAAGCCTGTTGATATAGTTCCAGTAAATGGTAATGACCCATTATATATTTTATATACTTCTGGTACCACAGGACAACCTAAAGGTGTAGTGAGAGATAATGCAGGTCATCTCGTTTCATTAAAATGGTCTATGAAAAATGTTTACAATATGAATCCAGGAGAAGTTTTCTGGGCAGCTTCAGATATTGGTTGGGTTGTAGGACATTCCTATATTATATATGCACCGTTATTTCATGGGTGTTCAACAGTTTTATTTGAAGGGAAACCTGTTGGAACTCCAGACGCAGGCACTTTTTGGAGGATTATTAGTGAATATAAGGTAAAGTCTTTTTTTACTGCTCCTACTGCTTTACGAGCTGTAAAAAAGGAAGATAAGGAAGGTAAGTATATTGATAAAGAAAAACTTAAATCATTAGAGACTTTATTTTTAGCAGGAGAAAGAGCTGATCCAGATACTGTTCTGTGGCTAGAAAATAAATTAAATATACCAATAGTTGACCATTGGTGGCAAACAGAGACAGGTTGGCCTATTGCTGCAAATCCAACTGGTATTGAATTGCTACCAATTAAAAAAGGTTCTCCAACAGTTTCTTTGCCCGGTTATGAGATTGATATTTTAAATGATAATGGAGATAAATTATCATCCAATGAGTTAGGATCAATATGCATAAAATTACCACTCCCACCATCTTGTCTTCCAACTCTGTGGGCTGCTGATGACAGGTTTATAGAAGCATATCTATCTAAATTTCCAGGATATTACGAAACAGGTGATGCAGGTTATATTGACAATGATGGTTATATTTTTGTTATGTCAAGAACAGATGATGTAATAAATACAGCAGGTCACAGGCTATCGACCGGTGCAATGGAAGAAGTTATTTCCAACCATTCAGACGTTGCTGAGTGCGCTGTTGTTGGCGTTAAAGATGAATTAAAAGGAGAAGTGCCAATTGGATTGGCTTGTTTGAATGCTGGTTGTAACAGAGAACATTCTGAAATTTGTAATGAAATTATTCATTTGATTAGAAAAGAAATTGGCCCTGTAGCTTCTTTTAAAAAAATAGCTATTGTTCAAGCTCTCCCAAAAACAAGATCTGGTAAAATATTAAGAAAAACAATCAGAAGTATTATCAATAAAGAACAATGGACTATGCCACCAACAGTTGAAAATCCTAATGTATTTGATGATTGTAAAATTGCTTTGAAACATTTTAAGATTATTTAAATTTTTAGTACAAATTTTCCAACATGATCGCCTTTCTCTAGAGCTTTATGAGCAAAAGAAACTTTTGACAAACCAAAACATTTTTGAATTATTGGTACTACTTGTCTTTTTTCTAAAAAAGGCCATACATGTTTGATCAAACTTCTTACATATGAAGCCTTAATTTTATCTTCTTGAGGTCTTAAAGTTGATCCTGTAATAGTATACCTTTTTCTCATTAAATATCCAAAATTCAGGCTTCCTTTTAAACCTCCTTGTACGGCAATTATTACTAACCTGCCATCTTCTGACAGACATTTTAAATTTTTTTCTACATAGTCTCCTGCTACCATATCCAAAATTAAATTAACGCCTTTTTCTTTTGTTAACATATTTATTTTTTTTTCAAATTTTTCTTTTTTGTAATTAATACATTCAATCGCACCAAGTTTTTTTACTGCAGCACATTTTTTTGGAGAACCTGCTGTTGCATAAACTTTAGCTCCAAAAATTTTAGCAAGTTGAATTGCAGTTGTGCCAATACCACTTGCACCTCCATGAATTAAAATGCTCTCATTTTTTTTAAGGCCACCTCTCAAAAATACATTACTCCAGACTGTAATAAAAGTTTCAGGCATGCATGCTGCTTCCTCCAGACTTATTTTTTTTGGAATGGGCAAACAATGGTCTTGATTAACAGCAACATACTCAGCATAACCTCCACCATGACATAAAGCACAAATTTTTGAGCCTACTGGATATTTAGTAGCAGATTTCTCTCTGTCTACAACTATACCAGAAACCTCAAGACCTGGAATATCACTTGCAGTTTTAGGAACAGGATAATTACCTTCTCTTTGTAGTATATCTGGCCTATTAACCCCTGCATAATGAACTTTTATGAGTATTTCACCTTTTTTTAACTTAGGAATATTTCTAAGTTTTAATTTCAAATTTTCAGGACCTCCAAATTTAACAATTTCTACAGCTTTCATTGTATCATTTGGTTTTTTCATTTTGTTCAATTTTATCTCTTTATTAAATAATATCAATTACCATTAATTTGAATTATTAGTCAAAAAAATGCCTGATTTGATCAAATTATAGTCATCTTAATATATAACATTAAGATTATTTTAAAAGGAGATTTAAATGGAAGCAGGTATTTTTTTATTATATTCATTGTTTACTATAAATGATGCAGATGTAAAAAATTTTTTAGTTGAAGCTAATAAACATAATAGTATTGAATATCAAATTGTTGAAGCTGCGTCATGTCAAACAGGTATGCATAATGATAGCTTTGTATTAGCACCAACTGGAAAAGTTGTACTCAAACAAAAATCAGATGATGGCTCTATTGGGAAAATTTGTAATAATTAATAAATCTATTTTTGTTTAATTTTATTCATCATTAGTCTGAGGGCATTTAATTTTATAAAGCCTTCAGCATCATGATGGTTATAATTAAATGAGCCTTCTTCAAAGGTTACTAAGTCCTCATCATAAAGAGAATTTGGTGATTTTCTTCCAGTAATTATTACATTTCCTTTATATAACTTTGCTCTTACTAATCCGTTAACGTATTTTTGGCTTTCATCAATTGCTTTTTGAAGCATTTGTCTTTCTGGAGAAAACCAGAAACCATTATAAATCAATTCAGCATATTTAGGCATTAACTCATCTTTAAGATGTGATGCACCTCTATCTAGAGTAATTGATTCTATAGCTTTTCTCATATGAAATAAAATAGTACCCCCAGGAGTTTCATAAATGCCTCTAGATTTCATTCCAACAAAACGGTTTTCTACAATATCAATTCGTCCTATACCATTTTCGCCACCAAGAATATTTAGTTGATGAAGCATTTCAGCAGGCGATAATTTTTTTCCATTTAACTCTACAGGATCTCCTTTATCAAATCTAAGTTGGATTTCAGAGATTTCATCTTTAGCATGTATAGGTGATTTAGTACGTGAAAATACTAATTCACTTGGTTCCATCCATGGATCTTCTAAAATTTTTCCTTCAGCTGAGATATGTAATAAATTAGCATCAATACTAAACGGAGCCTCTCCTCTTTTATCTTTTGGTACAACAATTTGATTTTTTTCAGCATATTCTATTAATTTAGTTCTACTTGAAAGATCCCACTCTCTCCAAGGTGCAATAATTTTAATATTTGGGTTTAAACTTAAGTAAGCGAGCTCAAATCTAACTTGATCATTACCTTTTCCAGTCGCACCATGAGATACGGCTTCTGCATTAACTTCTCTAGCGATTTCAATTTGTCTTTTAGCGATTAGAGGTCTTGCAATAGATGTTCCTAACAAGTAAACACCTTCATATAAAGCATTAGCTCTGAACATTGGAAAAACATAATTTTTCACAAAATCCTCTCTAAGATTTTCAATAAAAATTTGCTTTACACCGTGTTGTTTTGCCTTTTGTCTTGCAGGTTCAACTTCCTCACCCTGTCCAATGTCAGCTGTAAAGGTAATAACTTCGCAATCATATTTTTCTTTTAGCCATTTTAAAATTACAGAAGTATCTAATCCTCCTGAATAAGCTAATACAACTTTTTTAATATTCATAGTTATATCTTTAGTTGATAAGTACTATATTATAAAGTTTTTTTATAAGAGAAAAATTAAAATTATCAAAAAATCCTAAAATTATAAGTGTTTGTCCAATTAAAAAATGTTCACTTATTACTAATAATAAAGATTTATGTTTCATGAAGTTAAATGTGAATAACAAGTTTCCAAAAAAAGAAAATAAAAATATATGAATGTCAAAATATATCACATGACATAAAGAAAATGACAGTGAATTTATTAACAAGATTTCATTTTTGTTAAAATAGTTTGTATATCTATGAAAGAATAAAAATCGGAAAATTAACTCTTGAGGTATTACTGAAAAAAATAAATAAAACAAAAGTAAAATAGATATAAAAATATATTTTGAAAAATCCAATTTATAAACAAAAAGATCATTTCCAAATAACGCAATCATTGAAACGACTAAAAAAATGTCAAAAAAAATAAAATATAAAAAGTAATTCTTTTTTTGAGGAAGAATGTTTTTTATTATCTCATTTTTGAAGCAATAACTTATCACTATACTCGTGACAAAAAGCAAAACTATAATAAAAGATTGAAGTTGAAATAATATAACAAAAATCAGGAAAAAAAATGTTATCAAAAATATTTCAATTAATTTTTTTTTTTTTCTGTTCATGTCACTCATTTGTTAATATTAGTAAATTTAAATGAAAAATTTAATGCATACAAAAATTAAGTATATTTCAATTATAATTGGTTTGCTTGGTATTATACCTTTTGGACTCCCGTTAATCGAAAAATATGGTTTAATAAATTTTTTTGAAATTAAACCCATCAATTTCACTATTTGGTACGGAATAACTATACTATCTTTCCTCAGTGGTGTTTATTGGGGAGTGTCAATTAATGCCCTTAATAAAAATAACTCAAACCTAAGTTATTTGTTACCAGCATTATCAATTATTCCTTTCTCTTTTGCTATTGTAACAGTTATAGTTTCGAGTTATTTAAATATTATTTTTCTTGTGATTGGTTTTTTACTTTGTCAAATTTTAGATGAAAATTTATTTTCACATAAATTTTATTTTAATTGGTATATTCGACTCAGAAGATTTTTAACAGTAGTGGTTGTAACATTAATGATTTATTATTATATTGTTTTCAGCAATGTCTAATATGTTATACAAATTTCTACTATCTACAATTTTAATAATTTCTTTAGTCAAAAATCCTCTAGCTAAAACTAAATTTATTGGTACACACAAAGATTGGACAGCCTACTCTAATAAAGAAAAAAATGGTAAAACTTGTTTTATAGCGTCTGAGCCACTTAAGTCTTCAGGTAAATACAATAAAAGTAATAGAGGCAAGACATATGTTTTTGTTACAAACATAAAAAATGGGTCTAGTCATGAGATTTCAGTTGTTGCAGGATTTAATTATAAAAAAAATACTAAAGTTAAATTTACGATAGATAAAAATACTACTCTACTTTTCCCGATTGATGATAGAGCTTGGTCAGAATCCCCAAAAGTTGATAAAATATTAGTTAGAAAAATGAAAAAGGGAAATAAGTTAATTATTGAAGGAACTTCATCTCCTGGTAATACAATTACAGATCATTATTCCCTAAGTGGTTTCACAAAAGCACTATCACTAATAGATAAAAATTGTTCTTAAGCTTTTATGAAAAGTCAAAACATCACTGATTTATCTTTGTTAGAATTAGAAAAATTCTGTTTAGATTTAGATTTAAAATCTTTTAAAGCTAAACAAATTTGGAATTGGATATATTGTTTTGGAAAAACTAGTTTTCAAGAAATGACAAATTTAGATAAAAATACAAGAAAATTGTTAGATGATTGTTCTTTTATTTATAGGCCAAAAATAAACAATATTCATATAAGTAAGGATGGAACTATTAAATGGTTATTAGAAATGGATGATAAAAGTTTAATTGAGACGGTTTTTATTCCACAAGGTAAGCGTGGAACAATTTGTATCTCTAGCCAAGTTGGGTGTACATTGAATTGTACATTTTGTAATACTGGTACTCAAAAATTAGTTAGAAACTTAACTACTTCTGAAATTTTAGGTCAAATTTTTACTGTCATTGATCATCTAAATGATTGGCCTATGGGTAAGACAGATAGGAAAGTAACTAATCTAGTTATGATGGGAATGGGTGAACCTTTACTTAACTATGAAAATGTAAAAAAAGCTTTGAAGATAGTTATGTCTTCAAATGGCTTATGTATTTCAAAAAGAAGGATAACAATGTCTACATCGGGCATAGTGCCAATGATTGAAGAATGTGGAAAAGATCTTGACGTAAATTTAGCCATTTCACTTCATGCAGTTAACGACAAGCTTAGAGATGAATTAGTTCCTATAAATAAGAAATATAATATTTCAACTTTAATACAAGCTTGTAAAAAATACCCTAGTTTATCTAATTCCAGAAGAATAACTTGGGAATATGTAATGTTAAAAGATGTCAATGACAGAAAAGAAGACGCTATCAATTTAGTAAGTTTAATAAAAGGAATACCTTCAAAAATTAATTTAATTCCTTTCAATCCATGGCCTGGAACTTTTTATGAGACATCTACTTCAGAAAAAATTAAACTTTTTTCCAATATTGTCATGAAAGCTGGCTATCCTACTCCAATAAGAACAACAAGAGGTGAAGATATATTAGCAGCTTGCGGTCAACTTAAATCTAAAACCGAAAAAAGAAAAAAATCTCTTTTATCTCCAGTTCATTAAAATTTAATCTAAATTTATTAATATTTTTGGCACATGATCTTCTTGCTTTCATAAACTTTAGTAACTATATTATAAAAAAACAAACTAAAAGGATAAATTATGAATGATAATCGTTTTATGTCGAGTTCTCAGGCGCAAGCTGCTCAAATTGATGTAGGCTTAAGATCGTACATGCTTGGTGTGTATAATCATATGACTACAGCACTTGCATTAACAGGTTTATTGGCATTAGGATTAAACTTTCTATCTGTTTCTAATGGTCAATTAACTCCAATTGGAGAACTTTTCTTTTTAAGCCCTCTGAAATGGGTGGTTATATTAGCACCACTTGGAATGGTATTTTACATTTCAGCAAAATTACAAAGTATAAGCTCTGCAAAGGCTAGAAATCTATTCTACATATATGCAGGTCTAATGGGGTTATCTCTATCATCGCTATTACTAGTCTATACAGGTGAATCAGTTGTAAGAGTATTCTTTATAACTGCTGCATCTTTTGCTGGTTTATCAATATATGGATATACTACCAAAAAATCTCTGAGTGGACTTGGGTCATTTCTTATTATGGGAGTTTTCGGGCTCATAATTGCTCAAATTGTAAATATCTTCTTAGCTTCTTCAGGTTTAGATTTTATGATTTCAATTATAGGTGTATTAATATTTGCAGGCCTTACAGCCTATGATACTCAGAAAATAAAGAATATGTACTATAGTGCTGATGATAGTGAAACAGCAGGAAAAAAATCTATAATAGGTGCACTAACTCTCTATTTAGATTTTATTTTAATGTTTCAGTTTTTATTGTCTTTACTAGGTAATCGTGAGTAATAATTTTCAAAATAAAACCCATCTTTTTGACGGGTTTTATTTTAAATAATTTTATTTAATTCATCTAAAAACTTTTCTGATGATGGTTTAGTTACACTTGAAAACCATGATGATAATTTTCCATTTTTATCAATTAAATATTTATAAAAATTCCATTTAGGAAGAGATAAATATCCAGCCTCTTTTTCAACCCATTTAAAAAAAGGATGTTTATTTTTTCCCTTAACTTTGGTTATGGAAGTAATAGGAAAGGAAATATTAAAGTTTACTTCACAGAATTCTTTTACCTTTTTGTTGTCTTTAAATTCTTGTCCTCCAAAATCATTAGATGGAATTGCTATTATAACAAGCCCCTTTTTTTTAAATCTTTGATAAAGGTTTTCTAATTGTTCATATTGATAAGTAAAACCACAAAATGATGCTGAATTTACAATTACTATTGGTTTATTTTTAAATTCTTTTAACGAAATTATATTTCCATCAATACTTTCAAAGCTTAAATCAAAAAAATCAGATTTTGCAGGAAATGAAATACTCATAAAAAGAGTAAATATCATAATTAAAGAACTTTTACTAATCATACCAAACTTTTTTAAGAAAATTACATATTAGTTGATCTGGAAGATTCGAAACTAAACTATTTCTTAATTTTGTAAAGGTGTTAATTCCAAAAGAAATTCCAACTATATTTGAAATAGATTTAAGTTTTCTCTTTTTTTCGCAGGTATTTCTTGAGAAATTTTCAAAAATTTCATCATAAGAATTAGTATTTTCAACTAAGAATTTTAGATAACTTGCATCTTCAATTATATTATTTCCTACTTGAGCTAAATGGGGTTCAAAAGAAAATCCGGCGTCTCCAAATAGCAAAACATTATTTTTGTGAATTGTTTGAATTTCATCTTCGTAAAAATAAAAATGCCCACCATTCCAATCTATTTGGGAAAATTTTGAAATACTTTTTAGTTTATCTAATATTTCATTTGAGTTTTGAAAAAGTCTATTAGGGATAAAAACATAATTAATATATGTTTTGTTATTGTTAATAAATGGATAAGAAACAAAATGTCCATAATTTGAAAAATTTAATTCAATCGTTTTTTGTTTTAATAATAATTGTTTTTTATCATTTGATATTCCTCGAAAAACTTGTTTTTTGACTATGTTAGTAGTGCCACTTACATATTTTCGAGTAATTCCATTAACTCCATCGCAACCAATTATTATATCGGCTGATATATACTCATTATCATCCGTTAAAATTTCAAGCTTTCCTGATTCTCCATGAATTATGGCAACACAAGATTTATTTATTTCATTTATTTGGATGTTATTTTTTACATTTTTTATTAAAAAATTAATTAGCATTTCTCTGCTTACAGAAAAATATTTTAAATCAAATTCATTAAAATAAAAATTTTTGAGGTTTCTAGTTTCATTATTGCAATAACTATCTATTTGAAACTTAATTATTTCATACACAATGTTTTTGACATCATCATTTTGAATTAATTTTTTTAAGGCTCTGAAACCATTAGGAGATAATTGTTGTGCTCCAAATGTGTTACTCTTCTTTCCAATTATTGAAATATTAACTTTTTTATTTATAAATGCACTTGCAACAGACCATGCAGATAAACTATTTCCGATTATTAAAATCTTTTTCATTTAACTAACTTAAATAATTAATTTAAAATAAACATAAAAAAGTAGAATTTTTTGTATTTTTTTCTTGGCAATAAATAAATAATTGTTAAATTGTCTTTTTTTAAACTGTTACATATTGTTACAAATACAAAGAATGATTTCTGATCAACTAAAACAAATAGGTATAATTGATCCTATTGAAATAATTTATAATCCTTCATTCGATAAATTATACGAAGAGGAAACTCTTCCAGAATTAAGTGGTTACGAAAAATCTCAAAAAACAGAATATGGGGCATTGAATGTCAAAACTGGAATTTATACTGGCAGATCTCCTAAAGATAAATATATAGTTAAAGACAAAACCACAGAAGATAACTTTTGGTGGACGTCAAGTGATAGAAAAAATGATAATAAACCAATTTCACAAGAAGTTTGGAACAACTTAAAAACTAATGTAACAAACCAATTATCAAATAAAAAATTGTATGTAATTGATGCTTTTTGTGGTGCTAACAAAAATACATGTTTAAAAGTTAGATTTGTAATGGAAGTAGCTTGGCAAGCTCATTTTGTTAAAAATATGTTTATTAGACCGTCTGAAGAAGAACTTAAAAATTTTGTTCCAGATTTCCATGTAATTAATGGATCTAAGACTAGTAATAAAGAATTTAAAAAACATAATATGAATTCTGAAACATTTATAGCCTTCAACCTAACCGAAAGGATGCAACTTATTGGTGGTACTTGGTATGGAGGTGAGATGAAAAAGGGTATGTTTGCCGTCATGAATTATTTGTTACCTCAAAAAGGTATAGCTTCAATGCATTGCTCTGCAAATAAAGGTATTAACGATGATACAGTTGCTTTGTTTTTTGGATTATCAGGAACTGGAAAAACAACGTTATCTACAGACCCAAAAAGAAGCTTAATTGGCGATGATGAACATGGTTGGGATGACGATGGAATATTTAATTTTGAAGGGGGCTGTTATGCCAAAACAGTTAATTTAGATCCTAAAAAAGAACCTGATATTTTTAAAGCTATAAAAAAAGATGCTCTTTTAGAAAATGTAATAGTTAATGATAATGGTAAAGTAGACTATGATGATATATCTCTGACTGAAAATACCAGAGTATCTTATCCGATTTATCACATCGATAATATTGTTCAACCAATTTCAAAAGGTGGTCATGCAAATAAAGTTATTTTCTTAACCGCAGATGCATTTGGCGTTTTGCCAGCTGTATCTATATTGAGTAATGAAGAGGCTCAATATCATTTCTTATCGGGTTTTACAGCAAAATTAGCTGGTACTGAAAGAGGTGTTGATAAGCCAACTCCAACTTTTTCTGCCTGTTTTGGTGCTGCTTTTTTAACTTTACATCCAACAAAATATGCTGAAGTACTATCAAAAAGAATGAAAATGAATAATTCCAAAGCATATCTTGTTAATACTGGTTGGAATGGTAGAGGTGAAAGAATTTCTTTAAAAAATACTCGTTCAATCATTGATAATATTTTAAATGACAAAATCGATAATGTACCAACAACTAATATTCCAATTTTTAATTTAGAAGTGCCGACAGAATTAAATGACATTGATTTTGAGATATTCGATCCCAGAAAAAGTTGGGATTCAAATATAGCTTGGGAAAATAAAGCTACAGAATTAGCTAAATTATTTATTGCCAATTTTGATCAATTTTGTGATAGCGAAGATGGAAAAAATTTAGTAAAATTTGGACCACAAGTTTAACATACATATCTACTATTTATGAAAATTATTTTATTTGTTTTACTATTAATTAGTGTACAAATTGAAGTATATGCTCAGCAAAAACAACCAAAAAAAAGTTGGGGTAGTAGAGCCACGCCCGTTGAAGTAATCGAAGCTAAAAAAACAAGACTATATAGTTTGACACCATCTTATGGAAGAATTATTTCTTTAGAACCTTATTCACTTATTTCAAAAATCAATGAAGAGGTAAAAATAATACATGTATTAGAAGGTGCTGAAGTTGTGAAAGGTCAGAAACTTCTTGAGTTAGAAAACAAAAATATAAAAAGGCTAATTGCTAGATATGAAGCTGAAATTTTATACAGCAAAGAAAATCTCAAATTGTTAAATGAAGAACTAACAATTATTAACAATAAACTAAAAAGATTTTTGAATCTAATAGAAAATAAAGTCATTTCGAATGATTTATTTGATGATTTGAGAATTAAGAAAATTAATTTGAATAAACAGGTTTCAAAAGTTGAATTTGATTTAAAAAGATTATCTTATCTTCTTTTGTCAAGTAAAGATGATTTAAATAATACGGTAATTAAATCACCTATAAATGGTAATCTCATCAAATTCGATGTTAAATTGGGTTCTGTTTTAAATAAAGGAGTAAATATTGGTTCAATATTAGATCCAACAAATAATGAAATAGAGACATCCTTAAGATCAGATTTAGCCTCAAAGTTAAAGCCAGATTTTCCTGTACAGATTATAATTAATGATAAAATTTTAAATTCTAAAATCAGAGCTATAATTGCATCAGAAAATATAAAAACTGGATCTAGATTATTGAAAATTAAATTACCAAAATCTCTTCCAATAGAATTTAATTTTCCAAACAAACGAATTGAATTAAGAGTTCCGATAAATAATGGTAAATCTAGATTAATTATACCTAAAGATGGCTTAATTGCAGATGGGATTGAAAAATTAGTTTACATAGTTGAGAAAAATAAAGTTAAAAGAAAAACTGTTACTCTTGGACAATCATTTAAAGATCAAATTGAAATAAAATCTGGAGTAAATGAGGGCGATTTAGTTGTTATCAAAGGTAATGAAAATATTAGACCGAATCAATCTGTAAAAATTAAGAAAAACAAAAAATGAAAAACTTTATAAGGCTTTGCATACTTAACCCTGTAGCTATTTTAGCACTGGTTATGTTAACTGTAGTCTTTGGTATTGTTGCTCTTAAAAAAATTCCAATACAAATGACTCCTGACATAGATAAACCTATTCTTCAAGTTCGTGTATCTTGGCCTGGAGCTTCACCTGATGATGTTGAAAGAGAAATAATTACAAGATTAGAAAGATCAATAAGTTCTTTATCAGGCGTTGAAAAAATAGAATCAGATAGCAGATACGGTTCAGGTAGAGTTACCTTAACGTATAACATTGGAGAAAATATAGATAATGCTACAATTAAATTGTTGAACAGAATTTCAACAATTAATGGACTTCCAGAAGAAGCTACAAAACCTGTAGTTAGGACATCTAATTCAGAAGACAGCCCTATATCAAGATTAGTTTTAATCAAAACAAAAGACTCTAAAGTTGGTGAAATGACAACTTTAGGTGATTTAGTTGAATTCGAAATAATAGAAAATGTATCAAGAATTGAAGGTGTTTCTGAAGTTACATTTAGAGGAGGTAGTAAAAAAGAATTAAAAATTAGTGTAGATATGCAAAAACTTGCCAATTTTGGTATTAATATTAATAGTTTAGTTAATTCTCTTAAAAACAGCTCTGCCCAACTGACGGTAGGAGAATTAATTGAGGGTAAAAGAACATATACTCTTAGAGCTGAAGCAATTGCTTATACTCCTGAAAGTGCTCAAAATATAATTATAAAAACTGATAATTCATCTAGTACTAGTAGTACTTCAGTGAAGTTAGGTGATGTTGCTAATATTTTTATTTCTTACAAAAATCCAACTAGCTTTAGAAGAATCAATGGTGAAGATGCAATAACCTTTGCGGTTTTAAGAGAACCAGGGGCGAATGTTGTCAAAACTATGGAATTATTAAATAAGGAAATTGAAAGTTTAAACAAGACAAACTTAAACAATAAAGGTTTAGAATTATATAATGTATATGATGAAACCATCTACATTAACAATGCAATAGATCTAGTTCAACAAAACATAATAATTGGAGGAATTCTAGCTATTTGTGTTTTGATGATTTTCTTAAGAAATTTAAGACCTACTCTTATAATTATGTTTGCTATTCCAGTTTCAGTAGTTGGAACTTTTGTAATGATTTCTTCTTTAGGACTTTCAATAAATGTTATTTCTCTAGCAGGTTTAGCTTTTGCTGTTGGTATGGTTGTTGACGCTTCTATTGTTAGCCAAGAAAACATATATAGACTCAATCAATCTGGTTTAAATTCTGAAAAAGCGTCATTAAATGGTGCATTGCAAGTATGGAAACCTATTTTAGGTTCTGCGTTAACCACTGTTGTTGTTTTTATACCAGTCTTAATGGTTGATCTTCCTGTTGGACAATTATTTCGAGATATCGCTGTTGCTATATCTGTTTCTGTAGTTATTTCTGTTTTAGTATCATTAACTTTAATACCTACAATGGCTAATATTTCGTTAAGAAGAAATAAACTAGATCAAGACAAAATATTTAAGATACCTGTTATTGATAACTTAGCTAATAATTTTAAAACATGGATATTAAAGTATATTGAATGGTCTCTTGAAACATCAAAAAGAGGTTTAACTGTGATATTTAGCATAATTTTAATATCATTTATTTTTGTTTTTTCATTTATCCCTCCTTTGGATTATTTACCAGACGGAAACAGAAACTTCGTATTTGCAAGAATAATTGTTCCTCCAGGGTATAATAAAGAGGCTACATTAGAAATAGCACGAGCAATGGAAAAATCAGCTCAACCATTATGGGAAAAGAAAATTGATGTTGAAGGTGAAAAGCCAAAAATATCCAGGTTCTTTTTTGTGGCATATTCAGGAGGTGCTTTTGCTGGTGCTGCAACTGAAAATGCTAAACGAGTAAAAGAAATTTTACCAATTTTAACTAATCCTGTTAGAGCTCAACCTGGTGCAAGGGCATTTGCTCAACAAGCATCACTTTTTGGAAGATCTGTTGGTGGTTCTCGATCAATAAGAGTTAATATTACAGGACCTTCACTGAAACAAATAAAACCAGTTTCACAAAACTTATTTAGAGATATTAGAAAAGAATTTCCTCCATCAGATGGTCATCAGGTGCGCTCCATACCAACTTTAAATAATGATGCTCCTCAAGTGATAATAAAGCCAAATAACTTAAAATTGTCAGAGTATGGTATTTCAGCTAGAGAATTTGCAACTGTTTTGGATGTTTATAATGATGGTTTAAGAGTTTCTGAAGTTCCTTTTGAAGGAAGATTAATTGATATGACATTGTTATCTAGCAAAAGAAACTTCAATAAAATTGACGACTTAGAGAATTTTTCTTTTGTAACTAATAGTGGAGAAAATATAACGCTGTCTCAGGTTGCTGATTTAGAGATAGTAGGTCTTCCTAATCAAATAAAACGCCTTTCGGGAAAAAGAGTTTTGTCTATACAATTAAGACCCAATGAAGATATTTCATTAGAGGAATCAATTAAAATTTTAGATGACAAATTAATTAAGCCCTTAAATAGTAAACTTCCTAAAGGTGTATTTGTAAATATATCCGGAGCTGCAAGTGAATTAGAGAGAACATGGAATAGCATGCAGCAAAATGTCTTTATTGCAGTTTTCGTAATATTTATCCTTTTAACGATTTTAATGAAATCATTTACACTACCCTTAATAGTTTTAGTTATTGTTCCTTCTGCAGCAGTAGGTGGAATTCTGGCATTAATTATTATAAATTTATTTATTAAGCAACCTTTAGACATGTTAACTATGTTAGGTTTCATAATATTAACAGGCGTAGTTGTTAACAATTCAATTTTAATGGTGGAGCAAACAGTTTGGCATAAAAAATATGAAAATTTAACACTAAAAAGTTGTATAATAGAAGCTACTAAGAATAGGATTAGACCTATTTTTATGTCTACCTTAACTAGTTTATTCGGGTTAACACCTTTACTTTTATTTCCAGGGGCAGGTTCTGAGCTTTACAGAGGTATTGGGGCAGTTATTTTTGGAGGTTTAACAATGTCCACGTTACTTACTTTTTTTATGATACCTCCATTATTAATGATCGCCTTGAAATATAAAAAAAGTAATTAAATTTAATAATTTAATTTTTTATTTAATAGTTTTGCTTTTAATAACTCATATTTTGTATCTATGTCAAAAATGGTTCCATAGCTACATGGTACGTGAATAAAATCTTTAGAGGGTAAAAATTTTCTGGCACCTTCATCTCTTTTTAGATTTTTTAACAAATCAAAATAGATTTTTGGAATTATTAAAGGGTTTCCATTTTGTTTTTTGTAACATGGAGAAATGATTTTATTTTTTTTATGAACAAAAGTATTAATTAGTTTTTTAAAATCTTTTTTAGAAATTAAAGGCATATCTCCTGGAATAAACATTATTCCATTTTTATTTATTTTTTTTTTTAAAATAAAAGATACTGAACTCCCTAAACCATTTTTATAATTTTTGTTATAAAATATTTTTACATCATATTTTTTTAACGTTTTTTTTAGAGAATTATAATCATTTCCTCCAATTACTATTATATTATTTTGATTTGAATCAATTTCAATTAACCGATCTAAAATTATTTCAATAAGAGTTTTTTTATTAATTTTTGCTAAGATTTTATTACTTAATCCAAATCTTTTGCTTAATCCAGCAGCTAAAATAACCTTTATAATCTTGTTATTTTTCAAAAACTTCTTCTTACTTGTATTATTTCAGCCATAATAGAAAGGGCAATTTCTTGTGGTGTTTTAGAATAAATATTTAATCCAATTGGTGCATGAATTTTACTAATTTGTTCCAAATTATAGCCCTCACTTTTAAGTCTCTCAATTCTGCTTGCATGAGTTTTTCTACTTCCAAGAGAACCGATATACCCAATGTTAGAATTTAAAGCTATTTTTAATGCAAGATCATCAATTTTTGGGTCATGTGTCAGTGTTACAATATTGTCTGAAAAATTAAATTTGTAATTTTTTAATGCTTCATCTGGCCAGTCATTAATAATTAAATCGTTTGGAAATCTTTTTATGTTCGCAAAATAATTTCTTGGATCGATAATTATTACTTGAAATTCACAAATATTGGCTAGTGAAGAAAGTGCTTGTGATAGATGTACACCTCCTATTATAAAAAGACGAGGTTTTGGATCTATTATATGATAAAAAATATTTTTATTATGATCCAAGTAACTTGTTTTTTTTTGTTCTTCATCTGGTTTTGAAATTATTTTTCTGTTTCCAGTTTCACAGTCCACTTCAATAATAATTCTCTCTCTTTTATCAATCATCTTTTTTGCTTTAAATATTATTTTATCATCATTTTCTAGTGGGTTTATAAGTATTTTTAAATTACCACCGCATGCTAATCCTACTTCCCAAGCTAAATCATTTGTAATACCATAATCTTTGATTCTATGTTTTTTATCTTTTAATGAATCAAGAGCTTCTGTTATCACTGAGTTTTCTACACATCCTCCTGATACAGATCCTATAATTTCACTTTTTTCATTAATGGCCATTTGACCACCAACTTGTCTAGGTGCACTTCCCCACGTGGAAATAACAGTTGCAATTGCGACTTTATTTTTTTCTTTTAACCAATTAAAAGTTGGTGTGATAATATCGTCTAAATTATTCATATTTCATTTTTATTTATTATTTTGTTATACTATATTGATAATATTATTTATCAATAATTACAAACAAGGCTGTTTATAAATGTTACATCAAACAAATATTATTAATAATAAAACCTGGATTGGAAAACTAATAAGTAAGAATACTGATAACGTAAATATAAAAACACTTTTTTTAATAATTACTGTTTTTCTAGGTAGTTTATTATTAATTGCTTCTGCAAAAATTAAAGTTCCTCTTTATCCTGTTCCAATGACTTTACAACCTATGGCTGTATTAATGATTGCCATGTTATTTGGAAGAAAGCTAGCAACTTTTACAGTTGGATTATATATTTTTAAAGGTATTATCGGGCTGCCAGTTTTTGCGTTTGGAGGAGGCCTTGCCTATTTAATGGGTCCAACTGGAGGTTTTATTTTAGGTTTCTTCGTGAGTGCTTTTATTGTGGGGTATCTAGCTGACCTCGGATGGGGAAAAAAGGTTCTTCTATCAATAATTTCAATGTTAATAGGTATGGGAGTAATTTACACTTTAGGGATTTTCCAATTAGCTCTTTTGAAAGGTTTCGATTATGCTTTGTTAAAAGGTTTTTATCCTTTTATATTAGGTGATTTTTATAAGTTGCTGCTAGCAGGGATTATCACACCGTATATTTGGAAGATATCAAAATAACTTAGATTATTACATTGAATTTTATAAATATTAAAGCAATAGATGCATTTGATCTTTTATCAAAAAAAGTTAATTCTTATTTGATTGACACTCGATCAGATTTAGAATGGAAGACAACAGGAATTCCCGATTTATCATCAATTAATAAAGAAACTTATTTAATTAATTGGGGACCAATTTTAGATCAAAATTTTTTTGACAAATATAAAAAATTTCTTTTAGTAAAATTTAACCAAAAAGACACTCTATTTTTTATATGTAGATCTGGTTCAAGATCACTGATGGCCTCACAATTTGCAATAAAATTTGGTTTTAAAGATAGTTTTAATATATTTGAGGGTTTTTGTAACGAAAATGATCATAACTGGAAGAAAAGTTTACCAGTAAAATTTATTTAAGCATCATTTACAAAATTTTTAGAGTTTTTAGAATCATCAGTTTGAGAATTGTCAATCAAATCTTCTAGTGCATCTTCAAAAGCAACAATCTCAATGTTTTCGTTAAGTTCAATATTTTCTATTAAATAATCTTCGGGTGAGGTATTTTCAGGATGTTGAATGTTTACAGCAATTATAGCAGCAATAGTTGAAGTTATTTGTTTGTTTTTTTTCTTCAAATTATTGAATTTAATAATATTAGAATTTGCTTTTTTATCTTCAGATTTAACTGTCATGTAACTACCTGGTTATTATTAATAGAGAATTTCAAATGATTTAATTATTATTATTATTATGCGTAAATCAACAAATTATTGACCAACTCTTCGAATAATTATTCTTCCTGAAGGTCTATTATTGACATTTTCAACTGTTCTTGTTGCCAGGCTGTAGAGATTTGTTTCAATACCAAAATTGTCAACTACTGCAACCCTTGTTCTAATTTGATAACCTACTAACCCTTGATTAAGATTAAGCGATGGACCACTAATGCTATTAAGAGTGATCCAATTACGTCCATCTTTTGATTTTTCCCAGCTAATATTAATTGAAGCTATACCATCTTCATCTGATAATGAGTTTGAAATAGCTTTAAGAATTGATCCTTCTCTAGGCATGCCATTTATGGTCACATCTCCTTGAACAGGGTCATCTAAATTGTCAATTGACTCAGATGGACTCGTGTATAATACTTCTCTAGTACCATGACTATCAACATATGAAACAACTGCTCTAAAAGAATAATTTACATGTTCTTGTTGTAATCTTAAGACTTCTCCGGTCCCTGATGGAAAAGCTTCCCAATCTGATTGTGATGAAGATCGTTGCCAAGAAATTTCAAATCCACCTATACCATCCTCGTCTGAAATACTTGATGTATCAACTACTAGGGCGCTATCTTCTACGGGTGACCCAATAAGTCGAGCGGAACCTGTTGGTTTGTCATTAACATTTTTTACAGTAGATGAGGGTGGGCTAATTAATGTCTCAAGATTGCCTTGACCATCGACATATGAAATTACTACTCTTAATTTTTTACCAACATGAATTTCTCTTGGAGTAAAAGATTGACTTACTTCTTTACTAATATTTTTCCAATTACTTCCTGAATCTGATATTTGCCATTGAACACTTACTTGACCCATTCCATCTGAATCAATAACGGATGACAAATCAACAATTAAAGGTTCATCTTCTACAGCAGAAAATCCAGAAACAGTTGAATCTTCCTTTTTGTTGACAGCTTCTAATGAATTTTTATTATTTTTATTTTCTTTATTATTATCTGTTTTGTAAACTTCATTATGATTATGTTGTTTAATATTAGACTCTTTTTGATAGACTTTTTTATCCTTAATGCTCGGATCGCCTCCTGCAATTGAGACATTCAAATTTGTTGTTCCAACAATTAAAATTGCTGACAATGCAGTGTATCCGAAAAATTTAACTAATGATGTAGGCATTAAAATCTCCAAACTCCTAATATAAACTATTTTATATCAACCTATAAAATAAGATATTTTTATTATTAATCAACTAAATATTTATTTATCAAAACTTTTAATTAAATTATCAATTTCTTTGATTTGTTCGCTCAGATTTAACTTAATGTTATTTAAACTCTTAATTAGATCATTTTTACTTTGATCTTTAAGAGATTTTTGATCCTCAGAAACTATATTTGTCAGAACCATACGATACTCATCTTTGGGATTTAAATCTAAATTCTTAGCAAATTTTTCTATACTTAATAATTCTTGTTCTAATTTATCAAGCTTGTGTTCTTCAGATTTAAACATTATAATACTCAACATCAATATTCATAGGTTTTAAAAAAATGTCAATATTAGATTCTATTAAAAATAGTTTATTTGTTCCAATTCATTCATCTGGATTGCCATTTATAGTCATATTTTGTTTAGTAACTTTGATAATTGGTTGGATTTGGTCGCCTTTGTTCTTCATTGGATTAATTTTAACTTTATGGTGTATATATTTTTTTAGAAATCCTGAAAGAGTTATCCCAGATAACATTGATAACAATTTAGTTATTGCTCCAGCTGATGGAAAGATTATTGAAATAGAAGAAATCACTCCAGACGAAGAGATTGGCTTACCTAAAAATAAACATATAAAAATTGGAATATTCATGAATGTTTTTAATGTTCATGTAAATAGATCGCCAATGTCTGGAACAATTTATAAGAGAAATTATATACCTGGCCTATTTTTTAACGCAAGTTTAGATAAAGCATCTAAAGAAAATGAGAGATTATCTTTGGCAATGAATGTTAATAACAAGATTAAAATAGCTTTTGTACAAATTGCAGGACTATTAGCTAGAAGAATTGTGAATGAAGGTCAAGAAGGAAATAAACTTGTTACAGGCCAAGTTTTTGGAATTATTAGATTTGGTAGTAAAGTAGATGTTTATATTCCAATTGGGTCAAAAATTAATGTTTTAAAAGGGCAAACTTCAATTGCTGGAGAGACCGTTCTTGCTGAGATAATTTCTAAAAAAAAATAAATTATGAAAATTAGAGGTATTAAATTAGCTAGAAAAGCTTTTTCAGATCGTCCAAAAAAATTTTCAATAACATGGCTTTTACCAAACTTTTTAACTATATGTGCTTTGATTTTTGGGTTACAAGCATTTTATCATGCAATGTTAGAAAATTGGAATTTAGTTATAATTTTTATAATTATTGCTGCTGTTTTTGATTTGTTAGATGGCAGAGTAGCAAGACTTTTAAAATCAACAAGTAACTTTGGAATGTACTTGGATTCATTGTCTGATTTCTTGGTGTTTGGAACAATTCCTCCTATTACAATTTATTTTTGGATGGGAGGAACTGAAAATAAATTTCTTTGGATTGTAGCAGTTCTTTTTATAATATGCTCTGCATTAAGACTTGCTAGGTTCAATTCAGAACTATCAGATAAGGCGACTTATGCAAAAAATTATTTTAGTGGTATTCCAACACCTGCTGGTGCATTTTTAGCTCTTTTACCAATAACAGGTTTAGAAATATTTAGTCTTAATGAATTTAAAACAGAATTTTATATTAGTGTATGGATTTCACTTATTGCGATTGGAATGGTAAGTAATTTACCGACTTTTTCTGGAAAAGTAATGTTTGTGCCTAGAAAGTTTGTAATACCTTTTTTAATTTTGCTTGGAATTTTAAGCCATTATATTATTAGTAATCCAACAAAAGGTTTTACATTACTTGTGATAATTTACATTATTACAATATTCATATCGCCAGTATTTTATTATAGATTAAGATCAAGATTTGAGAAAAATAACAAAAATAATTAATTTTTAAATAAATCTTTCCAAGAAGGTTTTCCACCTATATTTTCAGCTTCAAAAATTGCTCGGTTGCAAGCTCTTGAAAAGGTGTCGGACGCTACTGTATTGATAACAGTTAGATCTAACTTATTAATTTCTTCAGAAACATAACAACTTTTATCTGAAGTAGAAATTGCAAATATAGTATCTCCATCCATCGGTGTATGAGAAGGGTGTATTGATCTTGATATGGAACCATGACACATTATTGACAATCTTTTAAGCTGTATTCTGTTTAATGGAGCATTTGTAGCAACAATTCCGATAACAGTATTTAGTTGTTCAAAATCATTTGAAATTCTTTTTGCTCTTATCTTACCATCATATTTCTCTTTAGTTGGAGGCAATCCACCAAATTCATTATTTATCTCAAGATGACCAGACAAGAAATTTGGACCATCATTTAAAAGAGGGTTTCCAACAGCATTATTAACAACTAAAGATCCAACTTTGATTTTTTTTCCATTACTTAACTTTATTTCACTAGACGCTGAACCTTGTCCACCTTTTACAGTACCAGTATTTGCTCCATAACCTGCGCCTTTAGATCCAAGTAAGAAATCCTCTGACAGATTTTTATATGCTTTATTAGCTAAAACTCTCCAAATTGATACATTATTTTCCCAAAAATTATTTGTTTGTATTAAATCAAAAATGACAGCGGAGGAAACTAAGGGTATAGAATGATTTTTAACTTTATAGCCTTTACCTTCTTCAAGTAAAAGTTTTTGAACCTCAGAACTTGCATCAAGTCCAAAAGCTGATCCTCCTGATAAAACAATCGCATCAATTCTTCCAATAGAACTTTCTAGTTTAAGAATTTCAGTTTCTCTTGTTCCAGCTCCACCACCTCTAACATCTACCACTGCTGTGAACGGGCGTGGCCCAGATAATACAGTTACACCGGTAGAAAACTTATGGTCTTCTGCACAACCAACTAAAATTCCTTCAATATCTGTAATTAAATTCTTCATTTAAGTTTTACTTTTAACCGCCAGTTACGGACATATGTCTATTAGAGGATATATTAATTCCAGTTTTGGAGATATTGAAGTCATGTCCTTTAGGTTTTTGTGAAATAGCATTTAAAAGACTTTTCTCTAGATAGGAGGAGCCTTTATTTCTTAAAATATCTTTTAAGTTCACATTATCATCTTGACCCAAACACATATATAAAATTCCAGTACATGTTAATCTTACTCTATTACAACTTTCACAGAAATTATGAGTTAATGGCGTTATAAATCCTAAATCAATTTTTTTACCTTCTATTTTGTAATACTTAGCTGGGCCACCAGTTTTTTTAGGGATATTTGTTAATACAAATGATTTAGATAGTGTTTCCTTTACTTCTGATAATGGCAAATATTGATTAAATCTATTTTCACTTCCAATGTCTCCCATTGGCATTACTTCTATTAATGTCATGTCACATTCATTTGAAGAACACCATTCTATCATTTCTAGAATATTATTTTCATTAAAATCTTTAAGAGCAACTGTATTAATTTTAACTTTAATTCCAACACTTTTTGCTTTTTTAATTCCAGCTAATACTTTGTTTAAATCTCCCCATCTAGTAATTTCTCTAAATTTACCAGCATCTAAATGATCAAGTGAGACATTTACTCTGTTCACTCCATTTTCTTTTAAAAATTCTGCGTATTTTTCCAATTGACTTCCGTTAGTTGTTATAGTCAATTCATCTAAACCACTACCAATTTTTTTCCCTAATTTTTGGATTAAATTTAATATTCCTTTTCTAACTAATGGTTCACCACCAGTAAGTCTAATTTTTCTTGTTCCAAGTTTTATAAATACGTTACAGATAGTTTCTAATTCTTCTAAAGAGAGAATATCTTTTTTGGGTAGAAAAGTCATATTTTCAGACATACAGTAAGTACATCTAAAATCACACCTATCAGTTACTGACACCCTCAAATAATTTATTACTCTTCCAAATGGATCAATTAATTGATTTGACACAATTTATCCTTTAATTAACAAAAAAATAATTTAATCTAACTCGATAAACTATTAATATTATAACTATACAAATAATTAAATATGCAAGAAAGAAAAATTCATACGAAATCACCAATTATAGATATATCTCCTAAACAAATAGTTTTTTTGCTGCATGGATATGGTGCTGATGGTGCAGATCTTATAGATCTTTCATCACCATTCTCAATGGTTTTACCTAACGCAAAATTTATCTCTCCTGATGCTCCTTTTGATTGCAAAATGTCACCAACAGGTAAAGAATGGTTTTCTATAGAAGAAATCCCAAATGGTGCAATAAATGCATCTTATGAATTATTAACTTTAATAAAACAAGAATGTGACAAAGAAAATTTAAAATTTGAAAATGTCTTATTAATTGGTTTTTCACAAGGAGCAATGATGAGCATCCAAAGTTTATTATTAAGTAAGTACAATTTTTTAGGAATTATTGGTTATTCGGGAGGAACTTCTCAAGAAAACATTGATGCTTCAAAGCATTTAATTGATAAAAATATACATAAAAATTCTTCAACACCAGTTTTATTAGTTCACGGAGAAGAAGATGATATTGTTCCATTTAATTCTCTAGAAAACGCAAAAAAATTACTTACTGAAATTGGATTTGAAGTTAAAGCAGTTAACAGGCCAGGATTAGGACATGGCATAGACCCAGATGGTATTTCTGCTGGAATGGAGTTTGTAAAAAAAATAGTCAAATTCTAAAATAGATTTAACAAAACTAAAATAATTGTTGTAAAGACTGAAAATTTGCTTTTAAGATTAAGTACAATTATGCTTAATTTCTCACCTACTCTTGTATTAAACGCAGATTACCAACCATTAAGTTATTATCCACTTTCTTTATGGTCATGGCAAGATTCTGTAAAGGCAGTTTTTTTGAAAAGAGTTGATATTGTTGCAGAATATGATCAAGTTATAAATTCCCCAACATTTTCTCTTAAGTTACCTAGTGTAATCGCTTTGAAGGAATATATTTCAGCAAAAAAAGATCCGGCTTTTACAAGGTTCAACGTATTTTTAAGAGACAAATGTACATGTCAATATTGTGGAATTAAGAAAAAAATTAAAGATTTAACTTTTGATCACATAATACCTAGATCACATGGAGGAAAAACTAATTGGATGAATGTAGTTTCAGCTTGTAGAAGTTGTAATTTTAAAAAAGCAAATAAATCTCTGAAGAATTCTGGATTAAAATTAAAGATTCAGCCATATATCCCATCTGAAACTGTATTAAAGAATAATGGTAGATTATTTCCACCAAATTTTTTACATGAAACTTGGATGGATTTCTTGTATTGGGATACTGAACTTATAAAAAATTAAATCTTTTCTGAAATTTTAATTGCTGCTTTACATCCAGATTGAACAACAAATTTTAAAAGTTTATATCCAGGAGTTTCTTGTCCATCATGTTCAATTGCAATGTCCTTGTGTTCCAATTCGTCATCTCTAAACTTAAGAAGCTTTTTTTTAAGATTTTGATATTTTTTTTCTGTTAATTGATTTGCTTGTCTTTCATAATGTTTCCCAATTACTTCTTCAACAGCAATTGTACAGGCCATTGCAGCTTTTTTGCCCATTGCTGCAGAAATCACACCTAATCCGTACCCAGCAAGGTTCCAAATTGGTAACATTATAGTTGGTCTAACTTCATGTTTATTTAAAAGGTAATGAAAGGTGTCTAGATGTTCTTTTTCCTGATCTTTCATATGTTTTATCATTGGACCAACGTCAGTTTTTCCTAATACCTTTAATTGACCCTCATATATTTTGGCTGCACCAACTTCACCAGCATGATCAACACGTAAAATTTTATCTATTTTATTCTTCATCTTGCCTCCTTATAATTTTTATATAATAGGTATGATAAAATAATAAAGATAATTACAGATAAAATTCCATTCCATCCAGCTAAACTAATATTAAGCAGTTCAAATTGTGTTTCGTCACATCTAATAGGACTTTTTGATAATAATTGTTCTAAAGTATTTTCATTAAATGTTAAATTTGAGCTACATTCTGAAAACCCTTGCCAAAGTTTATTTTCAATACCAAAGTGATAAAAAGCTAAAGAAGAACTACCTAACCAAAGTAAATTTAAAATTGTTAACATAGTGAACTTCAATTTAGAAAATGTATATATGGGGAAAACTAGTAGAATTAAACTTAAAATTAAAATAGATACGTGAACTATCCTTTGTTTAATACATAAATCACAAGGTATAAGAGAAAGATAAATTTCTAAAAAAAATGCACCAATAAGTAAAGCTAAAGATAGACATGAAGATAATATTGCGGTTAAGTTATTAGATATAGTTTTCATTTTCAAATAAATAGTACATATAATAGAATAAGAATTAATCCGGTTAAAGATGTAAGTATAAAAGTGTGTTTCTTTAAAAGATAAATACCTCTATCACCAAAATTTTTAACAATCAAACTGACCAAATAAAATCTTAATCCTCTTCCAATTAAAGACATAATAAAAAAAGCTAAAATGTTAACATGAAAAACTCCACTAATTACTGAAATGATTTTAAATGGCAAAGGTGTAAATGCTCCTAAAAATATAATTAAAATACCGTTTTCATCAAAAGCAGCTTTTACAGCATCAAAACTATCATTTTTTATCCATGGAATGACAGTAAACAGTTCTTCAATTTCTTCTCCTACTATATATCCTAAAAACCAACCAATTATTCCGCCGAGTACAGAAGCTAATGTACAAAAAATAGTTAATTGAATATATTTTTCTTTATTATTTAAAACTAAAATTGCTAATAAAGGATCAACCGGAATGGGAAAAAAAATAGCTTCAATAAAGGAAACAAAATAGAGCAATGTCCTTGCATACCTTGATTTAGATTTTTCAATTAATTTTTCAAAAAAAGAGATGTCTAATATTTTAATTTTAGTTTTCACATTAATATAATTATACTAATATAACACTAATTAAAGAATTTTGTTTGGGGATATGGTGAAATAGGTAAACACGCTGGTCTCAAAAACCAGTGCCGAAAGGCTTCCCGGTTCGATTCCGGGTATCCCTACCAAAAACTAAATTAAACTAACATTAATTTTTTTAATATGAATTTCGTTGATCTAAATTTCATTGATGAATGTATTTCTCAGTTAGCAAGCTGCACAGAAAAAGATAGACCTTTTACACGATTAGTTTTTAGTGAAGAATTCATTCAAGGTAGGGCTTGGTTAACTCAAAAATTTAAAGAACTTAATTTAATTACTAAAGTAGATGATGCAGGTAATTTAGTTGGTATCTACAAATCAAGTACTAATGCCTCTAAAAAAATATTAATTGGATCTCATATAGATACAGTAGCTTATGGTGGAAAGTATGATGGAATTGCAGGAGTTATTTCGGGTCTTGCTATCATAAAATTTTTGTCAGATAAAAATATAGATTTACCCTTTGACATTGAAATTTATGATTATTTAGGTGAAGAACTCAATGATTGGAACATGTCTTGTATTGGTTCTAGGGGAATATGTGGTGCTTTAAGTGAAAAAATGCTTAATAGTAAAAATTCTAAAGGAATAATGTTAAAAGATGAAATTGATAGAATTGGAGGTAATACTAAAAAGATTGATAAATTATCAAATCAATTTCAAAATGTTTTAGCATGTTTTGAACTTCACATAGAACAAGGGACTACTCTAGAAAATAAAGGAATTGATATTGGGGTAGTAGAATCGATGCCTAACATCTCAAGACATAAAATTTTAATTGAAGGTCAAGCTGGACATAGCGGGACAACTTTGATGGAAAATAGAAAAGATGCTCTAGTTGTGGCATCTAAATTGGTAATATTTATCAATAAGTTAGCAAAAGAAATCTCACAAAAAGATAATAGACATTTTGTTGCAACAGTCGGGAAAATTGAAGTCTCTCCAAATTATGTGACGATTATACCTTCTGATGTAGAATTCATAATTGATTTACGAGTTGTAAATGAAACATCAAGGGATTTTTTTTTTAATCAATTAAACAAAGAAATTATAAAATTAAAAAAATTGGAAAATTTAAAAATTAATTTTCAAGATCTTATGAATTCTCCTTACACAGAAATGAACAAAACTTTAAATGAAAGTTTAAAAAAATCAGCAAATGACTTAAACTTATCATTTATGTTGATGGATAGTGGAGCTGGACATGATACAGCTCATTTAGCAAAAGTTTCAAAAGCATCAATAATATTTATTCCATGTCGAAATGGCATAAGTCATTGCCCAGAGGAATTTACAAAAAGTATTAATATTCAAAAAGGTTCTGACGTGATTTTAAAAAGTATTTTAGACTTAAAAGATAACTTTAATGAAATAATATAGTAACTTTATAAAATTACTTTACAAAACTTACTTCTTTAACAATTAATTCTGCATTATAGTCTTTTCCGAAAGCTACTATTGCAATTGACTTAATATTGTTAGGGTTAATCATTTTTGGTAAAAGATATCCAGATCTTTTGAAATCGCTTAATGGTAAAACAAAGCTTTTAAAATTATTTTTAACCACAAATGATGACTGATAATATTGCCACGGTAAAACAGTAAAAGTTGTTCTCAAATGTATAAAATATTTCTCATAATTTCCTTTAGCAATAATCGTTATTATTTTTACTTTATTCAAGTTAACATTATTTAAATTTCTTCTTATTTGAATAAAACCACCATTATTTTTTGTAGATACACTTCCAGTTAAAATTATCGCGTTGTCATCACCTATTTTTTGGTAATTAAATTGACCTTGAGAAATACCTCCCATAACCTGATCTGTTATCATCTTCCAGTTTGTATTTGTGGTGAATTTATCTGTAAAAACAATTTCTGAATGTGATTTAAAACTCATAGACAGAATAACTATAATAAAAAGAACATTCTTATACATTATTTTATAAAATTTTCATTAAGTTTGAAATTTCTTTATCTCTAATATTTACTTCCTGCAAACTTTTTGCTGTATTTTTTAAATATTCTGAACAGCTTCCTAAAAAACCTGATGCTTTTGATATTAAATTTATTTTTTTATAATAACATTTTTCTCCAAAATAATTTTTATGATTTTTGTCAACTGTAAAAGCTATTGCCTTAACTCTTCTTCCATTTCTTAGGTGAGCATTTAGTAATTTTGGTACATAAGCTTTTGTAACCATTTCTCTTTTGAAAAGAATATCTATATTTTTTAATGCGTCTTTTTTATTTAATTTAAACAATATACCTTTACATGAACCACCTTTATCCAGACCTAACATTAAGCCTGGATTTTCATATGATCCACGTCCTAGTTTTGTTAACATACAAAAACTCCTATGAAATCCGTATATTTTTCCTAAAACTTGTTTCTCAAAATCAATAGTAGGGTTCCATAATAAAGATCCGTATGCAAAAACGTATAAATTTAGATTTTGAATAGAAGAAGGTAAAATTTTATTTCTTTCTTCAATAAGTTCTTTATCTGATAAGACTTTATCACTTCCTTCAATTTTATTTATAAATTCTCTTATATATCCATCATTGATATTACTTATTGTGAGTTTTATTTTTCCGTCATTTAGTTTTTTTGTAGTTTTCATTTTTTGATAGGGTTGTTAATTACTCTATGAGGATATGGAATTTCAATTCCTGCTTCATCAAGTGAAGGTTTTAATTTTCTCATCAAGTCAGTGTATAAATTATACCAATCGTTGGTACTTGCGTATAATCTTAATCTCACAGTTATTGCACTATCATCATAACTCATAACAAGAAATTGTGGTTCTTTTGGTTTTCTTAAAACTCTTTTATCTTCAGCTAGTTTTAAGAGAGTTTCAGATGCAAGTTCAAGATCAGTGTCATAATGAATTCCAATATCAACATCAATTCTTCTAGTATCATAATGAGAGTGATTTTTTATTGTATTATTCCAAATGCTTGAATTTGGGATTGATACAAAAACATTATCAAAAGTATTAATAATAGTTGTAAATAATCCAACTTCTTTAATTGTTCCAGAAATATCTGTAGTTTCAACCCAATCACCACTCTTGAATGGTCTTAACAATAAAAGCATAACGCCAGCAGCGACATTTGATAACGTTCCTTGTAAAGCTAGGCCAATAGCTAAACCAGCAGCACCTAAAACCGCAATTATTGAAGTTGTTTGAACACCAAATTGATTAAGTACCGCAATGATTGTCAGTACAATAATGCCATATCTAACAACATTACCAATAATTGGAACAATTAGTGGATCTAGTTTGTTAAATTTTTCTAAATTATTTCTAACTATTCTTCCAAGTTTACCAGCTAAATAAAATCCAAGAATTAATATTAGTGCAGCACCAATTATTTGCCCGGTATAAGAAACTGAAATCTCAACGAAATTCTGAATTAAATTGCTCAAAATATCTATGTCTAACTCAAAATTATTTTTATTCACTTTTTCCCCTAAAAGAGTTAATACAAATAATTATATACTATACATAATAAGATATTTTAAATAACTAAAAATTTTGCAAGTAATTTATAATGAAATTAATAGATATTAATATTTCTAATGACAAAGTTTATTCTACTAAAGACAATAATTCTAAAGTTGTAGTAGCAATTGGTAATTTTGATGGATTACATAAAGGGCATCAAAAACTTTTACAAGTTACAAAAAATGAAGCAGTTAGTCGTAAATTACCTTTTGGAATAATTACTTTTGATCCTCATCCAAGAGATTTTTTTTTAAAATCAAAATCTAATTTTTTATTAACGGATTCTTTAGAGAAAAAAAGATTATTTGATGATTTAGGAATAGATTATTTTTTTAAAATAAAATTTAATGATGATTTGAGAATGTTAAGTCCAGAAAATTTTATTAAATTAATCTTGAAAAATACAATCAACGTAGACTCTATTTACGCAGGTGAAAATTTTAGATTTGGAAAAAATAGAGAGGGTTCATTTGAAAATAAAGTACTTTTTCAAAAATATGAAATTGAGGCTAAAACTTGTACATTACATAGAAATGAAAGTGACAAAATAGTTAGCTCAGAAGTAATTAGAGAATCAATCTTAAGTTTAGATTTTAAATATGTAAAATCTTGCTTAGGCCGAAATTGGGCTTTAACTGGAATAGTTCAAAAGGGTGATCAAAATGGAAGAAAGCTTGGATTTGCTACTGCTAATATACAATTGTTAAAAACTTTAGAACCCAAATTCGGAGTTTATTTTACAAGATCACGTATCATGAATCAAAATGGAAGCGACTTTACCTCTACACATATGCCTTCAATTACAAATTTTGGAATTAGACCTACATTAGATGGACAAAAAAAACTTTTCGAAACACATATCCTTAATTACGAAGAGTATTTCAAAAATAATGAAATTTATGATCAAAGAATACAAGTTGAAGTATTAGATTTTTTAAGAGATGAAAAAAAATTTAATTCTTTTGAAGAGTTAAAAGATCAAATATTAAAGGATGTAGAAAAAGCAAAACTTTTTCATGAAAATAAATAATGAAATTAATTTCAAAAATGGTATTTAGTTAATAAAAAACTAAAGGTTATTAAAATGTCTGAATATAAAGATACTGTATTTTTACCTAAAACAACTTTTTCTATGAGGGCAGGACTTCCAAAGAAAGAGCCAGAAATTTTAAAATTTTGGCAAGATATAGATATCTATTCGAAATTAAGAAGTGCACGAAAAGGCAGAGAATTGTTTGTTCTGCATGACGGACCACCATATGCAAATGGTAATCTTCATATTGGTCATGCATTAAACAAAATATTAAAAGACATAATCAATAGATCACAATCTATGCTAGGTAAAGATGCCAATTATGTTCCAGGATGGGATTGTCATGGTCTACCTATTGAGTGGAAAATCGAAGAAAATTATAGAAAGAAAAAAAAGAATAAAGATGAAATTCCTATTATAGATTTTAGAAAAGAGTGTAGAGAATTTGCTGATAAATGGATGAATATTCAAAGTGAAGAATTTGAACGATTAGGTGTTTGTGGCGATTGGAAGGACCCCTATTCAACAATGAAATTTGAATCTGAGGCGAAAATAATGTCAGAAATTGGTAAATTTTTGATGAATGGCGGACTATACAGAGGTGTTAAACCGGTTATGTGGTCTACCGTAGAGAAAACTGCATTAGCTGAAGCTGAAATTGAGTATCATGAACATAGAAGTACTACAATCCATGTAAGGTTCCCCATAAGTAATACTGAAATTGATGAATTGAAAAATTCAAATATAATTATTTGGACAACTACACCTTGGACCATTCCTGGCAATAGAGCTGTTGCCTATAAAGGTAATCTCAAATATTTACTTATCGAAGTTCTATCGATTAAAGAAAATTCTATTGCTAAAATATCTGATAAGATAATTGTTGCAGAAGAATTACTTGATAGTTTTATTGAAGAAACTTTTATAGAAAAATTTGATGTAAAATTAAAATTTAAAGGCAAAGACTTTGAAGGAACAATTTTAAAACATCCTTTATTTAATAAAGGTTATGATTTTGAAGTACCTCTATTAGAAGCTGACTTTGTTACTACTGAACAAGGTACAGGTTTTGTCCATATCGCACCTGGTCATGGTGCAGATGATTTTGAGTTAGGAAGAAAGCATTCTCTACAAACATTAGAGACTGTAGAAGATGATGGTTTTTTAAAAGAAACCCTACCTTTGTTTGGTGGATTGCATGTTCTTCGTGATAACGAAAAAATCGCTGATATTTTAAGTGAAAATGAATGTCTTATCGGAAGAGGAAATATTAACCACTCTTATCCACATAGCTGGCGGTCAAAAGCACCTTTGATTTTTAGAACTACACCTCAGTGGTTTATATCAATGGATGAAAATGATTTAAGAAAAAAATCATTAAAAAGTATTTCAGAAACAAATTTTTACCCACCACAAGGAGCAAACCGTTTATCGAGTATGATCAAGAATAGACCTGATTGGTGCATATCTAGGCAAAGAGCTTGGGGCGTTCCAATTGGAATCTTTTATAACAAAGCAACGCTTGAGCCTTTACGGGATCAAGAAGTTTTAGATAGAGTTATAGAATCCTTTAAAGAACATGGAGCGGATGCATGGTATAAATTTGATGCTTCTTTTTTTCTTAGTGAAAAATACAATGCAGAAGATTATATTAAAGTTACAGATATTGCTGATGTTTGGTTTGATTCTGGTTCTACACATACATATGTTTTAGAAGATAGAAATGATCTTAAATGGCCTGCTTCTCTATACTTAGAAGGCACAGATCAACATAGAGGTTGGTTTCACTCTTCATTATTAGAATCTTGTGGCACTCGAGGTGTTGCTCCTTTTGAGACAGTTTTAACACATGGATTTGTGTTAGATGAAAATGGTCGAAAAATGTCTAAGTCATTAGGAAACGTTACTTCCCCGCAAGATGTATTGAAGGAGTATGGTGCTGATATATTAAGGCTATGGGTAATAGGTTCAGATTACTATGACGATTTAAGGATTGGAAAAGAAATCTTAGTTAGACATGCTGATCACTATAGAAGACTTAGAAATACTCTTAGATATTTATTAGGGGCTTTAAGTGATTTTGATAAAAAAGAAATTATAGATTATTCGGATATGCCTGAGATTGAAAGATGGATTTTAAGTAAAGTTTATAAATTATCAAAAAAAATTATTCAATTTTCTCAAAAATTTCAACTTGGTGATATTTATAGAGAAGTTTACGATTTTTGTAATGATGACTTATCTTCATTTTACTTTGACATAAGAAAAGACACTTTATACTGTTCTAGCTATGATAGTGTTGAAAGAAGATCGTGCAGAACTGTTATGGATATTTTATTTAATTGCATTTGCACCTGGATAGCGCCAATTCTTTGTTTTACATCAGAAGAAGCGTGGAAAACTCGAAATGCTGATGAAAATGAATCTGTTCATTTAAAAGAATACTTTAAATCTCAAGATCTCTGGGATGATGATACTTTGTCAAAAAAATGGGAAATAATTAGAAATTTAAGATTAAAAGTAACAAATAAAATTGAAGAGAAAAGAAGAGAAGGTTTAATAGGTTCAAGTTTAGAAGCATTAATTGATTTGGAGGTTCCAACTAATTATTCTAAAATACTAAGTAATTTAAATTTATCAGAAATATTTATATGTTCTAAAGTAGAGTTTAAGGTCTCTGACAATCTTGAAAATGATGAAATTAGAGTTAATTGTAAAAAAGTTTCTGGTTTAAAATGCGATAGATGTTGGAAAATTTCAGATGATGTAAAAATTGACTCTTCATTATGTCCAAGATGTACAAATGTAATCAATACTTTAAGATAAAATGAGTATTAAAAAATTTATCATAAGTGTAATAATAATTTTATCCTTAACTATATTTATAGATCAACTAACAAAATATATTGCTTTAATTGTTTTATTTAAAGACCAACAAGTTTTAATTATAAATCATTATTTAAATTTCAGACCAGTTTGGAATGATGGTATTTCTTTTGGTATGTTACAGGGATATGGTGAATTGGGAAGAGTTATATTTATTATAATTGCCTTAATTATAAGCTTGTGGATTATAATATATTCTAAAAAGCTGAATTCTATTGGTTTTGTTGGTTATAATATGATTGCAGGTGGAGCTATTGGAAATGTTTTAGATAGAGTCATTCATGGTAAAGTCATAGATTTTATTGATGTTCATTATAAAACATATCATTGGCCAACATTTAATATGGCAGATAGTTTTATTTTTATAGGTGTGTTATTATTTTTATATAACGAATTAATAGTTATAAGGGGTAAAAAAAATGTTTGATTTTATTTTGAATTTAAGAAAATTTAGTGTACTAGCATTGCTAGTATTTTTTAGTTTTCTTAATACAGGATGTTCAGATTTTAGGCAGGCTGTAGGAAAAGAAAAATTTATTCCCAACGAATATTCATTTTTAAGTACACCTAGTCTTATTATGCCACCTGAATTTGGAAATAATACAGAGAATATAATTGAAAACAGAAGTTCTATAAATAATACACCTAAAATAAGTTTAAAAAATAAAGATAATAAATCAGGATTTGATTATTTATTTAATTTTAAGTCAGTACCAAAAGATATAAGAAAAACTGTTGATGATGAAAACTTAGGTGTTAGTAGGAGTGAACAAAGAGGTATAGACATTCTTTTAGGCAATAATCCAAAAATAGGAATTTATTTAGATTCTGAAAAAGAAACCTTGAGAATTAAAAACAATAAAGAAAAATCTCTTTTATCCAATCCTTCACCTTCTATAAACACTACTGATGATAAAAAGCTATTAATAAAATAAAAAACTATGGAGATTAGAACACTTCCTGATTTTTTAATCAACCAAATTGCAGCTGGAGAAGTAATAGAAAGACCTGCGTTTATAATAAAAGAGCTTATAGAAAACGCTATTGATGCAAAGGCTAATGAAATAAATATTATTGTTAAGGATGGTGGAAAAAAAGAAATAATAGTTTCTGATAATGGAATAGGTATGACTCCTGATCAGTTGAAGCATTGTATAAAAAGACATGCAACGTCTAAGCTTCCTAAAAATAATTTAAATGATATCAAATTTCTAGGTTTTAGAGGTGAAGCCTTACCTGCAATTGCGTCGATAAGCAAATTAAAAATAGAAAGTTTTAAAAAAGATCTAAGTGAAGGTTGGTGCATTAAATTGAAAAATAATCAAGTTATCCAATTCTGCCCATCTTCTATAAAATTTGGTACGAAAATAACAGTAAATAATATATTTGAAAATGTTCCTGCAAGGTTAAAATTTTTAAAATCAAATCAAGTAGAAAATAAAAATTCATTACAAATTATAAAAAAAATAGCCCTAGGTCATCCTGAGATAAAGTTTTTATATAAGTTTGAAGAAAATTTAAGTCATGTTTATAAAAAAGAGAACTTTAATAATGAAGGATTTAAACAAAGAATTTTAGAAGTATTTCAAGATGATTTTTTTTCAAATTCATTACTAGTTGAAAATAAAATTCAATCCGATTTAGGTGATATAAAGTTAAGAGGATTTATTAGTATTCCAAGTTATAATAAAGTGAATCAAAGTTATCAATTTTTATTTGTAAATGGTAGACCAGTTCAAGATAGAGGCTTATCTGCTGTTATTAGACTATCATACAGAGACACTTTGCCTAGGGGAAGACATCCTCTATATTGTTTAATGCTAGACATTTCAAATGATCAAATTGATGTAAATGTTCATCCTACAAAATTGGAAGTCAAATTTCAAAATTATGAATTTTTAAAGAGTTTTGTAATAACCTCAATTACAAAAGCATTACAAATTAAAAATAATAATAAGATTAGTAAGACTTTTAACATTTCAGAAATAAGTAACAATATTTCATTACATAGAAGTAAATTAGAAGAACAAACCTTTCTAGATACTTTAAATGCAAATCCTAAAATTAAGACTTTATATGATCAAGAGAAAGATGAATTTTTGAAAAAAACTACAGAATACCCATTAGGATCTGCTTTATATCAGTTTAAAAATAATTTTATTATTTCTATTACTTCTGATGATATTTTATTAATTGATCAACATGCTGCACATGAAAGAATATTATTTGAAAAAATGAAAAAAAATATTTCAAAACAAAATGTAACTAAACAAATTTTATTAATTCCTATAAATATAAATATAGATCAAAATAAAATTAAAACATTATTTGAATATAATGGCTTATTAAAAAAAATTGGATTAGAAATTGAAAAATTTGGTGAGAATTCCATTCTTATTCGAGAAGTACCATCTCTATTAATGAATTATGATATTAAACAAATTATAGTTGATTTATGTGATGATTTAATGGAAATAGGAATGCCAAAAAGTTTTGATGAAAAAATTAATTTAATTTTAGGAAATATATGTTGTCATAAATCAATAAGGTCAGGAAGAATATTAAATCTCGAGGAAATGAACGCTTTGCTAAGAGAAATGGAAGTTACTCCAAACTCAGGTCAGTGTAACCATGGAAGGCCTACTTCTATAGCTTTGTCTGTAAAACAAATTGAAAAGTTATTTGAGAGGATTTAGTAACCTTTTAAAACACTGTAAGTATGATGAACCAATTTTTTTTGAGAACATCTCTTCTAAATTAAGTTTATCTATATTTATTAATTTGTCAGTTTCAATTAAAATTAGCCCTTTATTATTTAAAATTTTACTATCTAAAATATTTTTTAAAACAATCGAATAAATATTAGAGCTATATGGTGGATCTAAATAAATGAAATCAAATTCAGGTAATTGTAATTCTTTGATCTTTGTAATATCTTGTTTTAAAACAAATAAGTTTTTACCAAGTTCAATGTTTAATTCTATTTTAGATAAATTTTTTTTTATTAAATTTATTGCATCTTGATTTTTATCAATCATGTATACTTTTTTTGCACCTCTAGAAAAAGCTTCAATTCCAATTCCACCTGATCCAGAGCATAAATCTAGAAAATATTTACCATCCATATTACTTGAATACTTTTCTGAATTAATGATTGAGAATAAAGACTCTTTAAACCTATCAGTAGTAGGTCTTATTAAAAAGTTTTTAGGAATATTTAACTTGTGCCCCTTAAATTTGCCTGAAATAATTCTCATAAAACATTTAAGATTTTAATAATTTGTTAAAATTTTTATATTTAAGTTCAGTTAACTGTCCAGGTTTAAGGTCTTTCAAATTGAATGGACCGTAAGATATTCTTATTAGTCTATTTACTTTACAACCAAAATGATCCATTATTTTTCTTATTTCTCGATTTTTACCTTCGTATATTCTCATAGTAAGCCATCTATTTTTCCCTTTTTCTTTTTCTAATTCTAATTCGATAGGTTTGTATCTGATACTATTTACAATAATTCCATTTTTTAGTTGATCTTTGATTTTATTATCAATTGTTCCAAAAATTCTTACTTTATAAGTTCTTTGAAATTTATTTTCAGGTAATTCAAGTTTTCGAGCAAAGTCGCCATTATTTGTTAATAACAATAATCCTTCAGAATTGAAATCAAGTCTACCAATAGATATTAGTCTTTTATTAATTTTTAATTTTATTTCATCAAAAATATTTGGTCTTCCTTGTGTATCTTTTGTTGTTACTAGAAAGCCTTTTTTTTTATAATATAACCAAAGTTTAATTTTGTCTTTTGCTTTTAATTTTTGGTTATTAACTTCAATAATATCTTTTTTTGTAACATTTATATTACAATTTTTAATAACATTACCATTTAACTTAACACATCCATTATAAATTAAACGCTCAGCTTCTCTTCTAGAGCATAAGCCTGAATTGGCAATTTTTTTTGCTATTCTTTCATTAATTAAATTATCAACCATTATTAAGTTTATTATTAACTTATTCACTTTTACAGTATTAATTAATTTAAATTAGAGGGGCTATAAATGTTAAAGTATGATGATTTTATGAAACTAGCTTTAAATGAAGCAAAAAAATGTTCACGAAAAAATGAAATTCCAGTTGGAGCAATTATCGTTGACGAATATAGAAATATTATCTCAAAAGGATATAATAAAGTAGAAGAAAAAAATAATCCATTACTCCACGCTGAAAAAATAGCAATTGATAAAGCTCTTTTAAAAACTAATAAAAGATACTTAGATAATTGTGATATCTGGGTAACATTACAGCCCTGCGAAATGTGTATGGGAATGATAAAACAAGTAAGAATTAAAAGGTTGTATTATGGAGCAAGTATTCCTCAAAGTAGTATTAAAAATAAATTTAATAATAGAATATGTAGTGAGATATATTCTGGGATACGAGAAGATGAATGTTCAAAATTAATAAAAGATTTCTTTAAAAAAATTAGGTTAGATTGATAATTTACCTATATCCTTTCTATAAAAACCTTCAGACCAATTTATTTTATCTATAATGGTATAGGCTTTTTTTCTACAACTTTCAATTGTGTCTGAAATTGACGTTATGCATAAAACTCTACCACCAGTAGCGATTAATTCATTTTTACTATTAAGACCAGTTCCTGCATGAAAAATAATGATATCATCATCATCATTGTCGAATGAAGCAATATTTGGTATGATTTTGTTTTTTTCAAATTCATTTGGGTATCCTTTATTAGCGAGTACAACTGTTATTGATTTTTTATTTTTAAGTCTAATTAAACAGTTTTTTAAATCTTTATCTAATGATTTCAGCATTATTTCTAATATGTCTGTATCAAGTAATGGAAGAATGACTTGTGCTTCAGGATCTCCAAAACGACAATTATATTCAATAAGTTTTGGCCCATCATCAGTAATCATTACTCCAATATATAAAATCCCTTCATAATTCTTGTTTTCTAAATGCATGCCTTTAATTGTTGGCTCAACAATGTCTTTAATTATTTTTTGAAGTATTTTTTGATTTAGAGTTGGTGCTGGCGAAACTGCTCCCATTCCTCCAGTATTTGGTCCGCGGTCATTATCAAAAGCTCGCTTATGATCCTGTGCTGTTCCTAAAAGCTTAAATTCATGACCATCCGATACAACAAAAATACTTGCTTCTCTACCAGATATTCTCTCTTCAATAAGAATTTTCGAACTAGATTGTCCAAATTTTTTATAATTCAACATTTCTTCGCATGCTAGTTGTGCTTGTTCTTTATTATCACAAACAACAACACCTTTACCAGCTGCCAACCCATCTGCTTTTACTACGCAATAACCATTGAGTTTTTCTACTTCAGCTAATGCCAGTTCAGTATCAGTAAAATAATTAAATTTTGGTTGAGGTATATTATATTTTTTGCAAAAATTTCTAGAAAATGTTTTAGAACCCTCAAGCATAGCTGCTTCAGCAGTAGGCCCAAATGCTTTGATGCCAATATTATTAAGTTTATTTTTAAGCCCTTTTACAAGTGGCACTTCTGGTCCAATAATAACTAGATTAGCTTCAATTAATTTTGCTAAATTACAAAGTCCTTCTATATCGTCAACAGGAATATTTTTGCATTCACCAAGCTTTTGCATTCCTGGATTTCCAGGAGTAATAAATAATTTACTTGTAAGAGGTGAATTTTTTATGGCTCTAGCAATCGCATGTTCTCTTCCACCACTTCCAACTAACAAAATAATCATATTTTAATTTCCAAAATTGTTTTTATTTCTAAAAATATGACATAGAATTTATAAATGCCAACAAATTTTAATTTAAATAATTCTATTTTTTCTGTTTCCGACATCTCTGATTCAATCAAGAAATTGGTAGAACAAAATTTTTCATCAATTAAAATAAAAGGTGAAATTTCAAAGCCGTCCTTCCCCGCATCTGGTCATATTTACTTCAATTTAAAAGATGAAAATTCAATTATTTCCGCAGTTATTTGGAGATACAATTCCTCTACAATAAATATAAATCTTGAAGAGGGCTTAGAGATAATATGTACAGGGAAAATTACAACTTTTTCTGGTCAATCTAAATATCAAATTATTGTTGAATCAATAGAAATTTCAGGAGAGGGTGCTTTATTAAAGCTTTTTGAGGAAAGAAAAAGAAAATTTCTTAAATTGGGTTACTTTGAAAACAATCAAAAACAGACATTACCTTTTTTGCCTAAATCTATAGCTATTATTACAAGTAAATCAGGCGCTGTAATTCAAGACATGATTAATAGAGTATTAGATAGATTTCCGTTAAAGATTTATTTGTTTTCTGTAAGTGTACAGGGCATTAAATCATCTTATGAAATTTCAAATGCAATAAAAAAGATAAATAAACTTAAGTCTGACAAAATTCTTCACGATGTTGATACTATAATTATAGCTAGAGGAGGTGGAAGTGTTGAGGATCTTTGGGGGTTTAATGAAGAGAATGTTATAATATCAACATTTGAAAGTAAAATACCTATAATTTCTGCTATTGGGCATGAAACTGATATAACATTAATTGACTATGTTGCTGATTTGAGAGCACCAACACCCTCTGCTGCGATTGAACTATGTCTTCCGGTTGCCAAAGAATTAAAAAGAAAAATATTTGAATTAAATTCAAGGAAATATGTTGCTTATCAAAATAATTTAGAAAATTTAAAAAATTTAATATCTAAAATGAAATTAAGTAGGCCAAAAGATGTATTAAATCATAAAATACAAAGTTATGACTTTATTCTAATGAACATATCTAATTTGATGAATAAAAAAATTAAAGATATTGAGAATACACTGTATAGTAACTCAAGATTGCTAAAACCACCCATTATTTTATTCAATAATTTAGAAAATAAATTCAATTTGTTAATATTAAAGTTTTTCAATTCGTTTAAGAAGATAATTGATAGTAAAGAATTAAAATTAATTACAACATTAAAATTAATGGAAGCAAATAGTTTTCAAAAAACTTTAGAAAAGGGATTTGCTATAGTACTTGATAATGAAAATAATATAATTAAAAAATATAATGATGCAAAAAGCTATCAAGAAGGTAAAATTCAGTTTATTGATGGAATAAGAAGAATAACATTCAAAAATTGAATAATTATTTTCCCCATCTTCTGTGAGCCCAAAGCCATTGCTCTGGCCTTTCAATTATCCATTGCTCTGTTCTTTTAGAAATTAATTCAGTTAATTTGTAGACAGCATTATCATTTTTAGTACTTTTTGGTAATTTGATTTCATCTTCAATAGTTAATTTAAAATTTAGTAAGTTTAACCTCTCAACTCTAACCATGAAAATGGGAACATTCCATTTAAGTGACATTATAGCTGCAGCTTGTGGAGTTGGTGTTTTTTTTCCAAAAAAAGGAACCATAATACCTTCTCTTAAAATTTGATCATTTGTTAATCCAATTACTTCACCTTTTTTTAATTTATTTGCCATTCCAATAGCAGCTGCACGTCCTTTTTTAAAAAAATCAGCATTAATTTTACTATTCCTCGAAAATTGTAATTTATTTAATATCCAATTATTGATTGGTCTATAGACAAAGCTTACTCGCCTTCCAGACATCTCTCCGACTCGTAATAAAAATTCCCAATTTGCTAAATGAGCTCCAATTAAAATAGCTGGACCTTTTTGAATTTTCTTATGACCTGAAATTAAAACTTTTTTTGATGAAATAATTTTATCTATATGTGGAAGCTCACCGATTATTTGACCAAAATTAAACCAGAATCTCTTTGAAATTTTAATTTTTTCTGCTTCTTTTTTTTGGGGGAAAGAAATATTTAAATTATTTAGAACTCTTTTTTGGTATTTGGTAAATGGAGCAATTAAATATACTAAAGATCCACAAATTAATGAAGAAATCTTAAATGGTAGAATTTTTATTATTAAAAAAAAAGGGAGTATAATTAATGCAATTATAGGGTCATAAATATATCTATCAATTTTTTTTTTAATTCTAAAAGATAATGGGTCTGTCATTTAATTTCTTTTTTAGTAATGATTTTAAGCTAAATAAATCTTGTTTATCAAATTCAATTTTAATTTTAAGACAATTAATTTTTAAATGATATTTTTTAGGTATCTTAACAATATCTTTCTCAGTAGTGATTAATTTAAGGTTATTTTCATTTGCAAGTTTTATAAGACCAATAATTTCATTTTCTTTATAATTATGATGATCTTCAAATTCTTTTGTTAAAACTATATCATAATTAGCGCTTTTAAGAGTGTCAAAAAATTTTACGTTATTACCTAAACCAGAGAAAGCTAAATATTTTTTTTTTTCAGAAACTTTGTCAACTTTTATATAACTATTTAAAAAATTTTTTTTTAAAAAATTATGATTTTTTTTAAAATTTCGATTTCCAGTTAAAATAATCTTATTTATATTTTTTTTGCAAGAATTTAATGATTGTCTTAAAGGACCTGAAGGTAAACAAAACTGATTTCCAAATAATGATTTTCTATCAACGGTCAAAAAACATAAATCTTTTCCTATTGAATAATTTTGTAAGCCATCATCCATAATGATAATATCATATATTTTCTTTTTAGAATTTAGAGTTTCTATATATTTAACTCCTTCTAACTTGTTTTTTGACACGACGGTTGGACCTGTTTTTTTTAAAATTACAGCTTCATCTCCAAATAAGGTAACATCAGTATGGGCGATACAAGGTTTAGAGATTTTACCTTTATATCCAGAAGTTAAAAATATTGGGTTATAACCCATTTTTTTTAACATTTTAAATAAAAATATAGCTACTGGTGTTTTGCCAGTTCCACCTACATTTATATTGCCTACACATATTATTTTCAAAAAAGAATTGTAAGGTTTAATAAGAAGAAATTTTAATTTGTCTATACAAATCCATAATAAAGAAAAAGGATAAAGCAAGATGGAAATTAATTTGTATTTTATCGAATTTGAATACCATAAATTGTAAAAGAAATTCATTTTATGATGCTTCTGTTCTTAAAAATTTCTAATAAATATTCGCTAGCTTCATCTGCTCTTAATTGAGCATAACCACAAGCATCAAGCGCATTTTTCCCCATATCTTCTAAAATTAATGGTTGATTAAGTAATGCAATTACTTTTTCAATGAAAAGATTTTTAAATTCAGGTTTTTTTTCAATCTTAATTGCACCACCTGACCAAACTAAATCATTAATTTGTGCCTCACATTTTTCTGTGTAAGGTCCCATTATGACTGCTTTTCCTAAACTAGCAGCTTCAGTTGGATTGTGACCACCAATTTTTTTAATTAATGAACCAGCCACAAAAACAAGATTAGAAATTTCAATTAATGATCCCATTTCTCCCATAGTATCTGCTAAATAAAAAAAATCATTTTGAGATGGTAATTCATTATTGCTTCTGCATTTAATGTCATATCCAGCACTTAATATAAGTTTTTTTATATCTTTACCTCTTTCAATATGACGTGGAGCAATGATGATAAGTGTATTGTCAATGCCTTTGCTTCTTAAATTATTTGCAAGTTTTAAGAGAATTTCTTCTTCCCCAGAATGAGTTGATGCTGCTAAAAAAATATTTTTATTTTTTAAAAAACTTTTTAATTTTACTATGTATGCATTATTTACTTGAGGTTTGTCAGCAATAGATTTCAAACTTGTTAAACTTCTTACTTTTTTTGAGCCTAATGATTTAAACAACTCTGCGTTATATGGATCAACAGCTAAAACAAGATCAATTTTTTTAAAAACTTTTTTAGCTAAACCTCTTCCTAACCCTCGCCAAAATCTAGATGATTTTTTAGACATTTGAGATGATGCCAAGATTAAAGGAATTTTTTTTATTGATGATTTGTAGATTAAATTTGGCCAAAAATCTGATTCTACAAATATGGCCATTTTTGGGGTCCAAAAGTCTAAAAAATTGTCTACGAATTTTGGGTTATCAAGCGGATTAAATTGATGAGTTCCTGGAAAGCCATTTTTAATTTTATTATTTACAAAGCTTGATGAAGTAACAGTATTGGTTGTAATTAAGAAATGGAATTCATTTTCTTTAAATCCATTTTTCAACATTGACTTTGCTAAGGCAAGAGCCGCAACTGACTCTCCAACACTTGAGCTATGTATCCAAATAATTTTTTTGTTTTCTTTTTGTACAGAAGGTTTGCCAAATCTTTCGTTAAGCCTTGATTTAATTTCCTTTCCTTGTTCAACTCTTAAATTTAGATAATTAATTAAAAAATAATCAATTATCTTCCATAAAAAATTATAAATTGCATATGTCATTTAAATAATTTCTTTATTAAAATTATAGTTATCTACTTCTTTCGTGAGTCTATCAAATTCATATTGAATTAAATTCTTGATTTCAAAAAGCTTTTTTTCAGTAACTTTTCTTCTAACGTGTATTGGTTTACCAAAAATGTAAACACCTTTTGAAAATGGAAATGGTATTATAAAATTATCCCATGAATTTAATATTTTATGATTTTTTACTTTCCAAAATAAAGGAACAATTGGCGCTCCAGTATTTTGTGCAAGTTTAATTATTCCATCTTTTACTATTTCTCTTGGGCCTTTTGGTCCGTCTGGTGTTATAGCTAAACTTTCTCCATTTTCTATTGCTCTAATCATCTTTATAAATGCACTAACACCTTTTTTTTTAGAAGAACCATAAATTATTTTCATGTTAATTAACTTAAATAAAACATCAGTCATCATTCCGTCAGAATGAGAGGATTGTAGAGCATTAATTACTAACTTATCTGTTGGTAATAAATATGGCCCACAATAAAGTCTATTATGCCAAGTACAAAAAATAATGGATTCTTTTTTCTTAAAATAGTAACTATTTGAATTTTTTAGCAATTTCCAAGAGATTGATTTATAGGTAAAACTTGTAATAATAAATACTAAATAACCTAAAAATTTCTGTCCAAATCTATTTTTACTAATTCTTTTTATAAATTTCATTTTAATATAATTACATTTTTATTAATTAATTAATATATTGTATACATATATTAAATGAATAAAAAAAAGCTAAATAATTTTGAATTAATAAAAAAATTATACAAAGATTTTTTTATTGCTCAAAAGTCTGATATTTTTGTTTGTTTAATTTTACTCTTATTTGTAAGCTTAACTACTTCTATATATCCTTTTTTGATACAAAAAGTCTTTGATAATTTTACTGAAAACAAATATTCATGGTTTTTTCTACCAACTATAATAGCATTAGTGGCGTCTTTAAGAGGTTTGGCAATGTTTTTTCAAATAAAACAAGTGTCAAAAGTAACTTTAAAAGTCAGTATTGAAATACAAAAAAAATTATCAAATCATTTGTTGTTCTCTGATTTAAATGTCATAAAAAAAATCTCTTCTGGAAATCATATATCTAGAATAATGAATGATGTAAATTTAATAAGAGATAGTATAGAACGATCTTTAAATAATTTAATTAGAGATCTAATTACAGTTATAATTTTGATAGTTTATTTGATTTGGTTAGATTGGATTTTGGCCATAGTCGTCTTATCAATTTATCCACTTGCATTAAAACCAATTATAACAATTGGAAAAAAACAGAGATTTTATGCATTGTCATTACAAGAAAAGATGGAGAGTTTAACCTCTTTTTTGTCTGAAGTTTTTAGGAATATTTCAATGATAAAATCATATTCGTTGGAAAAACTAGAGAAGAACAGAATAAATAAATCTTTAGACAGTTTATTTTTAAGTTTATTTGATCTCGTAAAGGGTAGAGCAAAGGTTTTACCACTCTTAGAAGTTTTAGGAGGTATTGCAGCTGCCTTTGTGATTTTAATTGCTAGTTATAGAATTAATTCTGGATTTATGACAATTGGAAGTGTAATTGGATTTGTAACAGCATTGTTAATGTTAGCGCAACCTGCCAGAGCTTTGGGAACTTTTAACACTATTCTGCAAGAAGGTTTCAGTGCATTGCAAAGAATTTACAATCAATTAAATGAAGAGCCTAAAATAGAGAAAATTGTAAATTCTAAAAAACATTTAAACATTACTAAAAAACCAACTATAGAGTTTAAAGATGTAAGTTTCTTTTATGAAAAAAATAAAATTATTCTTGATAAAATTTCTTTCAAAACAAAAAATGCAAAGATACATATTATTGGAGAAAGCGGAAGTGGTAAGTCAACAATCTTTAATTTGATTAGTAGATTTATAGATCCTATAAATGGTAACATTTATATAGATGATATAAATATCAAAGATGTATCACTAATTTCTTTGAGACAAAATATAAGTTTAGTTAGTCAAGAAACAATGATTTACAATGATACGTTTTATAATAACATTTCTTTAGGTAAATTAAATTCTACTAAATCTGAAATAATAAAAGCGGCAAAACTAGCTAATATTCATGATTATATTATAAGTCAAGAAAAGGGTTATGACACCGTTATTGGTGAAGCTGGAAGTAATTTATCTGGAGGTCAAAAACAAAGGATATCAATTGCAAGAGCTTTTTTAAAAAATTCAAAAATTTTATTGTTAGATGAAGTTACTAGTGCGTTAGATTCCAAAACCTCAAAAAATATCTTAAAATCAATTAATCAATTAACTAAAAATAAAACATGTATATATATTTCTCATGATGACTACGAAATAAATAAAAATTCTCAAAAATTAATAATTTCTAATGGTAAAATTAAATAAAATTATTCTCTTTTCAAAATTTTTGTAATTATTTTTTCAAAAAATTTATTTTCAGAAAAACTTGCTTCTAATGCTTGAGGTTTGTAAATATTTTTTGTCCAATAAATAAGATCTGCATTTTTAGTTTTTTTATAGTATTTGATGTAAAGATCACAAAAAGCATCAAGTATACCAGTCTTTGCGTGTTTTATATGAAGATATTTTAATGAAAGTTGTTTTTTTGCTATTTCTGGATTTTCTTTCGATTTTAAAACTTTAAAAAGAAATGATATAATGCCAGCTCTATCAGCTCCAGACTTACAGTGAATTAAAGCTGGGTATTTTATTGAGTTGAAAATTGCGTTAGCTTTAAAAATCATATTTTTATCTGGTGCTGCACGTGATCGAGCTACTAAGTTTACAAGCTCTATTCCATTTTGTTCACATGCTTTTTTTTCAAGAAACCAACCACCATCTTTTTTTCCTCCTCGAAGGTTGATTATAGTTTTAATCCCTAGTTTTTTATATTTTTTAATTCTTTGTGGTGTAGGCATGTTAGATCTATACATATTATCATCAATTTTATGAAAATTATTGTATAATAGTCTTAAAAAACCATGATCAACTATCATCATTTCATACCAATATCTTAAAATTTTAAGTTTATTGTTAAGTATTAGATCCCCCTGCAATTGTCATTCCATCGATTAATATACTAGGTGCAGAAATTGTTGAATTTAAAACTAAGTTATTTGCAGGCACCATTTGTAAAAACATTTCTTTTAAATTTCCTGCAATAGTAGCTTCAGATATTGGATTTGAGATTTTGCCATTCTTAATCCAAAATCCACTTGCTCCCCTACTATAATCACCAGTAATCAAAGATACGCTTGATCCGAGTAATTCTGTAATATAAAACCCGTTTGAAATATTTTTTATCATATCTTTTACATCAATATTGCTCGGCATAATCATAGCATTACTTACGCCTATGCCTGGAGGTGAAGTTAAGCTTCTTATAGCATTACAGTTAGTATTCAAACCTAATTGTCTTGCTGACGAAAGATTAAGCAAATAATTTTTTAATATCCCATTAGAAACAAGCTTCATTTTTTTTGTTCCTAAACCCTCTGCATCAAATAATTTTGATCCTAGTCCTTTGCATAAATGTGGGTCGTCAATTATATTTATTTGTTTATTAAAGATATGTTCATTTAGTTTACCTTTTAAAAAACTTGTTCCATTTATAATTGAAGTTCCATTAATTCCAGAAATTATATGGCTAAGAATTGATTTAGCTACCCTTGGTTCAAAAACTACTGGAAATTTACCTGTAGGTGCTTTAGTAGATCCAATTTTATCTAAAACCTTTTTAGCAACTCTCCTAGCTAACAATTTTGGTTCTTCAATATCGTTATAAAATACCTTTGATGAGTAATCATAATCTCTTACCATTTTATCTGATTTAGAAGCTATGAGTGTCAAAGAATTTGAATTGTTTGATTTAAGATGTTTGTCATGAAAATTATTACTATTAGAATAATAAGTTTCATTCTTAGACCACGCTACCTGAACTCCATCACTAATTAACTTATTTGAGAAATTTAAGGCATCATTTTCTATTTCATTAGCTCTTATCTCCATTTGATCAATTGAAGGTTTGAAATCATCTGATGTAAGTATTTTAATTTCTCTATGAACAGGATAATTTTCTATATCCTTTTTTGTAGCAATGCCACTAAAATTATCTTCAGGTGAAACTTCAGCAATTTCTGTAGCTTTTTCAGCTAATTTTGTTAATGATTTTTCATCAATTCTATTAGTTGAAAGTATAGAAAACTTTTTGCCTTTAAATACTCTAATTCCAATATTGAATGTATCATATTCTTCTATTTTTTCTTTTATATTATTTCTAACTTCTAATGATTTTCCATAACTTTTAGATATAATAACTTCAGTATCAGTCGCACCTTTTTTTTTGGATTTATCAAGCAATAGAGAGATTATTTCATTTATTTTGTATTTTTTCATTTTAGTTATTTTGATTAATTGATTATAAGTAATTTAAATGTTTTTTAATTTCTTTCAATAATTAGAGGATTTGCATGATAAAAAAAGTTTTTATTGATGGTGAAGAAGGAACTACAGGACTTCAAATTTATGAAAGATTAGAAAAACATCCAAATATAAAAGTCATTAAAATTGAGCCTAATAAAAGGAAAAATTTATTAGAAAAAAAGGAAATGATGAAAAGGGCTGATTTAGTATTCTTGTGTTTACCTGACGAAGCCTCGCGAGAAGCTGTTGCTTTAGGAAAAGAACTTGATCAAAATTGTCCTATTTTTATAGATGCATCTACTGCACACAGAACTTCTGCAATGTGGAGTTATGGGTTGCCTGAATTATCAGATGAATACAGAAATAATATAAAAATATCCAAATTAATCTCAGTTCCAGGGTGTTATGCAACTGGATCTAATCTAATAATATTTCCATTAATAAAAATGGGATTAATTTCTCGTTCTCACCAGTTTGTACTTCAAGCAGTTAGTGGATTTAGTGGCGGAGGTAAAAAGTTAATTGAATATCAAAAAAATAATAATTCTCCTTTTTTTTATTATGGACTTAATTTAAACCATAAACATCTCCCAGAAATAAAATTTCATTGTAATTTAGATAATTACCCACTTTTTTTGCCATCGGTTGCAAATTTTTATCAAGGTATGATTGTAAATTCATTTTTAACTATAAAAGATTTTGAAAAAGAAGACTCTTTTTTTGAAATAGAGAATTTTTTTAACTCTTATTATAAAGACCAAAAGTTTATTACAGTTAAATATAATGATAACATTGAAATCCCTGACGGTTTTTATAAGCCAAACCTAATTATTAATTCTAATAGAGTTGAAATTAATATTTTTAAAAATGTTAATAGTGGCCAATTATTAATTTCTTCAAATTTTGATAATCTTGGAAAAGGAGCTTCCGCGGCTGCTATACAATGTATGAATTTGAGATTTGGTTTTGATGAAATAATAGGGTTATAGTCATCATGGAATGTTTTGTCGATTCAGATAAACAATATTTCCCAGTTTACAACTGGTTTGAGAGGGCAATAAATTATCCTTACAAAGCACCAACAACTTCTTTTACATTTAAAAACGGAAAATTCTATCAAGGCATCCAAATTTCTCTGAAAAACAGAGTTCCAATAATATCTATCGGTTCCAATAGATCTCCATATCAATTAAAAAAAAAATTTGGTATCAATAATAATTTATGTGTAACTCCAGCAAAATTATATAATTCTGTGATTGTTTATGCAGCTTCAATGTCTGCATATGGTTCTATTCCTGCGACTCAGTGGCCATGTGAAGGATCAGTATCTGATTTGAATTTACTTTGGTTGAATGAAGATCAATTGCAAATTATGCACCTCTCGGAAGGATTGGGGATAGCTTATAATTATGTTCAATTAGATAATGAAACGGTATTTGTTCAAGAGGAGGATTATTTTGGTCCTATTTTTGGATATGTATCTACTAGAGGGTGTTATATGTTTGAAAATAATTTGCCGATTAGAATAAAAAATATAAAGTCAAATACAAATTCTTTTATATCAATTAGTGAGTATGAAGCATTAAATAAATTATTTTCAGAAAATTCTAGCAGTGAAAAATCTTTAGAATCCTGGTTAAAAAAAATAATATATAATAAAAACTCGAGACTTGCACTAATTGATAAAATGTCAAAAAAAAGTATCTATCCTAAGAATGCTCCCTGGAAAATGTTAGATGTAAAAGTAAGTGGCAACAATATCTATTAAAATAATTACCTCATAATACTAGATGTTGTAATATATTAATTAAAAATAAATAATTTCAAAAATCAAGAAAATTAATTATTTTTTTTTGAAAATAAAATATACAGTAAATTCAAATAGATAGTTTTATTTTTAACTAATTTATATTATTTGCACCTTTTTAACTGTTGATTCATAATGATTTAGAACATATTCTCTTGGAAAATTAGATATTATTCTAATTACGAGCGAATTTTAACTTATAGGGGAGGTCCTTAATGTCGTTCAAATTTTTAAAATATATATTACCAGCAATTTTATTTGCTGGACTACCAACTTTAAGTTTTGCTTCTGGCAACTTAGAGCCTACAGATCCAGTAGGTATAACATTTTGGATCATCTCTATAGCTATGGTAGCAGCAGCCACATTCTTTTTCCTAGAATCATTAAGATTTGAAGGGAAATGGAGAACTTCTTTAGTTGTTGGCGGCTTAGTATGTATGGTGGCAGCAGTCCATTATTTTTACATGAGAGATGTTTGGGTTTCAACCGGAGCATCACCTACTGTATTTAGATATGTAGACTGGATTATTACTGTTCCATTACAAATGATTGAATTCTACATAATACTTGCAGCATGTACAACTATTGCAATGGGTGTTTTTTGGAGACTATTTATAGGTTCCGTAATAATGCTAGTTGGTGGTTATTTAGGTGAAGCTGGTTTCATTAATGCAACACTTGGTTTCGTAATCGGAATGGCCGGTTGGATATACATTCTTTATGAAATTTTTGCTGGTGAAGCTGGAAAAGTAAGTGCATCAGACGCACCTGAAGCAGTTCAATCTGGATTTGCTACAATGAGATGGATTGTTACAATTGGATGGGCTATTTATCCAATAGGTTATTTTGTAGGTTATATGGCTGGAGGTGCTGACGCTAACAGTTTAAATATGATTTATAATATTGCTGACGTATTAAACAAAATAGGATTTTGTTTAGCAATTTGGGCAGCTGCAGACTCTACTGCAAAAGCTTAAACTTAACATAATTTTTATAAAAGCCAGTCCATTTGGACTGGCTTTTTTTTTAATCTAAATTTAAAATATTTATATATGAGCAAGCAAAAGTTAATAAATTCAATTGTTGTCGGATCAGGTTTTGGTGGTATTGCAAGCGCTCTTAGACTAAGAGCTTTAGGACATAATGTAACTTTAATTGATAGATTACCAGAAATTGGTGGTAGAGCTCAAGTTTTTAATTTAAGAGGATTTAAGCATGATGCTGGTCCTACAGTTATTACTGCTCCATTTATGTTTGACGAGTTATTTAGTTTATTTGGAGAGGACAGAGAAAAATATCTAAAATTTGTTCCTTTAGATCCATGGTACAGATTTTATTTTAATGATAAATCATCTTTTGACTATCGTAGAACTGTTATAGATACAAAACGTGAAATTAAAAAATTTTCAAAAGATGATGCGGAAGGTTATGAAAAGTTATTAAATATATCAAAAGATATCTTTGATATTGGGTTTACTCAATTATCAGATAAGCCATTTAATTCCTTTTGGTTTATGTGCAAACAAATACCAGCATTAATAAAATTAAAAGCTCATTTAACGGTTTCGCAATTAGTTGGAAGATACCTAAAAAATCCAAAAATACGTTCAGCATTTTCTATCCACCCTTTGCTGGTTGGAGGAAATCCATTTAATACAACTTCTATTTATGCGTTAATTCACTATCTAGAGAGAAATTGGGGAGTATATTTTTGTATGGGTGGAACAGGAAAAATTATAACAGAATTAAAAAAATTAATGTTAAGGCAAAAAATTAAAATAAAATTAAATATAGATATAAAAAATGTTAACATAGAAAGCGGAAAGGTTGTTTCTATATCGGATAATAATAATAATCTTTATAAATGTGATAAATTAATTTTTAATGGTGATCCTCCAACCTTTTATAAAGAAATTTTAAAAACAAAGAAAAGAAAAAAATTTTTACCTGAATTTTTTACAAAGTATTCTATGGGAATGTTTGTTCTTTTTTTTGGAACAACTAAAAATTATCCAAAAGTTGCACATCATACAATATGGATGGGCAAAAGATTTGAGGGTTTGTTAAAAGATATATTTGATAAAAAAATTCTTGCCAAAGATTTTTCTCTTTATATTCATAGACCTACAGCTACAGATAAAAGTTTTGCTCCTAAAGGGTGCGATAGTTTTTATGTTTTGTGTCCAGTCCCAAATTTACAAGGTAAAGTTGATTGGAAGGTTGAAGGTGATAAGTTGAAAGAAAGAATAATTGAAAGTTTAGATAAAACTATATTACCCAAATTAAAGCAAAGCATTTGTAATGATTTTTATATGACACCTAATGAATTTAAAAATCAATATAGGTCAATGCATGGCGCTGGTTTTTCAATTGCTCCTATATTTTTGCAATCAGCTTGGTTTAGATATCATAATAAAGACCAGCATATTAAGAATTTATATTTTGCTTCCTCTGGCGCTCATCCTGGAGCAGGCATACCAGGAGTATTATCATCAGCAAAAGTGGTTGAAAATATTATTTTAAATGAGTAATCATCTAGAAATTCTGAAACAAAATGGAAAAAGTTTTTATTGGGCTGGTAAATTATTGCCAAAAAAATATCTCATTAGATGTGCTGAATTATACTCATTTTGTAGATTGTTGGATGATATAGCTGATACTAAAACAAAAGATGAAAATTTTATAAAGTTAAACTATATTTTAGATTTAATTAAGAAAAATGATTATCAAAAATTAGAAAATAATAATATTTATATCCCTAGTTATTTGAAAAATTGTGAGTTAGCCAAAAGTAAAATTATAGATCTTATTCATGGTCTAATTTTTGATCAAAAATTAGTTAGAATAAAAAGTGAAAAACAATTAATTTTATATTGTTATAGAGTTGCAGGCACCGTAGGCGTGTTAATGTGCATTGCTCTTGAATGTAAAGATAAAAATTCTCTAAATTTTGCTACTGATTTAGGTATAGCTATGCAGTTAACTAATATATTAAGAGATATAGAAGAAGATGCAAAACTTAATAGACGATACTTGCCAGGTAAATTTATTAATGATTTAACTCCAAAGGAAATCTTAATTTTAACTAAAGATTATAATCATTCAAACCACTTAATTTTAAAACATGCTATAAAAAAAATTTTACTGATTTCTGAATTATATTACAGAAGTGGAAATAAAGGATTAGTTTTTTTAAATTTTAAATTTAGAATTGCTATTGGTATTGCTTCAAATATTTATAGAGAAATTGGAGTTAAATTAAAAAAAAATAATCTTGTTTGGTATAGAGGAAGAATATATACAACAAATTTTGAAAAACTTAAACTTTCATTAAAAACTTTTACAAACATATTTGTTTTTTTCAAACTAAAGTTTCCAAAACATGATCAAAGTTTGCATAAACATTTAAAAGAAATTTTATGAAAAAAAAAAATATCAATATCTTTGGTGGTGGTTGTGCAGGGTTTTCTTTTATAAGGAGATCACAAGAAGTTAAAGATGCGACATTTAAATTTTATTTAGGGACTGATAATGATGAAAAGGATCATTATTGGGGTTTTTGGAGCAGTAAATATTCTCATGATTTTGATGAAATTTGTCTTAAATGGAATAAATGGAAAATTATAAATTACAGGAATGAAAAAACATTTTATTCGAACCTGCATCCATATTGTTTAATAAATAAAAAAAAATGGATAAATTTTTGTAAGGGCAAAATAAATAATTCAAATGTGAAAATGATAAAAAAAAAAGTTGAAGATATAAATTCAAAATTTTTTGTTGATAAAAAACTTATTGAAGGAGATTATTTTTTTGATTGTAGGAATATAACCTTTAATAAAAATATCTTAATACAGCATTTTATAGGCTTAACTATTGAGACTAATGAAAATAAATTTGACCCATCTACTGTTATCCTTATGGATTTTAGGTGTAATCAATCACGTGGGTTACATTTTATCTATGTTATACCTTTTTCAAAGAAAAAAGCTTTAATAGAGTCTACTTTATTTTCAAAAAATGTTGAAGACAGAAAATTTTATTTAAGTGCTATTAATTCTTATTTGAAAGAGAATTATAATATTAATTATTTTAAAGTGCTTAAAGAAGAAAAAGGTATAATACCAATGCAATATATGAATTTTTCCCTAGCAAATTCTGTTAGCATTGGAACGAGGGGTGGGGCTACAAAACCTTCCTCGGGTTACACTTTTATTTATATTCAAAAGCAAATTAGTAACATTATTTATCAATTAAATAATAACTTAAAAATTAATAATTTTATCCATACTAAATTTAGTTTATTTATGGATAAAATTTTCATAAAAGCTCTGGAAAAAAATCCTAAATTTTTTCCAGAGCTATTTTATAAAATGAATAGTAGATTATCTGGAGATGAAATGGCCTTGTTTATGAATGGTAATCAAAGTTTGAAGACATGGTTAAAAATTATATATTCTTTACCAAAACTTTTATTTTTGCGTGCAATATGGCAGTGTATTAAAAAAAATTGAAAATTAATTAATGTTTGATTTATTAGATTATTTATCTTTGATTTTGATTTTTGTTTTTGGAGTTCCTCATGGTGCTTTTGATGCTTCAATAGCATTAACATTAGGTTATTATAAGAATATGAAATCAAAATTTTTTTTCATATTTTGTTATTCATTCTTAGCCTTGGCTATTGCACTGATATGGTATTTAATCCCTTATATTACGCTGATTATTTTCTTGTTTGTGAGTATTATTCATTTTGGACTGGGTGATATAAGTTGGTCTAAAAGCTATAAATGTTGGTTATCAGCATATATAAATGGAGGAATTGTAATTTTTGGAATCAGTTTTTTTCATTTCAATGAAGTTAATTCAATTTACCAAATTCTTTTAAATAATCACAACACTGATGATCTTTGGTTAATTTTAAAATATGGCTTATACCTATGGTTAATATTATTGCCATTTCACTTTTATATAAATTTTGATGAAATCAAAAAAAATTACATTATTCGTATTTTTTTAATATCTATGATCATTTATACAACAAATGCAATTTTTGCTTTTTCTTTTTACTTTTGTTTCATTCATAGTTTTAACCACATCAAAAGAATATTGCCATCATTAAGAAATAATTTGTCTGACAAAAATATTAGAAATATGTTTTTATTTTTTACACTTTTAACCTGGATTTTAGGTTTTTTGATTTTAACATATTTAAATTTTAATATTTCTTTAGATCACTCTATAATTAAAGTAACATTTATTGGTCTTGCTGCCTTAACCTTTCCTCATATGATATTAGTAGATCTTTATTTTAGACCATCTCTAAAAATTTAGACATTGATCCCAAAGTTAAAAATAACCCTGCAACCTTATTGGATTTAAATAGTTTTAATGCATCATCTCTATTAATGGTTTTTGCCTTTTTAATTTGATATGTAAAGTGCATAAACATAAAAAATAGACCTATATACCAACCAAAATGTATTTTTAAAATAATGCCTGCTATCAGAAAATTTAAGATAGAAATTATGTAAAAGAACATTATAAATTTAACATAATAATCTTCAGTTGTGATTGCAGTATTATTTATGTTGTAGATTTTATCTTCAGATTTATCTTGATAACCATATATAGTGTCATAACCTATGATCCAAAAAACAGTTCCTAAATAAAGAAAAAAAATTCCAACATTAAATTCCGTATTAGTTGCAGCCCATGCTGTGGGAACTCCCCAACTAAATGTTATTCCTAATACAAACTGAGGCCATTTTGTTATTCTTTTTGCAAGTGGATATAATATAATTAATGGGAAAGAAGATAAGGCGATTAACCAAGTAAATTTATTGAAGTTTAACAAGCACAATAAAGAAACTGTCAAAAGAATTATTAAAAATCCAAAGGCCTCTTTTGGAGATATTTCTCCACTTGCAATTGGCCTTAAACGAGTTCTAGAAATTTTTCTGTCAATGTCCCTGTCCCATAGATCGTTAATTATACAGCCAGCTGCTCTCATTGAAAAAGCACCGATTATAAATATTAAATACATTTCAAATAATTTAGTTATTGAATTTAAAAAAATTGGAATTGTCCAAAGGCATGGAAGTAATAATAGCCAACTTCCTATTGGTCTGTCGAACCTACCTAACCTAATCCATTTATGTGTTGTTTTTGGTAATTTATTCCACCAACCATTTTCAGGCATGTCTGTTTTTATTTTCATATTTAATAGTAAATATATGTATAAATTATAGTTATTGTATATGATAAATAAAAATAACAATTAAAACAAAATTAAATAAAATGATAAGGTTATATTGTAGTCAAAAACTCTCATTGAATAAGACAATTGTATTAAGGAAAAATGACACTCATTACTTAAAAAATGTAATGCGATGCAAAGAAAATGATCAAATTAATTTATTTAATGAAAATGATAAGGAGTTTTTTTCTAAAATATTAAAAATACAAAAAGATGAAACAACCTTAAAAATTTTTGAACCCTCTAAAAATACTGAAATTCTTAATGATATTTTTCTTATCTTTTCATTAGTAAAAAAAAATAAAATTGATTTTATTGTACAAAAAGCAACAGAGTTAGGCGTAAAGAAGATTTTTCCAATTTTAACTGAAAGATCATCTATCAGAGATATAAATATAAATAGAATGTATGCAATTGCTAGGGAAGCTAGCGAACAGTCAAATAGAATTTCAATTCCAGAAATTAATGATTTACAGACAATGCAGGCATTATTGAAAAGATGGGATAAAAATAGAAGTATTTTATATGCAGATGAAATTTTAAAAATTAATAAAAATTTAACTATCCTAAATAAAAAAAATTTTGTTAAATCATCCTTATTAATTGGACCAGAAGGTGGGTTTTCTATTGAAGAGAATGAGATGTTAAAAACTTTTAAATTCGTTTTTCCTATAAGTTTCGGTAAGACCATTTTAAGATCTGATACTGCTGCAATAGTTGGTCTATCTTATTTAAATATAATAAACTCAAGTTATAAGATAAATTAATGAATTACAAGAGACTTAATGATGGAAAATAAACAAACATTAAATCTTGATAAAATTTTCCAGTGGTTCAAAGAAGGTGAAAAGAAAAGAGATGATTGGCTTATTGGAACTGAACATGAAAAATTTTTATTTAAAAAAAATGATTTTAAAAGATTGGGTTATGAAGATTTAAATGGAATAAAAACTATTTTAAATAGAATTGCAGAAGAAGAAGATTGGAAGAAAATTAATGAAGGTAATAATTTAATTGGATTGAAACATAAATCAGGTTCTTCTATATCTCTTGAACCTGGAGGACAATTTGAATTATCTGGTGCACCTTTAAGAAACTTACACATGACATGTAATGAAGCGGGTTTGCATCTGAATTTGATGAGAAAAATTTCTAATGAGTTGGATTTTGTGATGCTTGGATTGGGATTTGATCCTATTTCGAAAAGAGATCAAATAAATTGGATGCCAAAAAACAGATATGAAATTATGAAAAATCATATGCCAAAAGTTGGAAACCGTGGAATAGACATGATGATAAGAACTTGTACCATACAGGTTAATTTAGATTATTCAGATGAAATGGATATGGTTAAAAAATTTAAAACTTCTTTGGCATTGCAACCTATTGCAACTGCTTTATTTTCAAATTCTCCATTTATTGAAGGTAAAATCAGTAACTATTCATCTTTAAGGGCTTACACCTGGACAGATACAGACAGTAAAAGATCTGGTTTTCCTGATATTGTTTTTAGTAAAGATTTTGGATATGAAGCTTGGACAGAATATCTTTTATCTGTACCAATGTATTTTGTTTATGATAAGGGAACATATCATAACGCTGCTGGAAAATCATTTGCAAAATTTATGAATGGAAAACTAGACGGATTTGAAGGTAAATTTCCTACAATTTCAGATTGGGAAGATCATGTGACTGTTGCTTTCCCTGAGGTTAGATTAAAACAATACTTAGAGATGAGAGGTGCGGATGGAGGTCCATGGAATAGAATTTGTGCGTTACCTGCTTTTTGGGTAGGGCTTTTATATGATGAAAAAAGTTTAGATGAAGCGTTCCATGTTGCAAAAAAATTTATGAATGTTTCCTTGTTAGAAGAAAGTAGAATTTCTGCTGCTAAATTTGGATTAAATGGGATTATAGGCTCATCTAAAATAATTAATGTAGCTAAAGATCTTTTGAATATCTCTTATGAAGGTCTTAAGAGAAGAAATTTTAAAGATATAAATGGGGTGAGTGAAACACAATTTTTAGATCCATTATTAAATATGTTAGAAAATCAAGAAACAGCGGCCGATGAGTTGGTAAGAAAATTTAATGGTGTTTGGGAAAAAGATATTAGTAAAATTTTTACAAAAAATAACTAAATATTTGTTCCACCAATAGTAATGCCGTCCATCAATAATGTAGGTTGTCCAACACCCACAGGTACACCTTGACCATCTTTTCCACAAGTGCCAATACCTTCATCAAGTTTAAGATCGTTTCCGATCATTTTAATCTTGTGCATTGCATTTGCCCCATTACCAATCAAAGTAGCTCCTTTTATTGGATACTTAACTTTACCATTTTCAATCATATAAGCTTCTGATGAAGAAAAAACAAAGTCACCACTAGTAATATCAACTTGACCTCCACCAAAATTCACAGCATAGATACCCTTATCTACACTTTCTATAATTTCTTTTGAAGAGAAAGAACCATTATCTAGGTAAGTATTTGTCATCCTTGGCATAGGGCAATGAGCAAAAGATTGTCTTCTTCCATTACCGGTGGGTTCAACATTCATTAAATAAGCATTTTGAGTGTCTTGCATATATTTTACAAGTATTCCATCTTCAATTAGTAAGTTTTTTTGTGAAGGTACTCCTTCATCATCAATTGTTAATGAACCTCTTCTATTGATAATAGTTCCATCATCAAATACATTTACACCTTTAGAAGCAACTCTTTCTCCAATTTTATTTGAATACAGTGATGTACCTTTTCTATTGAAATCACCTTCTAATCCATGCCCAACTGCTTCATGTAACATAACTCCTGGCCAACCATGACCTAGAACAACAGGTAACTCACCTGCTGGAGCAGGTTTTGCATCCAAATTTAAAACAGCTAACCTTAACGCCTCTTTAACTTTTCTTTTCCAGTTTTTTTCGTCAATCCATTCATTATATAAAGATCTTCCACCGTAGCCAGAAGACCCAGAAGATTTTTTATCATTTGATTCAACAACAATTTGAACATTCAATCTTACTAAAGGTCTTAAATCAGCATGGTTTTCATAATCTTTTTTTAATATTTGAATATGTGAATAACTTCCTGTTAGTGAAATTGACACTTGAACAACTCTATTATCTAATTTTCTTGCAAAATTATTTATCTTTTCTAAAAGCATAATTTTTTTTGAAAATTTCAAGTTTGTCAGTGGATTTTTAGAAATATATAATGGTTTAATGTTCTGATTTTTTTTATAAACTGTATCATCCTTATTTTTTGAGTTAATAATTGAATTAACTGTTTTTGAAGCATTAATTATATTTTCATAAGAAATATTATCTGAACATGAGAAAGCTATAGTATCTTCTTTAATAGATCTAAAACCAAAACCTTGAGATGAACTTTGTGATATATTTTGTATTCTTGAATCGGTAAAATAGAGTGTTTCAAAATCTGTGTTTTCAAAATAAAGTTCACCACCATTACAATTATTTAATGTGCTATTAACACAGTCGAAAGTCTTAGTTTTAGAGATGTCATTATGTTCAAAAAATAATTTATCTGTTGATTTTATTGTATCTTGTTCAGACATAATTCCTTAATTCTTCCTAATTGTAATATAATTTAATTATTAATTGAAAAAAAAAAACATTTTTACTAGAAATTTTATTTAAAAAGTTTAAATAATAGATATAAATAAAAAGAATTCAAATATGTCCAACTTAAAATTTTATATCTTACTCTTAACTATAAATCTATTATCCAATACTGCATTTGCATCTGAGCCTAAACCTTGGCAAATGGATTTACAACCACCATCTGGAATAATTGCTGAAACAGCAACTGATCTTCATAACTTTTTATTAGTTGTAATTACATTAATTTCACTTTTTGTACTGGCTCTTTTGGTTTATGTTTGTTGGAGGTATAAAGAAAATTCTAATAAAGTTCCATCAAAAACATCACATAATACAATTATTGAAGTTTTATGGACAGTCATACCAGTTCTAATTTTAGTTGTAATAGCTGTACCTTCATTTAAACTTTTATATCTTCAAGAGACAGATAAAAAATATGATATGGTCGTCAAGGTAACAGGTGCTCAATGGTATTGGAATTATGAGTATCCTGACGAAAAAATAAATTTTGACTCTTACATGATTGAAGAAGACAAGATTAAAGATGGACAAAAAAGATTATTAGATGTTGACAATCCACTAGTTGTTCCAGAGGGAACTAAAATAAAATTTCTTATTACTGGTAATGACGTAATGCATTCTTTCTTCATACCTTCACTGGCTGTTCAAGTTTACTCAATTGCAGGAAGAATTAATGAGGTTTGGACAGAGATACCAAAGGGTCCAAAAACATATTATGGTCAGTGTAATCAGATTTGTGGAGTAAATCACGCTTATATGCCTATCGTTTTGAAGTCTGTGTCGAAAGAAGATTATAAAAAATGGCTTGCTGACGCAAAATTAAAATTTGCTAATGTTGACAGTAATATCAAAGTTGTAATGAATAATGAAAAAGTAATTAAGGAGAACAATTGATGGCAACACTCTCTAAAGCTGCTAATCACTCAGAACATCATCATGGTGCCCCTTCAGGTTTTGTTAAAAGGTGGCTTTATTCTACAAATCATAAAGATATAGGAACCATGTATATAATTTTTGCTATTATTGCTGCCTTTATTGGTGGTGCTATGTCTATTTACATGCGTGCTGAGTTAATGCATCCAGGTGTACAATATATGGCAGATGGGCATGTATGGAATGTTTTTACAACTGCTCACGGTTTAATAATGGTTTTTTTCGTTGTAATGCCTGGGCTAATTGGTGGATTTGGGAATTGGTTTGTACCAATTATGATAGGTGCTCCAGATATGGCTTTTCCAAGAATGAATAACATTTCTTTTTGGCTATTACCTCCAAGTTTTGTATTATTATTATTGTCTGCTGTAATTGATGGAGGTGTTGGTGTTGGGTGGACCATATACCCACCGCTATCTGGCTCTACTGGTTCACCAGGAATGGCAATGGATCTTGCAATATTTTCATTACATTTAGCCGGGGCGTCATCAATATTAGGTGCTGCTAATTTTATTACAACAATTTTTAACATGAGAGCTCCAGGTATGACCCTGCATAAAATGCCATTATTTGTTTGGTCTATGCTTGTTACGGCTTTTCTACTATTATTGGCTGTTCCAGTTCTTGCTGGTGCTATAACAATGTTGTTAACAGATAGAAACTTTGGAACTAATTTTTTTGTTGCAGAAGGTGGTGGTGATCCAATCCTATTTTTACATTTATTTTGGTTTTTTGGTCACCCTGAAGTTTATATAATGATATTACCTGCTTTTGGGATTGTAAGTCAGATTGTTTCAACATTTTCAAAAAAGCCGGTTTTTGGTTATTTAGGAATGGCATATGCGATGGTAGCAATTGGTGTTGTTGGTTTTGTAGTTTGGGCGCATCATATGTATACTGTTGGATTATCGGTAGACACTCGCGCATACTTCACAGCTGCAACCATGGTTATTGCAGTTCCAACAGGAGTGAAAATTTTCTCATGGATTGCTACAATGTGGGGTGGTTCAATAACTTTTAAAATACCAATGTATTGGGCTATAGGGTTTATATTTTTATTTACGGTTGGTGGTGTAACAGGTGTTGTATTAGCTAACGCTGGATTAGATGTTATTCTACATAATACATATTATGTTATTGCTCATTTCCACTATGTATTATCACTTGGCGCTGTATTCGGATTATTTGCAGGATTTTACTATTGGTTTTCTAAAATGACTGGATTTGAATATAATGAATTTCTAGCTAAATTACATTTCTGGGTAACATTTATAGGGGTAAATTTAACTTTTTTCCCTATGCATTTTCTTGGATTAGCTGGAATGCCAAGAAGATATATTGATTACCCAGATGCTTTTGCAGGATGGAATTATGTAGCTTCAGTTGGTGCATTCGTAGGTGGTATAGGGGCAATTATATTTTTAATTGTCATTATAGAAGCGTTTGTTAGAAAAAGAAAAACTGTCAATAATCCATGGGGTAAGGGAGGATCAACTCTTGAGTGGTCTGTATCTTCACCACCAGCTTTTCATACATTTAATGATCTTCCAAAAATACGATAATTAAATTTAGCGGTATTGAATTGACAACTATCTTACAAAAAGATGGAGAAATTTTAGACAATAAAATTTCTTCAATAAGTGATTTCTTCCAATTGATGAAACCTAGAGTTATGTCTTTAGTAATTTTTACTGCATTGATAGGTTATTTCTGTGGAGTTTTTTCAACAGAAACGATCTTAAATCCTTATTTATCAATGATAGGTATTTTAGCTATTGCTCTGGGTGCAGGGTCATCCGGAGTCCTTAATCAATGGTATGACAGAGAAGTTGACTCAATGATGGAAAGAACCAAAAATCGTCCTATTCCAAAAGGAAAAATTGAACCATCAGATGCATTAGCATTTGGCTTGATTGGAAGTATTTTGTCAATTATAATCTTAGGTTTGTGTATAAATTGGTTAGCTGGATTTTTACTTTTTTTTACAATAATTTTTTATGCGGTTTTTTACACTATATTTTTAAAGAGATATTCTTATCAAAATATTGTCATTGGTGGTGCATCTGGTGCTTCTCCACCTGTAATTGGATATGTGTGTTCAACGGGTTCTTTTGGTGTAGAGGCATTAATTTTATTTGGGATCATATTTTTATGGACACCACCACATTTTTGGGCATTAGCTCTAAAAACTAAGTTAGAATACAAATTAGTTAACATTCCAATGTTACCAAATATTAAAGGTGATAAATCCACTAAGTGGCATATTTTTTTATATACTTTAATACTTGTTATATTTTCGACATTGCCTTATTTTTTTGATTTTAATTCAATTTTTTATCTTGCCTTTAGTTTATCTCTTGGGTTCAAATTTATATTTGAAGCATATAATTTATTGAAAATTAAAAATTATAATGAAAGAAAAGTTTTTAACTTTTCAATAATATACTTGTTTTTAATCTTTTCGTTAATACTTATAGATAAAATTCTTGTAAGGCTCATTTAATGAACGATTTGAAAACACCTAATTTTATTGAAAAATTTTATAAAGACAGAAAATCAAAAAATACTGCTATTTTATTTTTAATTATTTTTTTTGTTATTTTGTTTTTTTTTATAACAATACTTAGAATGAATATTACCTAAATGGAAAAAACAACTAAGTTTAAAAATATTTATTTTGTGTTCTACGTTTTCCTTTTTGCTTTTGGAATGCTAGGTCTATCATTTGCATCTGTTCCTTTATATAATTTATTTTGTAGAGTTACTGGGTATGCAGGTACAACACAAAAAGCTTCTTTAGCGCCAGGTCCAAAAGTTGATGCTAGTTTGTATAAAGTAAGATTTGATGCAAATATTTCTCCAGACCTGAATTGGAAATTTGTTGCACCTAGTGATGAAATTAAGTTAAAACCGGGTGTTGAAAAAATTATTTATTATACTGCAAAAAACTTATCGAAGGAACCATCTACAGGCACAGCATCATTTAACGTGTCGCCTCCTAAAGCAGGATCAGTTTTTATGAAAATTGAATGTTTTTGTTTTATAAATCAGAAATTAATGCCTAATGAAGAAGTTAAAATGCCTGTGAGTTTTTATATTGATCCTGAAATTGACAATGATGATAATCTGAAATCCTTAAATGAAATAACTTTGTCATATACTTTTTTTAAGGTTGAATAATTAGGACTTTCAAGCCAAATTACTTTGATTTATATAAAATTTTAATTTATAAATATTTTAAGGAGTATTTATGAGCGGAGACCAAAAACATCAATATCATTTAGTGGAACCAAGTCCCTGGCCTGCAGTTGGTTCTGCAGCTGGATTTACTCTAGTCTTAGGATTAACAATGTTTATGCATGAATATGCTTATTCAGTTTACATATTAGGGGGTGGTGTTTTAATGGTATTAGCTACAATGTTTTTCTGGTGGAGAGACGTAGTTAGAGAAGCTGAATACCAAGGTCATCATACACCTATAGTTCAAATAGGTATGCGTTATGGAATGATGTTATTTATATCATCTGAGGTGATGTTTTTTGTGGCTTTTTTCTGGGCTTTCTTTGATTCAAGTCTTTATCCTGATACAGGTGTTTGGCCACCTGCAGATATTACAACGTTTGATCCTTTTGATCTTCCACTAATAAACACAATGATACTTCTTTTGTCTGGATGTACAGTAACTTGGTCTCACCATGCTTTACAACACGGCAATAGAAAAGACTTTATAACAGGTCTAGTTCTTACAGTTTTATTAGGTGTAGCTTTTACTGCATTGCAAGCGTATGAGTATACTCATGCAGCTTTTGGCTTCACAGACGGTATATATGCATCAACTTTTTATATGGCTACAGGTTTTCATGGGTTTCATGTTCTTGTTGGAACAATATTTTTAGCTGTATGTTTGTTTAGAGGAATTAGAGGTCATTTCACATCAGAACATCATTTTGGTTTTGAAGCAGCAGCGTGGTATTGGCATTTTGTAGATGTTGTCTGGTTATTTTTATTTGTCTGTGTTTACTGGTGGGGTGGCTAAAGTCTTTTAGTCAAATGAAATCAATTCAATTTCGTCCATTATTGTGGCCAACATTATTTAGCATAGTTTCTTTTTTAGTTTTAATTTCACTTGGTACTTGGCAAGTTAAAAGACTAATTTGGAAAAATAATATAATTTCAAATTATACAGAAAAATTTGAAAATAATAAGATCTTATATGAAAAATCATTTAAATATAATAGCACACAGGAATTTAGAAGAGTCTTAATTAAAGGAAAGTTTTTAAACAATAAAGAAACTTTAATTATAGGAAAAACATATGAAGGAAATGCCGGATTTCATTTAGTTACACCAATTTTAACAAATGAAAATAAGGTTGTACTAATAAATAGAGGTTGGATTAGTGAAAAACTTAAACTACAAAAATCAAGGCCATTTACTATAATTGAAGAAGAAGTTACCGTTGATGGAATAATAAGAAAGCCACAATTAAAAGGATATTTTGTTCCTAAAAATGATATAGAAGATGATTTTTGGTTCACAATAAAACCAAATGAAATAAAAAAAGCTCGTGAATTAGAGAAATATAGTTTTGAAGAAAACTTTTTTATAGATGCAATTAGAAATAAAAACAATCGAAAATTACCAATTGCTGCCCTTGGAAAACCAAATTTTAGGAATCAACATTTGTCTTATGCTATTACTTGGTATAGTTTAGCTTTAACTCTAGTTATAATTTATTTTATATTTCATATTAAAGAAAAAAGATTAACATTTAAGAAAAGAAGATGATGACCGAAATTAAATATTTAAGCACAAGAGGTCAAGAATCTAATTTAAATTTTGAAGACGTTCTTTTGTCTGGATTGGCAAGAGATGGCGGGTTGTATTTACCTAATACTTGGCCAAGATTTTCTAATTTAGAATTAAATGAGATGAAAAATTTAGATTATATTTCTCTTGCCGAGAAAATAATTTCGCCCTTTGTTAGTAAAGAAATTAGATCTAAATTGTATGAAATGTGTAAACAAGTGTATAGTAATTTTAATCATGAAGAGATTGTACCAATTAAAAAGTTAGATACTAATTTATATGTCATGGAACTTTTTTATGGACCCACTTTTGCATTTAAAGATTATGCAATGCAATTTTTAGCTCACGTATTTGATAATGTTCTGAAAGAGAAGAAAAAAAAGATTTTAATTGTAGGCGCAACTAGTGGTGATACAGGATCTGCCGCACTAGAAGCTTTTAAAAATAATACAAATGTTAATTTATTTATTTTATTTCCAAATAACAAAATTTCTTCAATTCAACAAAAACAAATGACAACAATTTTTAAAAAAGGTTGTCAATCTTTAGCTATTGAAACTGACTTTGATGGTTGTCAATCAATTGTAAAAAGTTTATTCAGCGATTTGAATTTTAAAGATGAAGTAAAGTTGTCAGCGATTAATTCTATTAATTGGGTACGATTAATACCTCAAGTTGTGTATTATTTTTATGGAGCATTTAAGTTAGGTGTACCAAACAAAAAAGTTAATTTTTCAGTTCCAACTGGGAATTTTGGAAACATCTTTGCTGGATGGGTTGCTAAAAAAATGGGATTACCAATTAATACTCTTATTTGTGCTTCTAACCAAAATGACATTTTAACTAGATTTTTTGATTCAGGAACTATGGAAAGAAAGAGTGTAGAAGAGTCTTATAGTCCTAGTATGGATATTCAGGTTTCAAGTAATTTTGAAAGACTTTTATTTGAAATGCTGGGAAGGGATAGCGATGCTCTTAATTTTTATATGGAACAATTTGAAAAAAATAAAAAATTTAATATTGATAAGCCAATGTTGGAAAAATTTAATGATGACTTTGCAAGCTTTAAGGTTTCTGATGTTGCAATAATAGATGAAATTAAAAATACTTATAACAAATCTCAATACTTGTTAGATCCTCACTCAGCTGTAGGTGTAAGAGCCGCGAAAACCGCAATTTCTGAAGGAAAAGTAGATGATAAAATTCCACTAATTTCTCTAGCTTGTGCCCATCCCGCAAAATTTCCAAGAGTGACAGAAAAAAGTTTAAATTTTTCTCCAAAAAATCCTCATGCTTTAGAACTAATTTTAGAAAAAGAAGAAAACTTTAAAATTTTAAATAATCAGATTCATGAAATTAAATCTTACATAAAGAACAATATGAGATAAATATGACAGCAAAAACAATTACCTTAAGTAATGGACTTACTATCCTTTTAGACCATTTTAATTCTAACACATTATCTATTGGTTTGTGGCTAAATGTTGGAAGTGTAAATGAAAATAATAAACAATTAGGTATTGCACATATGCTTGAACATATGGCATTTAAAGGAACTAAAAATAGAAACGCTTTTGATATTTCTAAGGAAATAGAAGATGTTGGTGGTGACATTAATGCATATACAAGTAAAGAGAATACTGCTTATTATGTAAAGTTACTTCCTAGTAATCATGAGTTAGGCATTGAAATTTTATCTGATATTTTCTTAAACTCTACTTTTCCTAAAGAAGAAATTGAAAGAGAAAGAGGAGTTATAATTTCAGAAATTGGTCAGTCTAATGATATGCCAGATGACAAGGTCTTTGATAAGTTTTACTCTCTAGCTTATCAAAATCAATCAATTGGAAAACCAATATTAGGAACAAAAGTTTCGGTTGGTGGTTTTGATAAAGATGATTTAAAAGAATTTTGTAATCAAAATTATAATCCGTCAAATTTGATAATTGGTATTAGTGGAAAGTTTGATGAAAAGAAAATTATTAATCAAATTAAAAAGAATTTTGAATTTTTAAAACCAGGTAATAAAAGTACTAAACCTAAATATAAATGGAGTTCTGGATTTCATTCTGAAAAAAAAGATTTACAGCAAGCACATATAGTTTTTGGAGTGGAAGGGTTGAGCAATCTAGATAAACAAAGACTAGACCTTACTGCATTATCAATAATTTTAGGTGGTGGAATGTCTTCAAAATTATTTCAAGAAATCAGAGAAAAAAAAGGTTTATGTTACAGTATTTTTTCCTTTCAAAGTCAATTTTTGTCTTCTGGTATTTTTGGTTTTTACTCTGCATGTAATCCAAATGATCTTGAAAATTTATTAGATACTTCTTTAATTGAAATAAAAAATTTGAGTAAAAACATTACTATTAATGATTTGGATAGAGCAAAAGCTCAATTAAGCTCAGGTTTTATAAGAGCACAAGATTTTACATTTAGTCGTTTAGAAAGAAATGTTAGAAGTCTTTTCACTCATTCTAAAATGTTTTCAGAAGATTATATTCTAAATAAAATTAGCGAATTGAAAATTTCAAATCTTTTGGATTTATATGATAGATTGTTCCATAATCCTAAAACTGTGTTATCTATAATTGGACCAGATCAAAAAGATTTCTTAAATTTAAATTTATAATTTTTAAATTAAGCATTTCCATGATAAGGGTTTAACTTTTCCTTGACGATACCAGATTTTTCTACACAAATTTCCCATATTTTGTTGATCTCATTATTTTGAAAAATAATTTCATTTGAAGTATTCATCAAATGCCATGAATTTTCTAACATTTCATTGTTAAATTGTTTATATCCCCAAACTGAACATCCAAGAAAAACTTTATAAAATTTAGGAGGTTTATTCTTTGATATGTCTTCTAAAATTTTTAAAGAGGTTGTTAATCTTAGGTTTTTATTTATTGTTTCACTACCTTCATATTTGCATTCACTGGAATGCAATATAAATCCTTGACCGGTATGAACAGGCCCACCTATAAATACATCTTGATTAACTAATTTATCATTTACATCAAGTTTTATATTTTTTAAAATATTACTAACTTTAATGTTTTGCACTGGCTTATTAATTATAAGCCCCATAATAGCTTTTTCTGAAAACTCACAAATTAAGATTACTGTTTTTTGAAAAAATGGGTCAATTAAATTAGGCATAGAGATTAAAAGTTGACCAAAATAAGTATCATTCATATATATATTCTAAACATAACATGAAATGAAAAAATAAAAATATATAAAAATGAACATTTTCATAAAATTATTAAATTTAATAAAACTATGGGTTATTTTAATTTTAATTTTCTCATCTTCATCACAAGCAAATTTATTAAATGAAAATAAACTCAATTATAAAGCTGACCTTCTGTTTGGTAATTTTAACGAGAAAAAAAATTATTTACTTGCTGGTGTTAAAGTTAAATTAGATAATAATTGGAAAATTTATTGGAAAAACCCAGGTGAAGCAGGTTTGCCTCCCAAAATTATATTTGATAAAATCAGTAATGTATCAAATGTTAATCTGTTATTTCCAGAACCTAAAAGTTTTAAATTTTTTAATATAGATACATTTGGTTATGATAAAGAAATAATTTTTCCATTAAAAATTCATGTCAAAAATCCTGAAAAAATAATTTTTGGAAATTTAAAATTTAACGCACAAATCTGTAATCAAATTTGTGTTCCCTTAGAAGAAAATTTTAAATTAAATTATTTCCCTATAAATTCACAAATTTCAAATAGTTCTCTAAAAATAAATGAAGCACTAAATAAAGTGCCTAAATTATATAATTCACAAAGTAA